>NC_017068.1:2701840-3003680 GCF_000284095.1 Selenomonas ruminantium subsp. lactilytica TAM6421 | reverse complement strand
TTTTCAACCTAAAAAACAGTGGATATTATATTGACACTGCCCATGCCTTAGGCTATAATTTACAGTGATTCCTAGTGCGAGGGTGAGCCCTTGCCGGGGCATAATTATGAATTTCTGATGCCTTGCTTCTATACGAATTAGAAAATCAGAAGAAAAACAGGTTAAGGAGGTGTATACCGAATGAAAATGACTTTTCAGCCGAACAACCACTGGAGAAAGAAGACCCATGGCTTCCGTGAGCGTATGAAGACGAAGGGCGGCCGTCTCGTTTTGAAGAGAAGACGCCAGCGTGGCAGAAAGAAGCTTTCGGCATAAATTGTAGAGCAAGGTCACTTTATGTAGTGACCTTTTTCTTTGATTAGTTTCATTTATATGTTCAGATAGATTTTGGTGAATTTAGGTATGTTTGAATTGCCGAGACGGCGGATGCTCAAGCGCCGCAATGATTTTCAGAGGGTTTACCGCAAGGGAAGATCCCTGGCTAACCGGTATTTTGTCCTCTATGTCTTTGAGTCGGAAGAGCTTGCAGGTCGGGTAGGTTTTGCTGCTGGCAAGAAATTGGGCTGCGCTGTGAAGCGCAACCGGGTAAAACGGCTCTTGCGGGAAAGCTACAGGCTTCATCAACAGGAACTGCGTCCGGGGGTTGCCCTGCTGCTGGTGGGCAGACAGGCCATGCTGGATGTGAAATGTCCGGTGGTGGAGAAGGCCTTTATTTCTCTGGGCCGCAAAGCTGGTATCTTCAAAAAAGATTGATTATGATGAGGGCGGTTATGGTGAAAAGGTTTTTACTCCTGCTGGTCTGGGGCTATCAAAATTTCATTTCTCCATTGAAGCCGCCTGCTTGCCGTTATATTCCCACCTGTTCGGAATATGCCAGGCAGGCTATCGAAAAATATGGGGCACGCCGCGGCGGCTGGCTGGCGATGAAGCGCATCCTGCGCTGTCATCCCTTCCATAAGGGTGGCTATGATCCCGTACCATAGATGCTATATGTTTTATCAGATTAGGACGTGATGGATTGGAATTCTTTAGTACGCTTTTTTATCCGATTGAAAGTCTTCTGCGCTTTGTGCTGGAGACACTTTATGCTATAACCAGCGCAGCAGGTTTTGCCAGCTATGGTTGGGCGATTATTCTCTTGACGATCATTGTGAAGATGGCCCTTTATCCGTTGACGGTTAAGCAGGTCAAATCCATGAAGGCCATGCAGGAACTGTCCCCGAAGATGAAGAAGATCCAGGAAAAATACAAGGACAACCCGCAGGTCATGCAGCAGAAGATCGGCGCTCTCTACAAGGATGCTGGTGTTAATCCGCTGGCTGGCTGCCTGCCGCTGCTGATCCAGATGCCGATCCTCATGGGCATGTATTATTCCCTGTATAACTTCAGCTATCCGACGCCGGAATCTGCGTACTTCCTCTGGATGACCAGTATGTCCGAGCCGGATCCGATGTATATCCTGCCGATACTGTCTGCGCTGACTACATTCCTCCAGCAGAAGATGACGACGACGGATTCCAACAATCCGCAGATGAAGATGATGATGTTCATCATGCCGCTGTTCATCGGCTGGATCAGCATCAACTTCCCCTCCGGTCTGGTTCTGTACTGGGTGACCATGAATGTGGTACAGATTGCCCAGCAGTGGTGGATGTATCGCGGTGACAATACCGCTCCGAAAAAGGAGGCTGCCTGATGGCAAGCGTTGTAGAGGCCACGGGTAAAACCGTAGCAGATGCCTTGAAATCTGCTCTGCAGCAGCTGGGCTGTACGGAAGTAGATGTGGATTATGAAGTGCTGGAAGAGCCTTCCAAGGGCTTTTTAGGCTTCTTCGGCAAGGATGCCAAAGTCAAAGTAACGAAAAAAGAAACTGTTGTGGAAAAAGCAGTTGTCAAAGAAGTAAAGGCTGAAGCTGAGGTAAAAACGGCAGTGCCTGCAGCTGAGGAAAAAAATGCAGTTGTGAAGGATTATCCCTCTGCCACAGAGCAGCTGGCCCGGGCGGAAAAATTCCTGCGGGATGTCTTTGCGGCCATGAATATCGAAGTGACCTGGCAGCAGAGTGAGGCTGAGGATGGCGTGGTATTCAACCTGGAAGGTGACAATCTGGGGATCCTCATCGGCAAGCATGGCCAGACCCTGGATTCCCTGCAGTATCTCGTGAACCTCACGGCCAACCGTGGCGTGGCGGAAGGCCGTGTCCGCATCATCATCGATATTGAAGGTTATCGCTCCCGTCGGGAGGAAACCCTGATGCGTCTGGCCGGCCATTTGGCAGAGAAGGCCTGCCGTATCGGTGAAGAGGTTCATCTGGAACCAATGAACCGCCATGAGCGCAAGATCATCCATATGGCTCTGCAGGACAACCGCCGTGTCAGCACTTACAGTACTGGTGATGAACCCCGCCGTTATGTGGTGATTGTTCCCCGCCGTCGTCGCCGCCGCCGCGGCTTTGATGAGCAGGAACGTTACAACGAAGATTAAAGATTGATATTTTAGCTAAGAGAGCTGTGAAAGGGCTGTCTCATTATTGAGGCTGCCCTTTTACTATTATGAGTAGGTGAGATTATGCAAGGAGATACCATCAGTGCCATTGCCACGGCCCAGGGCGAAGGGGGCATTGGCATTATCCGTCTGAGCGGCGATAAGGCCATCGAGATTGCCGCGAAATTGTTTCAGCCTGTCAGTGGCAGGGAGCTGACGAGTTATGAAAGCCATCGGGCTGTGTATGGCAGGATTGTAGACGCGGATGGAAGAATCATAGATGAAGCGATAGTGCTGCTCATGAAAGCGCCCCATTCTTATACAAAAGAAGATGTGGTGGAGTTGCAGTGCCATGGCGGTGTGATGCCCCTGCGCAAGGCGCTGGCGTTGACCTATGATTATGGTGCCAGACCGGCAGAGGGCGGAGAATTCACCAAACGGGCCTTCCTGAATGGCCGTCTTGATTTGTCACAGGCTCAGGCCGTTATGGATATCATCACCGCCAAGACGGACAGAACCCTGAAAATGGCCTCTGGACATTTGACCGGTCAATTTTCCCGGCAGATAAAAGAGTGGCGTCACGAGATTCTGGGACAGATTGCGCATCTGGAAGCAGCCATTGATTTTCCGGAGGATGAAGTGGATGATATCGTGATGGAAGAGGTTGCCAAAAAAGTGGTAGAAGTGCGCAACTATATCCAAAAACTCCTCCGGACCGCCGGCACAGGCCGTATTCTGCGGGAAGGTCTGATGACGGCCATCGTCGGCAAGCCCAATGTGGGCAAGTCCAGCCTGCTCAATGCCCTGCTGCAGGAAGAACGGGCCATTGTCACCGATATTCCCGGCACCACCCGGGACTCCATTGAAGAATATGCCAATGTGGGCGGCGTTCCCCTGCGGATCATCGATACCGCCGGCATCCGGGCCACAGAAGATGTGGTGGAGCGAATCGGCGTGGAAAAATCCCGCCGGATGATCGATCAGGCGACCTTGGTGCTGGCCTTGTTTGACGGCTCCCGGCCCCTGGACCATGAGGATGAGGAAATAATTTCCCTGCTGGCTGGACAGGAGGCAATCGTCCTGCTGAATAAGAGCGATCTGGCTGCAGTGGTGACTGCTGAGGAACTGTCAGACAAAGCCGCAGTGCCGGTCATCGAGATTTCCACCAAAGACTACAGTGGCATGGATAAACTGACCGAGGCGATAAAGGCCAAAGTCTATGGCGGTGAAGTCCTGGCGGATGAAGGTTCCTTTGTCAGCGATGAACGGCAGGCAAATCTCCTGCGCAATGCAGATCGGCATCTGGCGGCGGCAATCACGACTATTGATGCGGGGCTGGGCCTTGACTTCATTTCCATTGACCTGCGTTCCGCTTGGGAAACGCTGGGCGAGATCACGGGCGATACCGTAGGCGAAGATATTATTGACGAGATTTTTTCCAAATTCTGTATTGGTAAATAAGGGGTAAGGATAATGGATTCAAAGAATGTTTTTGTTGCCGGGGAATATGATGTGATTGTGGTGGGCGCAGGCCATGCCGGCGTTGAAGCGGCACTGGCGGCGGCCCGCATTGGCTGCAACACTTTGCTGACCACTCTGTCCATGGACAATATCGCCCTGATGCCCTGCAATCCTTCGGTGGGTGGCCCGGCCAAAGGTCATCTGGTGCGGGAACTCGATGCGCTGGGCGGTGAGATGGGCGTCAATGCCGATAAGACCTGCATTCAGTTCCGCATGCTGAACACCGGCAAAGGCCCGGCCGTACATGCCCTGCGTGCCCAGGCCGACAAGAAGCTCTATCAGTTCACCATGAAGGAAACCTGCGAGAACACGGAAAACCTCGATGTGAAGCAGCTCTTGATCGATAAGCTGCTGGTGGAGGATGGCCAGGTAACCGGCGTGCAGTCGGAAACCGGCGAAATCTATAAGGCAAAGGCTGTCGTCATGGCGACGGGGACCTATCTCAAAGGCCGCATCATCATCGGTGAACATACCTATACCGGCGGCCCTGCAGGTCAGCGGGCGGCGATGAAATTCTCCGATTCCCTGGCTGAAGCAGGCGTAAAACTCATGCGCTTCAAGACCGGTACGCCGGCCCGCGTGGATGCCCGGACCTTGGACTACGACAAGATGGAAATCCAGCCCGGCGATGAGGAATGCCGCAACTTCTCCTTTATGAGCGATGAAGTGACGCGCGAGCAGATTCCCTGCTACCTGACCTATACGAATGAAGAAACCCATCAAATCCTGCGGGATAATATGGAGCGTGCGCCGATGGCCAATGGCATCATCGAAGGCATCGGCCCCCGCTACTGCCCGTCCATCGAGACGAAGATCCTGCGCTTCCCGGACAAGGAACGCCATCAGCTCTTTTTGGAGCCGGAAGGCCGCCATACCAATGAGGTCTATGTGCAGGGCATGTCTACTTCCATGCCCATGGATGTGCAGCTGGAATTTTTGCGCACGATTCCCGGGCTCGAACATGCCAAGGTCATGCGCGCCGGTTACGCCATTGAATACGATTGCATTGACCCGACCCAGCTCAAGCCGACGCTGGAATTCAAGCAGATCCATGGCTTTTTCTCTGCCGGTCAGGCCAATGGCACCTCCGGTTATGAGGAAGCTGCGGCCCAGGGTATTATCGCCGGTATCAATGCCGCCATGCTGATCAAAGGCGAAGAACCGCTGGTGCTAAAACGCAGTGAAGCCTATATCGGCGTGCTTATTGATGATCTGGTGACGAAGGGCACGAATGAGCCTTACCGCATCATGACCAGCCGCGCCGAATACCGCCTGTTGCTGCGGCAGGATAATGCCGACCAGCGTTTGACACCGCTGGGACGCCGGGTAGGTCTGGTAAAGGATGACCGCTGGGCACGCTATACGGAAAAGCAGACGGCAATCACGGAAGCGTTGGCATATCTGCGCCAGAACAGCATCAATCCCACCAAGGAAATCACGGAAAAACTGACAGCGGCAGGCATTGAGCCGGTGCGTAATGCCACGAGCTTCTACGATCTGCTGCGCCGCCCCGATGTGGACTATGATAAGCTGGCCGAACTGTTCGAGCTGCCGGAACTGGCCAAGGAAGTCAAACAGCAGGTGGAAATCACCATCACCTACGAAGGCTATATCAAGAAACAGCTGGAACAGGTGGAGCGCATGGAAAAACTCGAGGAAAAACTCCTGCCGGAGAATCTCGATTATGATGAAGTCCCCAGCCTGCGGGATGAGGGCCGGGAAAAACTCAAGGCCATCCGTCCCCGTTCCGTGGGACAGGCCAGCCGCATCAGCGGCGTCTCCCCGGCAGATATTTCCGTATTGCTGATCTGGCTGGAACAGCAGCAGCGCATCAAGGCAAGTGAGGAGAAAAAAGATGTTTAAGGAAGAATTACAGCGGGCGGCTGTAGAATACGGCATCGAGCTTAACGATAAACAAATGGAGCAGTTCAACCGTTACTTTGAACTGCTCGTAGAATGGAATGAAAAGATCAACCTGACCGCCATTACCGAGCCGAAAGAAGTGGCCATCAAACATATGATCGACAGCATTACGGCCTACGATGAAGCCCTGTTCAAGGATGGTACTACGGTTATTGATGTGGGCACTGGTGCCGGCTTTCCCGGCCTGCCGCTGAAGATTTTCTGCCCGGAAATCAAGCTGACCTTGATGGATTCCCTGAACAAGCGTATCAAGTTCCTGCAGACGGTGGTGGAGGAACTGGGGCTTAAGGATGTGGAATGTGTCCATGCCCGGGCAGAAGAAGGCGCCCGCAATAAAAAATACCGCGAATCCTTTGATATCGCGGTATCCAGAGCTGTGGCCAGACTCCCCATCCTCTGCGAATACTGCCTGCCCTTTGTCAAGAAAGGCGGTCATTTCATCGCTTTGAAGGGGATGCAGTTCCAGGAAGAAGCCGAAGAAGCGGCCAAGGCCATCAAGGTCATGGGGGGCAGCAAAACGGAAATCCGTCCCGTGAAACTGCCGGAACTCGATGACAAGCGGGCAGTCATAACCATCACCAAGACCATGCCTACGCCAAAGGCGTACCCGCGCAAGGCAGGTACGCCGACTAAGAATCCTATTTGCTGAGCATGGCTTGACAGAGAAGATTCATGACATTTTCTTCCCAGATCAGATTGCCGCTGAACTGTCCATGACCAGCGCTTTCTGACATGGCTTCGCCGTTGATGATATAGGCAAAGCCATTGCGTGTGCCGGGCTGGAAGAACAGGCCGGTCAACGCACCATAGGCTTCGCCGGTATGTCCCACCAGGTCTACGTGGGCGTCCCGGCAAACCCTGGCGGTACTGCCGCCGTCAATCTGATACATTCCGAGCCCATAGGAAAGCAATGTGCCGCCAAACGTTCCACCGTTATGGCCGTTGTAGATCCATTGGGCTTTTGTCATTTCCTGGATGGAATTGGCAGAAACTACCTGTTTGCCATGGAACCAGCCGTCATTCATAAGCATTTCCAGCGTATTTCCAAGCCCTTTTACGGAAATCCGCAATGCCCCTTGGGGACCAAAGAGCGTGCCGTTGGAACCAATCTGATACCCGGCCAACGAATAGCCATAGATGTTGTCAGTGGTTGGCTGATAGGTGCGGGGCTTATCGGCCGTGGCATAATAACCGCCTGTTCCCCGGTAGATAGAACCCAGCCGCTGCCAGGTCTCATAGGGCATCTTGGCCGGGAAGAAGTCCGCATCTGTTTCCAGATCCTTCAATATATGAGTGCGTTCGTATTCATCAAAACGCTGACCGCTGACTTTTTCAATGATGGTCCCTAGCAGGCCGAAATTCAGGTTCGCATAGGTAAAATATGAGCCAGGAGCCTGCGTGTAGACGCAGTAGGCGGGACTTGTCCGGTAAAAGAGACTGCTGATAGGCTGATAGGGAGGCAGGAAGTAGCCTGCTGAATCCCGGACGCCGGAGGTATGTGAGGCGATCATGCGTACGGTGATGGGAGTATCAGGATAGGCAGGATGCCGCAGATTGAAGCCCAAATACTGGCTGGCATCCGCATCGAGATCGATTGCTCCTTCGTCCACTAACTGCATCACACCTAAAGTGGTATAGAGCTTGGACAGGGAGGCTACCCGGAACAGGGAATCGGTGGTCATGGGATAATTGTTGGCCGGATTGGCATAATCGATTCGCCGCCGTCCAAAAGCGCCTTCATAGACGTCCTTGCCATCCTTATAAAGAATCACGCTGACACCGGGAACCTTTGCCCCGCTGGTGCCAATCATCGCGGCAAGCTCCTGGTCAAGCTTTTCCTTCATCGCGGGCGGCAGTGACGGCTGATCCTGAGGTGCTGTCGTCATGGCCTGTTGTTCGGCCGGCTGGGGAGAAACAGTTTCCTCGGCAAAGGCTGGCGCAGAGAACGAAAGCAGACAGGATATAAAGAGCAGGATGCGGGAAGTAGATTTTTGGAACACGATAAAGCCTCCTCTGGAAGATATGTAATTGAAATTTTATTGCTTTTTCTTATGACGGATGCTATAATAAAAGCACGAAAAGAACAAGCAATACTCGAAAACCCCCCAGCAACTTGGCAAAGCTGGGGGGTTTTCTCTACTAATTCGCCTTAATGGTTCAACCAATAGCTGAAAAGTTCAACAAGTATTCCCACTACCAGCGGAGCTAGTATCAACTCCACGATGCGCTCGAACAAGCAATACTCACCTCCTTTTTCGAGGCGGCAAGTGTATTTTACCATGAATTAGCTTATTAGACAATCATGGAATAAATTTATAAATAGACTTTTATGAAAATTTGCGCTATAATGAAGGGTACAGGAAAATGTAAACGTTGCTGTTTGTTACAAAGGGAGTTGTAAGGAGGCAGGAATGATGGGAAATAAGAGATTATTGACTGCATTGGTAGTGGGCGTTTGTATTTGCGGGGGGGGCAGACTCTGAGTCTGGTTCCTGCAGAGTGGAGCTATTCCATTGCCGAAGCCCGGACGAATTCTATGCAGGTCGGTGTGATGGAGCGGGAATTGAAGAAGCAGAAGAAACCGGGCGAATATGCTGAATTGAACCAGCGTTTGCATGAAGTCATTATGGGATTGGAGCGGCCCCGCAAGGAAGATAGGGTGCGTATCGCCGTGATTATAAATGGTGATGAGAACATGGTGGTGGAGGACAGGATTAAGAATCAGGTCTATAGCCGCCTGCGGGAGAAATTTCCCATTGATTATTTTGCCGTGTATAAGGGGACGGATATCAATAGCAAGTTGTTGCAGTATGCGGAAGATATATACTATGACCAACGGGAATATGCGACTACTCGAGACACAGAATATAATCATTCTAAGACGGATAGAGGTATTAATGCGAGTGTAAATGGATTAAAGAATATTTTTAAGACAGCTACTAATTCATCACATGCAGCAAATACAGCAACAACCATTGCAGGAACAAAAACGGGCAATCCTAGAAGATTTATTGGCAACGACACCGATGCAGATGGTGACTATGACAGTACTCAATATATTTCTGACACTAATGATGATACATATAATAGCAATATAAATAGTGATACGAATGGAACAGGGAATAGTAACAGTAATACAGACCATAAAGGTTGGGGCGCAAAAGTGGGAGTTGGTTTTGGTACAAGTACGGTTTCTGGTGATGAAAGCCGGGTAACTAAATCATCTAAGGTAGATATAGATGGTGTACCCGTAGGCAATAGGCCACGTGGTTTGGCTGATATGCGACGAATGGATTATGTGCGGGCTGGTCGTGAATGCAATTACGATTATGTGTTTGTGATGACTTTGAGTAACGGCAAAGGAAAGATTTACAATCATGATCTGCTCGTTACCAGCAGCAATACTGTAACCAAGAATGTATGGTTGAGGCTGCGTCTGGTGGATGTGAAGTCCGGCAATTATCTTTATCGCAATGATATTGCTGCCATGGGGAAGACGCATAATGGCTATATAAATGGCAAGGTATTGGAGCGCTCTGTGGCTAAGGCAGTGCAGGAAGCTATGGATGATATTAAGATAACGGAAAAATAAAACTCTAGGAAGCGGGGTGGGAGCATGAAGAAATGGTGCGGTGCTTTGAGTTTGGGGATAATGGCGCTGTGTTTGTATATGCCTTTGTCGGTGGAGGCTGCAGAGGAGCCGGAAGAAATTCTCAGTACCAGTACAAGTTCCAATGCAGACAAGAGTGAAACGGTTAAAGAAAATTTTAAATCCGATACCAGCAGTGCAGATGACTGGTTTAAAAAACAGGATGATGAAAATGAACCAGGCCCATTGGCAAGGCTTAGGCAAAAGAAAAAGGAACAAGAACAGAAAAGAATGCAGGCGGATAAAAAAGACCGCTATGTACTCCTGATGAACGACAACGGCTTTGCTTATTATCTGGACAGGCAGAATGCCAAGTGGAAAAAAATCCCGTACTCCGAATCGGAAGATATCCTCGATGTCTGGATTCGGCTGGTGAAGACGGATGACAGTGGGGAGTACAGCTACCCGCCCAAGTATTACTTGGAGCATTATTATCTGCGGCCGAAAAAACAGCAGGTGCAGTTCCTCAGTGAGCTGGAAGTGACGGGACGACCCAATAATGCCATCAAAGAGCGGGCGTATAGTGTGCGGAACTGGGAAAATCTGGTTCCGGGTTCTTTGGAGGATGAGATTTATCACAAGGTATTAAAGCAGATGAAGCAGTCTTCGGCTAAGAATTGGTTTAAGGGCAAGAGCCTGCGGGATGAAATTGAAGATAAATTGCGCATTTCTCTCTGAATTGGCAATAGAAAAAGGCTGGCGTGCTGCCAGCCTTTTTGCAGTGTGTGTATGTAAGAACGGGGTAAACGAATTAATGATGGAACAAGCGGATATGCGTCATAGCCATGGTCATATTGTACTTGTCGCAGGTGGCAATGACATTATCGTCACGGATGGAGCCGCCGGCCTGGGCGATGAAGCTTACGCCGCTCTTGCGGGCGCGCTCGATGTTGTCGCCGAAGGGGAAGAAGGCATCAGATCCTAAAGCCACGCCAGTCTGGGTGGCCAGCCATTCCTTCTTTTCCTCGCGCGTCAGCGGCGCTGGTTTTTCGGTGAAGAGGTGTTCCCAGTTGCCATCGGTCAGCAGATCTTCGCTTTCTTCGCCAACATAGACGTCAATGGCGTTGTCGCGATCCGGACGGCGCACTTCTTCTTTGAAGGGGAGGTTCATGACCTTGGGGCACTGGCGCAGATACCAGATATCTGCCTTGTTGCCGGCAAGGCGCGTGCAATGTACGCGGGACTGCTGGCCGGCACCGATGCCGATAGCCTGACCGTCTTTGGCATAGCAGACGGAGTTGGATTGGGTGTATTTCAGGGTAATCAGGGAAATCAGCAGGTCGCGTTTGGCGCTTTCCGGCAGTTCCTTGTTAGCCGTGGGAATTTCCGTCAGGCAATCTTCTGTGAGTTTGATATCATTGCGCTGCTGTTCAAAGGTGATGCCGAAGACCTGTTTCTGTTCCAGCGGTTCCGGCTGGTAGTTGGTATCCATCTGAATGACGAGATAGGTGCCCTTGCGTTTGGATTTGAGGATTTCCAAAGCTTCCGCGGAGTAGGAGGGAGCGATGATACCATCGGAAACTTCCCGCTTCAGGAAGCTGGCCGTCTGGGCATCACATTCGTCGGACAGAGCGACGAAATCGCCATAGGAAGACATGCGGTCAGCACCACGGGCACGGATATAGGCCGTGGCGATGGGGCTGAGTTCTACGCCTTCGACAAAATATGCTTTCTGCAAGGTTTCGGAAAGGGGGACGGCTACGGCGGCACCAGCCGGGCTGACATGCTTGAAGGAAGCGGCGGCGGGCAGGCCCGTGGCTTCTTTGAGTTCGCGTACCAGCTGCCAGCTGTTCAGGGCATCCAGCAGGTTGATATAACCCGGTTTGCCATTGAGTACCGTGAAGGGCAGGCCTTTTTCGCAGAAAACCTTGGCCGGTTTCTGATTGGGGTTGCAGCCGTATTTCAGTTCCATTTCCGTCATTGCAATTTCTCCTTTTCCTATACGAAAAAAGCCGACACGAATCCGGGTATCACCCAGACGGTCGGCTTTCCTTCCCTGTGCTCCCTGTGGTTATCCACTTCCGTCAGTCGCACAGCATCAACTACAACGAATTTAACACGAAATACGTCTGCTTGTCAAGGACATTTTTGTGCATATTCTAAGTCAGGAACTTCGTTACAAACTAAAAAATTAACTGTTAGATTTCCTCTTTTTATGGTATGATAGGGATTAGTGAGTTTTGTTTTTTCCTGCGGTCAGCAAATTGACGGCAGATTGCTTATAATTTCAAGGGGGAACTTCGATTATGCTTAAAAGTATTGCAGTCATGACCAGCGGCGGCGACAGCCCCGGAATGAATGCGGCAGCTCGTGCCGTTGTGCGCACGGCTCTTTATGAAGGGGTAAAAGTTTGGGGTATCCGCGACGGTTATCATGGTCTGCTGGAAGAAAATATGTTTGAGATGAAGTCCAAGGACGTGGGCGACATCATCCAGCGCGGTGGTACGTTCCTGGGAACGGCCCGCTGCAAACGCTGGAAGACGCCGGAAGGCCGCATGCTTGGCTACCAGCATCTGGTTGACCGCGGCATTCAGGGCCTCTGCGTTATCGGCGGTGACGGCTCCTTGCGCGGTGCTTCCCTGCTGTCCCAGGAAACGGGCATTCCCATCGTAGGTCTGCCGGGCACCATCGACAACGACGTTTGGGGTTCTGACTACACCATAGGCTGCGATACGGCTGCCAACACCATCATTGATGCCATCAACAAACTCCGTGATACGGCTTCTGCTCATCGCCGCGTCATCGTCATGGAAGTTATGGGCCGCAGCTCGGGCTGGCTGGCACTGGTTTCCGGTATTTCCGGCGGTGCAGAGTACATCCTCGTTCCGGAAGAACCCTTTGATCTCGATAAACTCTGCGACGATATGAAGAACGCTTATGCCGAAGGCAAGCGCTATATCCTTGTAGTAGTGGCTGAAGGTGCTGGCAATGCTCAGGAAATCGGTGATTTCATTGCCAAGAAGACGGAACTCGATACCCGTGTAACGGTTCTGGGCCATATCCAGCGTGGAGGTTCCCCGACGGTTATCGACCGCGTGCGTGCCAGCCAGTTGGGCGAGCAGGCTGCTCTGGCTCTGATTTCCGGCCTGTCCGATGTGGTATTCGGCTTCAGCAAGGGCCGTGTTGTCTCCATCGACCTGCACGATTCCGTAAACAACAAGAAGCAGCTTGATCCGGAATATCTGCACCTGGCAAAAGTGCTCTTCTAAATAAAAACTGAAAAAAAAATGAAAAAAAATGGCATTTTCACTTAAGGAGATGCCATTTTTTTCGATATATATGTTACAAGTGGTAAAGTACCGTGTGAAAAAATAGAATTTTAACAGAAAATATCTGATAATTGCATTTTTTCAGATGGTGCTGTATAATATCTTTACAGGGAGTTATGAGCAGGAATTTAACTCGTGTAAAAATCACCAGGAAGGAGATGACTTTTATGAAAAAGCTATGGAAGAAAATTGCCATGGCAGCCGTGGTTTGCGGGGCACTGAGTTTTATGCCCGGCAATTCCGAAGCCGCTGTAGCACAGGCTGAAAATCCATTCAATGTGGCGATTCCAGGCCAGGTACAGACTTATGATCTTAGTGTAGGTCTTGACAATTTGCCGACGGAAGAATTACTGACGCCGGCACAGCGCAGACGGATTGAATGGGAACGTCGCCGCCGTATGGAGATGGAGCGACGCCGTCGTCATTATCCGCCTCCACCGCCACCACGTCGGCACTATCCGCCTCCACCACCCAGGAGACATTGGTCTGTTGATACCAATACCAATATCAACAACGTATTCACTCTGCCGAGCGAAGTCTCCGCAACTGAATAAGTTTTAGTGGCAATGAAAAAGAGATGCTCTTTGACGGGAGCATCTCTTTTTAGTATGTCATTAAGGTTATTTCTTTACCAATTCTTTGGCCAGTTCTACGGCCTTGACTCCATCCGGGGCATAGGCGTCGGCACCGGCACTGTCGGCGTAGTCCTGGGTTACGGCGGCGCCGCCCACCATGACTTTGGCATCGCAGCCGGCTTCCTTGAGGTCGGCGATGACCTTGTCAATCTGTACCATGGTGGTGGTCATCAGGGCGCAGAGGCCGACGATATCGGCATTGTTTTCGATGGCAGCCTTGACGATTTCCGTGCTGTCCACGTCCTTGCCCAAATCGATGAGTTTGAACCCGCTGTTGGCCAGCAGGGCACCCGTTATGTTCTTGCCCAGATCGTGTACGTCACCTTTGACGGTGGCAATCACCACTGTACCTTGGTTCGGGGCGGCGGCGTTGGCGGGGGTCAGTTCCTTGAGCTTATTGAAGGCAGACCGCATGGTTTCGGCAGAGAGCAGGACCTGGGGCAGGAACATGCGGCCTGCGCCGAAGTCCACGCCGATATCCGTCATGGCGGCTGTCAGAGCCTGTTCGGTGATGGTGTTGGCTTCAAGACCGGATTTCAGGGCATTTTCCACCAGAGAGGGGATTTCGTCCTTTTCGCCGTCAATCACGGCCTGTTTGATGGCTTCCAACGGGGAAAGCTCCGTGACTTTTGCTGTGGCGGCTGCCTTGGGCACGGCCAGATTGGCCTCGTTCTTGCTGTAGGCTAGTCCGTTGGGATCATCACCGAGCAGGGCGGCGCTGGCCATCAGGGCCCTTTGCATGGCTTCATCATAGGGATTCATGATGGGGGCATCTAAACCGGCTGCTAAGCACATGGCAAAGAAGGTGCTGTTGATCAGCGGGCGGTTGGGCAGGCCAAAGGAGATATTGGAAAGCCCCATGGTGGTGGGATAGCCGAAGCGTTCCCGGTACATCTGCAGGGTGATGAGGACTTCATAGCAGGCATTTTTATCCGCGGATACGGTCATGACCAGCGCATCCAGCAGGAAATCCCCATCATCCAGGCCCTGTTCCTTGGCTGCGGCGATGATCTTATGCATTACGGCAATGCGTTCCTCGGCGGTCTTGGGGACACCATCCGGTGTGATGGGCAGGCAGAGGATAGCCGCGCCGTATTTTTTTGCTAAAGGCAGGAACTCGGCAATGCGTTCCGGTTCATAGCTGACGGAGTTTATAAGGGCACGGCCGGGATAGGCTTTGAGGCCGGCTTCCAGCGCTTTGGCATCGCTGGTATCGATGGACAGCGGGGCGTCGGTGAGCTGGGATATCTCGGTTACGGCCCGCTTCATGGCAGCGGCTTGGTCGATGCCGCCAACCCCCATATTGACATCCAGCAGATGGGCCCCGGCCTTGACCTGATTGACGGCTTCCTTCTTGACACCAAGCAGGGAGCCCTCCTTGATTTCGGCGGCCAGCTTCTTGCGGCCCGTGGGGTTGATGCGCTCGCCAATCAGGCGGGTGGGCAGGGATCTGTCAATGCAGACGGCCTTGCTGCGGCTGGTGAGCCAGAGTCTTTTGGCGGGCAGCCTGCGTTCCGGCAGGGGCAGGTCCTTTACGGCGTTAGCCAGTTCCCGGATATGTTCGGGGGTGGTGCCGCAGCAGCCGCCCAGATAGGAAGCCCCGGCTTCCAACAGCTTCACGCCCCACTTGCCGAAATCTTCCGGGCCCATGGGGAAGACGGTCTGTCCATCCTTGAGGTAGGGCATGCCGGCATTGGGCAGGACGCTGATGGGGCAGGTGCAGTTTTCGGCCAGGGTTTTGACGATGGGCACCAGTTCTTCCGGCCCCAGGGAGCAGTTGACACCGATGATGTCAGCGCCCATGGCATCCAGCAGGATGGCGGCAGACTGGGGATCGGTGCCCGTTACGGTACGGCCGTCTTCACTGTAGGAAAGCTGACAGATCACGGGAATATCACAGGCTGCTTTGGCGGCCAGCAGGGCGGCACGCATTTCCTGCAGGTC
This sequence comes from Selenomonas ruminantium subsp. lactilytica TAM6421, assembly GCF_000284095.1. Lineage (GTDB taxonomy): Bacteria > Bacillota > Negativicutes > Selenomonadales > Selenomonadaceae > Selenomonas_A > Selenomonas_A lactilytica. Next base: position 2,988,258 of record NC_017068.1, on the reverse strand, counting down.
GATGCAGGTTTCAATGATCAGGAAATCAGCGCCTGCTTCCGCCAGGGCTGTTGCCTGGTCAAAGAAGTTCGTATAAGCATCATCGAAGGAGAGATCCCCTAACGGTTCGATAAAGCGGCCGGTGGGGCCCATGGAGCCGGCTACTTTGGCCCGTCCTTGGGCTGCTTCTTTGGCGATGGTGACAGCGGCTTTATTGAGTTCGGCCATGCGGTCAGTCAGGCCGTAATGTTCCAATTTCAGGGGGCTGGCGCCGAAGGTGTTGGTTTCGATAATGGTTGCACCGGCTTCGATATAAGCCCGATGAATGTTTTTAACCACTTCGGGATTTTCTACATTCATAAGCTCGGGACAGGCACCGGGCTGGAGGCCGCCGGCCTGTAACATGGTGCCCATGGCACCATCAAATATTTCGATTCTGCTCATACATTCATCTCCTGTTATCTCTTTCTGGACGGGCAGTTAACTTGGCTGCAGGCGGCGCAGCCCTTAGGGGCGTGCTGGATTTCCTTGTTTTCCTGTTTGCGGTAAAGGCCGATGATGGCGGTGACGCTTTTGCGGGGCACCAGCATCATGGAGGAGGACAGGCCAACTCCGATACTGGCAGCACTTGACAGCCGGATCAGTTCCGGCTGCTGCTCCAGTGGCCAGTCCCCATAGCCGGGGCTGAAGCGCCATTTCATTCCGAATCCCTTGGCGGCCATTTTTGGTGCCAGTGCTTTTTCCAGGCCATCGGCTACCTGTTCGACGGCAGCAGTGGCGGCCGCATCCAGCAGAACCGCCATGCTGTACTCACCGGCATTGAACCGGCGGGTTACATCTTCCTCGATATCGTCACCCACAGTAGCGGCCAACAGGATTACCTTTTCGCAGCCTGCCAGATGTTGGCCAATTTTTTCACCCTGGATTTTGCAGGGCGGCGAGGACTGGATCATTTGGGATTGGCAGTCATAATCGTAGATTTCCCAGACACTGCAGGGCTGGGCTAACAGCCTGGCGTCCTGACAGGCGGCGAGGATCTTTTCTTCCGCAAAATCCTGCGCTTTCTGCAGTCCTGCATAGCGGCGGGCTTCCTTGGCATCGATGGCCAGCAGGGGCGTATTGTAAATGGGCATCGGCTCACCTCCTAAAATTTTTTTGCCTGTTTCACGTGAAACAATGGCATTTTTTGTCATTTCATATTATTATATAGGTATGGTTTTTGGCAGGATGGTTTCCTGATGACAACTGTCCAAAAGAAAACCTGTAATGTAACAATTATACTTATTATAAAAGAGTTTTACAAGCATTACTGTAACCTATTGCACGATTTTCAGGAAAGTGGTGAAAAATTTGGCAAAGATTATTGCTGTTGCCAATCAGAAGGGCGGCGTGGGCAAAACCACAACGTCGGTAAATCTGGCAGCCTGTCTGGCCGCCAAAAAGAAGAAGGTTCTGTTGGTGGATTGCGATCCGCAGGGCAATGCCAGCAGTGGCTTTGGTGTTGATAAGTCAACCCTTCAGGGGAAGACCATCTATCAGGTATTGATTGACAATGTACCCGTCAGCGAAGTAATCCAAAAGACGGAATTCAAGGTGGATATCCTGCCGGCCAATATTGATCTGGCTGGTGCTGAGGTGGAGCTGGTGGCAGCTATTTCCCGGGAAACCAGGTTGAAGAAAGCCCTGGATGCTGTGCGGGATGATTACGATTACATCATCATCGACTGCCCGCCTTCTTTGGGGCTGCTTACGCTGAATTCCCTGACGGCGGCCGATTCGGTGCTGGTTCCCATTCAGTGTGAGTTCTATGCACTGGAGGGTGTGGCTCAGCTGATGCGGACGATTGAGCTGGTGCGCAGCAACCTCAATGCGGCGCTGAAGCTGGAAGGCGTGGTCATGACCATGTATGATTCCCGCACGAAGCTGGCCGAACAGGTGGTAGCAGAAGTGCGGAACAGCTTTGATGCCGTGGTTTACAAGACCATGATTCCCCGCAATGTGCGCCTGAGTGAAGCTCCTTCCTTCGGCCAGCCTATCATCTATTATGATAAGAAGTCCAAGGGCTCGGAGGAGTATATGAAGCTGGCGAAAGAGGTGATTGCTTGTGGCTAAGCAAGGCGGCCTGGGCAAAGGCCTGGGAGCGTTATTGGGCGGACCAAAGCCTGTCGGTGATGCATTGAGCGCAGAAAAGGCCCATAAGGTTGCCATCAGCATGATCCAGCCGAATCGTTATCAGCCCCGCACGGAGTTTGATGAGAGTGCCTTAGAGGAACTCAAGGATTCTGTCAAGGAATTTGGCGTACTGCAGCCGCTGCTGGTGCGCAAGATCGCCGATAAAAGCTATGAGCTGATTGCCGGGGAGCGGCGCCTGCGGGCGGCAAAACTGGCCGGCCTTACGGAAGTGCCGGTGGATATCCGGGAATTCAATAATGAAGAGATTGCTCAAATTGCCCTGATTGAAAATATCCAAAGGGAAAACCTGAATGCCATGGAAGAAGCCAAGGCTTATGATCGGCTGATGAAGGAATTCCGGCTCACCCAGGAAACTGTGGCGAAAAAGGTGGGGCGCAGCCGTTCCCATATTGCCAACTTCCTGCGGCTGCTGAACCTGGCTGACCAGGTGCAGGCATATGTGGCCAACGGGGCACTGTCCATGGGACAGGCCAAGCCCTTGCTGGCGCTGAATAACAAGGAGCTGCAGCTGGAAGCGGCCGATTACATTCAGAGCCGTGACCTTTCCGCCCGGCAGTCTGAACAGTTGGTGAAGAAGCTGCTGGAAAATCCGGATATGCTGCATGAGCAGAATGTGGGTACGCCATCGCAGGCAAAACCGGAACAGGATGTATTCGTAAGAGATGCCGTGGATAAGCTCACGGAGATGTTCGGTACCCAGGTGCGTATTCAGACCGGCAAGAAGAAAAGTAAGCTGGAAATCGAATTCTACTCGCCCGAGGATCTGGAGCGCATCATGAATACTATGCTGCAGAGACAGCAGAATGTGAAAGAGCAGAAAATGGCGGCATTGCGCCAGTTTTCACAGACAGGGAAATTCACGGTTTAAACAATAGGGGAGTTTTGGATCTTAGAATGAATATGAAATATTTTATGGAGTTCATGGCAGGTAATATGCCGTTCATTGTAGTCTTTATGGCCATCGTGATGGTTATCATGCTTTGCATCATGATCCGTCAGGCCTGGAATCTCAGCTATATGAAAAAGCGTTACCGCAAGATGATGAGCGGCGTGGATGGGGATAATCTGGAACGCCTGCTCATGGGGCATATCGATGAGGTTCGTCATGTGGTAGAGGAAAATCAGCGTATCGATGCGGAAAACCGCCGCATGGATGAACTGCTGAATCTGGCCGTAACCCGGGTGGGGATGGTTCGCTTCCGTGCCTTCGAGGATATGGGCAGCGACCTGAGTTATGCGGTGGCCCTGCTGGATGCCCATAACAATGGCGTGGTGCTCTCCAGCATCTTTGGCCGGGAGGATTCCCGCAGCTATGCCAAACCCATTGAGGATGGGAAATCCACCTATCCCATGACGAAGGAAGAAGAACAGGCTTTGCATGAAGCAATGGGCAAAGCCATGTAATGTATCTTTATCTTTTGGAAAGGAAGTTCTGAATGTCAGCAGAAAAAGAAACAAAACAAACTGCTGAGGAGTATACGATAAAATTTATCCCTCCACAGGGGGGCGATGTGAAAACCATCCGCCTGCCCAAGCTTTTATTGAAATATGGTGTGGCTTCACTGTTGATAGGGGCGCTGCTATTCGTAGGCGCTTTCAGCTATGCGGTGTATTCCACCTTCCTGAATCGCAACGGCGCAGCTGAGATCGAGGATTTGCGCCAGGTCAACAGCATCCAGCAGGAACAGCTCCTGCAGTTGTCCAAGAAGGCCAACAGCCTGCAGGAAGAAATGAATCAGCTCAAGAAGCTGGAAGAGGATATCCGCCGTTTGTCCGGGGCGCAGCCCATGCAGGATGATAAGGCCAAGGATGCCAATAATGGCGGCGGTGATGCTGCTGTGGATCCGGCCACCCATAACGGTCAGGGCGGTCCCCTGACATCTCCCACCGTGCAGAATGTCAGTGATACGCTGGTCTTGGTGGAGCAGGGGCTGGCTCAGCGCCGGGAATCCCTGACGGCCTTGAAGGAAGAGCTCAGCAAACGTCAGGAAAGCCTGGGACTTGCCGCTGATCTTTCCCTGCCGGGAGGCACGACACCGGCTATCTGGCCCGCCCGTGGTGTGGTCAGCTCGCCTTACGGCCTGCGCTGGAACGGTTCGGACTTCCATCCGGGCATCGATATTGCCAACGATATGGGCACACCGATCTTAGCCACGGCTGATGGTGTTGTCCGGGTGGCCGGCTGGAACGATGGCGGCTACGGTAATATGGTGGACATCGACCATGGCAACGGCATCATGACCCGTTACGGCCATGCCATGCAGGTGGCGGTCACTGCCGGTCAGCATGTGCGCCGCGGCCAGGTCATCGCCTATATGGGCAGCACGGGCTTCTCCACTGGCCCCCATGTGCATTATGAAGTGCGCATCAATGGTCAGGCCGTGAACCCGTCAGCCTACCTGCATTAAGGGATCGGTTAAGTATTATGTATACTTGATGATTATTGACGGCCTGCGGAGATGGTTATGTATTCCTGTATACCGTAAAAAAATACATAACATAACAAAAGCATTATAATGTGAAAAGCTTTATGCACTTCCGTGCATAGGGCTTTTTTATTGCCTTCTTAACTATAACTTATCTGTAGCAGTGTAAATGGTTCGTTTTATAAATATTCAATGTGATGTAAAAAAATACATCTATAGCAAATATAATACCTCATTTTATGGGGGTTATGGTGGTCATAAATGCATAAATTTTTGTTTTCTCCTTATTGACATAGGTTTACAACATTCTTATAATATAAATTACGTTGTAACGAAAATACATCGGGTAAAGACAAACGTGTGATATTTTGTATACATTCGCAAAGGAGCGACAGTTATGTGCAGAATTGGTTCGATTAAGAGCAAGGTGCCTATCCAGCCCTCCAAGGCGTTGCATTTGATGCTGCCTCAGCAGGAAGGTCACGATAATTCGGGCTTTGCCATGGTAATGCAGGATCTCTATGGTATATTCTCCGATTATAAGGATAAGCCATTGCTTTCCCTGGCTTGCACCCAGCGCGGCGCACAGCTGGTGGAAGAATATATGGATGCCCATAACTTCGTGCCGCTGGCAGAATGGATTCCTGTCCCGGACAAGCGTCCCGGCCTTGATATCAAGGCTATGCCTTATTACATCTTCCGCAACTACGATTATCCGGAAGAAGCCAGCCATATGACTAAGGAAGAAAAGGAAAATCTCCTGCTGGATACCAGATTGGCTCTGCGCAAGATCCTCACGGAAAACAATGCCGGCTTTGTTTATTCCTTCTGGCCCGATGTGCTGACCTTGAAGGAAATCGGCGATCCTGCGGACATCGCCACCTACTTCCATCTCTGGGATGATAATGGCTGCCTTGTGGCTAAGTCCATCGTGGCCCAGTGCCGTCAGAACACCAACTACGACATCGTGCGCTATGCAGCCCATCCGTTCTTCCTGCAGGGTTATACCCTTTGCGCTAATGGTGAGAATACCTTCTATACAAAGAACAAGGAATTCCAGTCCTCCCTGCACCGCGGTTATATCGGTTTTGAATCCGATTCCCAGTGCTTCCTGAATACCCTTCATTATGTTCATCATGAACTCAAATGGCCGCTTACTTACTATAAACATGTAATCACGCCGCTGCCCTTTGAGGAATGTGAACAGCGCGAAGATAAGGACGTATTGGTGGCTATCCGCCAGTCCCTGGCCAATCTGGAAATCAACGGGCCGAATACGATTATCGGTGTGCTGCCGGATTGCCGCATGATCACCTGCTGCGATTCCAAGAAGCTCCGCCCGGTAGTGGTGGGGCGCGATGAGAACATGGTGGCCATTTCTTCGGAGGTCTGCGGCATCAACGAGATCATGCCCAACCGTGACCAGAGCCAGGATATCTATCCCAATGAAAGAGAGATCGTGGTCATTGACAATGACTTGGAGGTACAGAGATGGAAGCAGTAAAAACACAGGAAATCGGCGTCAATGACCTGCCGTGGAAAATCGAATATCATGCAGACCGCTGTACCATGTGCGGCAGCTGCGTGGCCGGCTGTTCCTTCAAGGCCATCAAGGTAGAGGTACAGAAGCAGTCCCTGACGGTTTCTGAGGGCAGCCAGCCTGAACCGAAGCATACCCATGTGGCTCGCCCCATTATCAAGCAGGTGGCCAGCCTGACGGATTTCTGCCGTGGCTGCGGCATGTGCGAGAAAATCTGCCCGAACAATGCCATCCGTCCGGTGCGGAATCCGGATTCCCGCCGCACGCTGCTGGCTAAGGACAACGGCCCCATCAAGCGCGGTGGCCGTACCAACCTCAATGCTCAGCGCACGCTGGACAGCATCGTGGTGGGGCGTATCTCTCAGATGACTGACCCGTCTCTGGATGCTGCCCGTCATACCTTCGATATCCGCGCGCCTTTTGGCCGCGTTCTGCCGGCAAAAGACCTGCCCTTCGAAATCAAGGACGGCAAGCTGGTGCAGAAGACCAAGACGCCGCCGGTGGATTGGATCTATCCGCTGATCTTCTCCGATATGTCCATCGGTGCCCTGTCCACCCGTGCCTGGGAAGCTGTAGCCCTGGCTGTAGGCTATCTCAACGAGAAATGCGGCCTGCCCGTGCGCATGAGCTCCGGCGAAGGCGGTATGCCCGTTAAACTTTTGGAATCCGATTATCTCAAATATTTCATCATTCAGATTGCATCCGGTCATTTCGGCTGGAACCGTATCATCAAGGCTATGCCCCATATGGTAACGGATCCCGCTGGTATCCTGATCAAGATCGGTCAGGGTGCAAAACCCGGCGACGGCGGTCTGCTGCCCAGCGCCAAGGTAGCCGAACACGTTCAGGCTATCCGCGGTGTTCCAAAGGCTACGCTGGCTTCTCCGCCGAACCATCAGGGCCTCTATTCTATTGAAGAATCCGTGCAGAAGATGCACCTTTCCATGAATGCGGCCTTCGGCTTCCGGGTGCCGGTTGCCATCAAGTGCGCGGCTTCCGCCACTTCCGTATCCGTATACAACAACCTCCTGCGCGATCCTTATAAGATCTGCGGTGGTTTCTTCATCGATGGTATCCAGGGCGGTACCGGTGCAGCCAACGAGGTTTCCCTTGACCATACGGGGCATCCTGTTGTTTCCAAGATCCGCGACTGCTATCTGGCAGCCGTCAAGCAGGGCCTGCAGGGCCAGATTCCTCTCTACGGCGGCGGCGGTATCGGCATGACCGGCAATGCGGCAGCCGATGCCTTCAAGCTCATGTGCCTGGGTGCCAACGGCGTATTCGTCGGCAAGGTTCTCATTCAGCTCTTGGGCTGCGTGGGCAACGAACAGGGCCGCTGCAACTCCTGCAACACGGGCAAGTGCCCCATGGGCATCTGCACCCAGGATCCGCGCCTCGTGAAGCGTCTGGACATCGACAAAGGCGCCCAGAAGATCGTGGATTATGTGCTGGCCTTCGACTCCGAGCTCAAGAAGCTCATGGCGCCTATCGGCAACAGCTCGCTGCCTATCGGCCGCAGCGATGCGCTGGTTTCCACGGACAAGGCCGTGGCCGACCAGCTGAGCATTCAGTATGTATGTTAAGTAGGGGGATAGCGTAATGTTCAAGATCGATACAATGAAAGGACATGACCGTATGTCCACCCAGGACCTGCTGCTGGCCATCGAAGAGGCTGTGCGTCAGGGCGAAACGGAATTTGAGGTAGCTGCATCCGGGCAGCATGATATCGGCGGCCCGCTGTGGCATCCGGAAGGGAAGACCCTTCATTTCCATGTGACCAATGCTGGTCAGCGCGTGGGTTCCATGTGCCTGCCGGGTACGGAAATCGTGGTAGATGGGGCAACCTCTGCTGACGTGGGCTGGCTCAACGCCGGCGGTATCATCACCGTCAAGGGCGATGCCGGCGATACGGCAGGTCACTGCTCCTCCGGCGGCAAGATCTTCATCGGCGGCCGCAGCGGTACCCGTACCGGCTCCCTGATGAAGCATGACCCCCTTTATGAAGAGCCGGAACTCTGGATTCTCAAGAACACGGGTTCCTTTTCCTTCGAATTCATGGGCGGCGGCCGTGCCGTGGTCTGCGGCTATGACAGTGCTCAGTTCGCTTCCGTGCTGGGCGAGCGTGCCTGCGTCGGCATGGTAGGCGGTGTCGTTTATGTCCGTGGCAACGTGGATGATTTCCCCTCGGATATCAAATGCCTGCCGCTGGATGATGAGGATATTGATTTCCTGAACAACGGCATGGATGACTTCCTGGCCCATATCGACCAGCAGAGTCTGAAGGCGGAACTGACGAACTGGAGTGAATGGCAGAAGCTCACGCCGCTGACCTTTGCAGAGAAGGCAGCCAAGGGCAACAACAAGCCGTCCATGCAGGCTTTCCGCATGAATGACTGGGTAAAGGGCGGCATCTTCTCCGACGTTGCCCATGATGATTTCGCTGTGCATAACACCCTGTCCACAGGGCTCTATCGCCTGCGCGTACCCAGCTGGGACAATGCGAAATTCGCCGCACCCTGCGAATTCAACTGCCCCACGGGCATTCCGACCCAGCGCCGCTTTGATCTGATTCGTCAGGGCAAGCTCGACGAAGCTTTCCAGCTGGAGCTGGATTACACGCCCTTCCCAGGTTCGGTCTGCGGCTCTGTCTGCCCGAACCCCTGTATGGATGGCTGTACCCGTGGCAGCATCGACCAGCCCATCCAGATCGGCGACCTGGGCTATCGCTCCGCCTTCCTGACGGTGCCGAAGCCGGAAGTGCAGACGGGCAAGAAAATCGCCGTTATCGGCGGCGGTGTAGCCGGTCTGTCCGCAGCCTGGCAGCTGGCCCGCAAAGGCCACAGCGTGACGGTCTATGATGAGGCTGAGCATATCGGTGGTAAGCTGGAACAGGTTATCCCCCGGGGCCGCCTGTCCCATGAACTGCTGGAAGCAGAACTCAAACGCATTGAAAGCGTTGGGGTGAAATTCGTATCCGCCTGCAAGGTGGATAAAGATAAATTCGCACAGCTGCGCGGCGAAAATGACGCCGTTATCGTGGCTACGGGCGGTACTAAGTCCCGCTTCTTCCCCTGGGAAGGGGCAGAGCGCCTGACCATGGGCCTCGAATACCTCAAGGCCATCAACCGCGGCGAGAAGCCGAAGACCGGCAAGCATGTAGTGGTCATCGGTGCCGGTAACTCCGGTATGGATACCTGCCGCGGCGCTTACGAGATGGGCGCAGAAACGGTAGTGGCTGTGGACGTGCAGAAACCGGCCGCCTTCAAGGAAGAGATCGACTATGTGGAAGGTCTCGGCGGCAAGCTGGTATGGCCGTTCTTCACCAATAAGATCACGGCTGAGGGCGTATACGCCAATGATGGCACCTTCATCCCCGCCGATCAGGTTATCGTTTCCATCGGTGAAGAACCGGTGCTGGATTTCCTGCCGGAAGATGAGGGCATCGAATTCTTCCGCAAGAGCTGGCTGGTGCCCAAGGCTGACCAGTCCATTGCCAAGGGGGTATTCACCGCCGGCGATACCATCAAGCCGGGGCGCCTGACGGATGCCATCGGCAGCGGCCGCAAGGCAGCTCACTATGTGGATCAGTATGTGATGGGCAAGGAAGTTAAGCCCTTCCCGCAGAAGGCCCAGATCCCGGCCGAGCGCCTGTCCAAGGCATACTTTGACAAATGCCATCACTGCCTGCTGGGGGATCCTGTGGATGACCATGCACGCTGCGTAAGCTGCGGTACCTGCCGTGACTGTAAGATGTGTCTGGAATCCTGCCCGGAAAAGGCCATCACCCGCGTTGAGAAGGAAGATGGCAGCTGGGAATACGTATCCGATCCCGATAAGTGCATCGGTTGCGGCATCTGCGCCGGTGTTTGCCCCTGCGGTGTCTGGAGCATCGAAGACAACCCGGAACCCATCAAGATGTATTCAACTGGTGCAAAAGCATAAAAATATATTGTTGCACGTGAAACAACGCCCGGCAGGCGATAAGCTTGCCGGGCGTTGTTGTTTCACGTGCAACATGTTTTAACAATGTTGACCGGAATTTTTGCGGTCGTAGAAATACCAGGTGACGATAACGGTACTGATGGTAAAGGCGATCAGGATGTAGAAAGCTGGGGTTACATCCTGATAATTGCTGTAGGCCCAGCCGAAGATCTTGGGAATCAGGAAGGCGCCATAGGCGGCAATGGCAGCGGTAAAGCCTGTAACCAAAGAGGAGTGGAAGGGATTATTGAAGATATAGGGAATCATGCGGAAGGAAGCACCGTTGACAAAACCGGTGGTCAGGAACAGCAGCAGGAAGGAACCAAAGAACATTGCGAAGTTATGCGCTTGGATGCCCAGCATGGTTACAAGGCTGGCTGCCAGCATCACGAATAGGGAGAGAAGCGTGACGCGGGAACCGCTGTCGAGTTTATCGGCCAGCCAGCCTCCCAGCGGCCGTACGCTGGCGCCGATAAAGGGACCAAGGAAGGCCGCCATGGAGAAGGAAACCTCGGGGAATTCCTTGGATACCAGCAAGCCTAAAGCGGCAGAAAAGCCGATAAAGGAACCGAAGCCGCAGGTGTAGATCCAGCACATCAGCCAGGTGTGTTTGTTGCCGAAGATGGATAATACGCTCTTAGGGCTTTGTTTGGGCAGGGGCAGATTATCCATAAACATACAGATAAGTACAAGTGTGATCAATGTGGGGATAGCCCAGAAATAGCAGACATTCTGCAGGTAGAGAGTCGAACCCGCGGCGGTGGGCAGACCGGCACCGAAAAGGCCGGACAAGTTCCAGCCCAGCAGTAGGGGGGCTGTCAGGTAGATCAGGGATACGCCCAGATTGCCCACGCCTGCGTTGATGCCCAGGGCCAACCCTTTATTTGCCTTGGGGTAGAAAAAGCCGATATTGGCCATGGAGGCGGAGAAATTGGCGCCGGCTATGCCGATAAAGGATACGAGGAGCACAAAGGTCTCATAGGAGGTGCTTGTATCCTGCAGGGCATTGCCCAGGCCCATGATTGGCAGCAATAACAGGGCCGTGGTCAGCAATGTTGAGGTCTTGCCTCCGAGCAGGCCAGGCAGATAGGTGTAGAACAGGCGCCCCGTGGCACCAACAAGCCCCGGCAGGGCGGCCAGCGTGAAGATCTGCTCATCTGTGAAGTGGAAGCCCACGGTGTTGAGCTGGGCGGCAATGGTGGCCCATAAGGTCCAGACCACAAAGGATAAAACTAAAGCCCAGGTGGAGACAGCCAGATTCTGGTTGGCAATCTTTTTGCCGTATGTCTCCCAAAATATCTTGTTTTCCGGCTCCCAATGCTGCAAGATTTCCCGGCGGGAGGGATTTTCGCCGAGGACAGCGAAGTCTTTGCTTGTTGACATTTGTTCATCATCCATCCTTATTATCACATTGTTATTGATTTGTATTAAGTATAATTGAAATATATCAATATGTAAGTAACAAACCTCACGGAAAACGTAACAAATCTCACAGTTAGAATGGGAAATTTTTAGTATGCTTAAGGGAAGCAAGTTGAGTTTTGAGAGGGGTAAGGTCATGGAGTCTTTGGTTCGTCAATTGTATGAAGTTCCCGGCAAGGTTATTATGCTGCATGATGGGGAATATCTGTTTCACGAAGGTGATCCGGCGAAATATTTCTATATCGTGCGTACAGGGCAGATATTCATCACGAAATATGCCACCAGCGGGCGGGTGCTGTCCTTGCGGTTAGCTACCCGCAGCAGCATTATTGGGGAATTGCCGTTGTTTGAGGATAATCCTACTTACATCTTCAATGCCATCGCCCAAAGTGCCGCTGAGGTCTACGCCATTGAATTCCCCGTATTGCAGAGCTATCTGGAAAAGCGTCCTCCTCTGGCAGTGAATATCCTGCGCATCATCAGCGCCCATATGCGCAAGCAGCATACGAAATTCCGGGATCTGCTGCTTTATGGCAAGAAGGGGGCGCTGTATTCCACCCTGATACGGCTGGCCAACAGTTATGGCAAAGAGGTGGATGGGGGAATCCTTATCTCCGTGCCCCTGACCAATCAGGAATTGGCCAATTATTCTGCGACCGCCCGGGAGAGCCTGAACCGCATGCTGGGAGAACTCAAGAAGGCGGATATCATCGAATACCGGGGACATCTGATCTTCATCAAGGACATGGATTACCTCAAGGACGCGATCCAATGTGAGAACTGCGGCCGGGAAGTCTGCAATATCGAATAAGGCTATGAAAAAATCGCTGGCAGAGACCAGCGATTTTTGTGTAAGAACTTATTTTTTTCGGTAGATGATATTGCTGCGGAACAGGTATTCAAAGGGGAAACTCAGACAATGCACCAGCCGCGTGAAGGGGAACAGCATGGCGGTCATCATCCAGCTCAGCATATGGATCTGGAAAACAAGGGGGACGTTTTCCATCAATCCAACCTCAGGCTGCAGCATGAGTACCGAGCGGAACCAGGGGGAGATGGTTTCACGGTAGTCGAAGCCGCCGGGGATATTGCTGACCGTGCCGATGGTGCCGGATACGATGGTCAGCAGCAGCACGAGATAGAGCAGTTTGTCCATGCCGCTGGTATTTACCTGCATGCGGTCATTGCCGGCAAACCGCCGCTGGCAGAGCCACAGAAAACCGCCGAGGAAGAGCACCGCCGCCGGCAGGCCGCCTGCGAGGCTCATAAGATGATACATATGCTCATCGGTGCCCGCAGCCTCGGTCATGAATTTTGGCACAAGGATGCCGACGCAGTGACCGCCGAAGGCCATCAGCAGGCCGATATGGAAAAGGGGATTGGCCCATTTCAGGTCGCGCTTAGACAGGAACTCGCTGGACTTCGTGGTCCAGTTGCGTTCATAGATGGTATAGCGCATAATGGTGCCCCCTGCGAAGATTGTCAGGGCGATATAGGGTAGCACCCCATAGAGGAATTCATTCATGCGGTTGCTCCCTCCAGTTCATCCGTTTCGGTCAAAATCACATCCAGCAGGAATGTATGGGCAAGTTTTGCCGCCACAAAGCGCTGGCGCAGCAGTTCAATCTTAGGCTGTATTCTGGACAGCACCTTGCCTGCCTGTTCGGCAGAGAGGTGGGCCGCCAATTCCAGCAGGGCAGGCAGGAAATCCGGCAGTTCCTTGTTCAGGTCATAGCCGTTGTCCAAGAAGAGATTCTTGAATTCCAGCATTTCCCGGGCCTGCTTGCCGAAGTCCGTGCGGTCGTGCATGGTCAGGTAGAGATTGGTATTCGCAGAAAACTCGAAGGTGCGGACATAGAGTTCTTCATATTCTTTATGTCCCATGATCTCGATATAATCCAAGGTGTCCAGGATGATCTGCTTGTTCTGCGGGTTCTCAAGGCTGGCTGCTTCCTGGCGGCAGGCGGGGAGTTTTGTCCACCATTCCGCATGGGGATAGGCGAAGAGATAGGCAGCCAAAGACAGCGTTTTCTGATATTCTGTTGTTTCGGTCATCATCAGCACCCTCCCGGACAGTTATAGCCACAGGAACCCTGCAGTTCTCGTAATTTATCTTCCGCTTGTTCCTGCAAACCAGCAGGAATGTTGAAACGGTCCTTATACTTGGCAATGCCCATCAGCCGGTACATGGCTTCATAGGTTTCCAGATCGTATTCCAGCCGGCGGGGAAGTTCCTCACCGGTCTCCTTGGCACGCATGACCATGCGCATATCCAGCAGACGCTGCAATACGTTTTCCACCACTGCCACATTGCCAGCGGCAAAGAGCTCGGCAATATAGGAAAGGGGGATGCGCATATCCTTTACGTCTGGCAGGTACACATCCGCTTCCGCCCGCCGGGTGATGGGGGACAGGGGCGGTACATACCAGACCATGGGCAGGGTGCGGTATTCTGCATGCAGGGGCAGGGCCACCTGCCATTCCTTGACCATTTTATAGACCGGGGAAGCCTGCGCTGCCTTGAGCCAGTTGTCAGGAATGCCTGCATCTTTGGCTGCCTTGATGACCTCTGGATCATGAGGATCCTGAAGGATATCCAGCATGCTGTGATAGATCTCACCTTTGTCCGGTGTCGAAGCCGCATCCTTGACCTTATCCATATCGTAGAGCAGCACGCCCATATAGCGCAGACGCCCTACGCAGGTATCGGCACAGATTGTAGGCAGGCCGTTTTCCAGGCGGGGGAAGCAGAAAATACACTTTTCTGCTTTATTGGTCTTCCAGTTGAAATAGACCTTCTTGTAGGGACAGGCAGGGATGCAGTGACGCCAGCCCCGGCAGCCGTCCTGGGACACCAGCACCACGCCGTCCTCCTCCCGCTTGTAGATGGCACCAGAAGGGCAGGCCGCTACACAGGCGGGGTTCAGACAGTGGTTGCAGGTGCGGGGCAGGTATTTCATGAAGAGGTCATGGAATTCCAGGGTGATATCTTCAGCGATATTCTTGAAGTTGTGATCCTGCCGGGCGGATTCCCCGGCGGCCAGATCGTCTTCCCAGTTCGGCCCCCATTTGATTTCCATGGGTTTCTGGGTGATCAGGGAACGGGGGCGGGCGATGGGCTGATGTTTTTTGCGCTTGGACGTGATCAGGGTTTCATAATCGTAGGTCCAGGGCTCGTAGTAATCATCCATTTCCGGCTGGTCGGGATGGTAGAAGAGCTTGGCTAAGCGTTCCAGCTTATTGCCGGAACGCAATTGCAGCTTGCCGCCTTTGAGCTCCCAGCCACCCTTCCATTTCTCCTGGTTTTCCCACTGTTTGGGATAGCCGATACCGGGTTTTGTCTCCACGTTGTTGAAGTACATGTATTCCGCACCCGGGCGGTTGGTCCAGACATTCTTGCAAGTGATGGAGCATGTATGACAGCCAATGCACTTGTCCAGATTCATGACCATGGAAATCTGTGCTTTAATCTTCAAGCCAATCTACCTCCTCCAGCTTGCGGGCCACCACATACATATCCCGCTGGTTGCCTGTGGGGCCATAATAATTGAATCCATAGCTTAATTGTCCATAGCCCCCGATCATATGGGTGGGCTTCATATGGATGCGTGTCGGCGTATTGTGGGTGCCGCCGCGGGTGCCGGAAATTTTGCTGCCCGGCACGTTGATATGGCGATCCTGGGCATGATGCATATAGACCACACCCCGGGGCAGGCGCGGGGATACCACGGCCCTTGAAACCACTACGCCATTATGGTTGTAGAGTTCCACCCAGTCATTGTCCCTGACGCCGATTTCAGCGGCATCCTTTTCATTGAACCAGACGGTCTGGCCGCCACGGAACAGGGTCAGCAGCTGCTGGCTGTCAAAGTACATGGAATGGGTGCTCCATTTGTTATGGGGCGTCAGATATTTCAGGGTGATTTCTCTTGTGCCGCCTAACTTGTTTTTGATGGGCATATAGTCCAGAATGGGCTTGTAAGTAGCCATGGACTCACCCATCTCGTGCATCATCTCATGGTCCAGGAAGAAGGACTGCCGTCCCGTAATGGTACGGAAGGGGACGAGTTCCTCGATACTGGTGGTGAAGGGCGTATAGCGCCGGTTCTGATTGCTGCCCGTGAAGGTGGGGGAGGTGATGGTTTCCCTTGGCTGCACGGCTACCTGCTCAAAGGTGAAGCGTTCATCTTCCCGGTCTTTGGCCAGCTTTGTGAGTTCATTGAGGCCGGTTTCCTTTTCCAGGGATTTCCAGGCCTTGACAGCCACTTTGCCATTGGTGGTGGTGGAAAGGCCTAATACCGCATCCGCAGCTTGTTTGGCATCGGCAATAGAAGGCATCCCATAGGAGATATAATCCTTATTCTGGATGGTGCCGTTGCGCTTGCCGATTTCTGCATATTCGGGGGCAGAATCCCAGCTCATGGAGAGGCTGCCCATTTTTTCCGACACCCCAGGGCCAAGGGCAATCCATTTTTCATAGACCTTGGTGAAATCCAGTTCCGTTTCCATAAGGTTTGGCATGGTCTTGCCGGGAATGGGTTCGCACTCGCCCTTGCTCCAATCGCGGATGCGGCCTGCGGGCTGGGCTGTTTCCCCTTCGCTGTCATGCTGGATGGGCATGGCAACCACATCCTTATAGGGCTGGACATTGGCTTCTTTGGCCACTTCGGAAACCTTTTTGGCCAAAGTCTTGAAGATTTCCCAGTCGGTTTTGGCCTCCCAAAGGGGATCGACTGCGGCCTGGAAGGGGTGGACGAAGGGATGCATGTCCGTGGAGGACAAATCATCCTTTTCGTACCAGGTGGCCGTGGGCAGTACCACATCGGCATAGAGGGCGGAGCTGGCCATGCGGAAGTCGAGGTCAATCAGCAAGTCCAACTTGCCATTGGCCGCACCATTAAGCTGGCTCAGTTCTGCTTCATCCCGCCATTTGATTTCCTCGGGGCGGTTAGGGGCTTCTTCCTCGGAGAACAGGCCGTTTTTTGTGCCTAAGAGATACTTCAGGAAGAATTCGTGGCCCTTGGCTGAGGAACCAATGAGGTTGTTGCGCCAGATAAAGAGATTGCGTGGGAAGTTGGCCGGATTATCCGGATCTTCCACGGAAAATTGCAGGCTCTTGTCCTTGAGGCTGTTGACGATATACTTCTTCACATCCATGCCGGCGGCTTTGGCCTCATCATGGAGCTGCTGGCCGCCCTTGTTGAAGGTGGGGTAGGAGGGCAGCCAGCCCAGACGTGCCGCCATGACATTATAGTCACCGGCATGGCGGTAGCGGGGGCTTACGCCTTCTGCAGTCAGATCGGACAGGTCAATTTCGTCGCTGCGCCACTGGTCTGTGGCAAAGTAATAGAAGGAGGTGCTGTTCTGCAGGCGGGGCGGCTTCTTCCAGTCAAGGCCTGTCATGATACGCTGCCAGCCCTCTGCCGGACGCAGTTTCTCCTGTCCCACATAATGAGCCCAGCCGCCGCCGTTGCGGCCTTCGGCGCCGACGAACAGCAGCAGGTTGAGGATCGTGCGGTAGACCACATCGGCGTGGAACCAGTGATTGATGCCGCCGCCCATAATGACCATGGTGCGCCCTTTGGTCTTGAGGCTGTTGTCGGCAAATTCCCTGGCCGTATGGATAACCGTTTCCATAGGTACGCCCGTGTATTTTTCCTGCCATTTCGGCGTATAGGGCACATCATCTTCATAGGAGGATGCCACTTCACCGCCAAGGCCGCGGTCAATGGCATAGTTGGCCAGCGTCAGGTCGTATACCGTGGTCACCAGAATCTCACCATCTGCCGTCTTGATGCGCTTGGCGGGGACTGCTCTGGTCAGCAGCCGGTTTTCCCGCTCATTGCCGAAGTAGGGCAGCTGGATTTCCACAATTTTATCCATGGAGCCCAGGACGGATAGCTGCGGTGTGATGGCATCGCCATTATCGCTGTTTTCCTCTTTGAGGTTCCATTTTTCCTTGCGGTCCCAGCGGTCACCCATGGTGCCATTGGGCACGACCAGGCTGCCGGTCTTCTCATCCATCACATAGTGCTTGAAATCGGCATGCTTGTCCTTGCGCCCCATATCCTGACCATTCAGGAAGCGGGTGGCCTGATATTTTCCATTTCGCTCTTCCAGACGAACGAGGAAGGGGAAGTCCGTATACTTGCGGGTGTATTCCACAAAGAATTCTGCCGGTTCGCCCCAATAGTATTCATTGAGGATCACATGGCCCATGGCCATGGCCATGGCGGCATCACTGCCCACCTTCAGGGGAATCCAGGTATCGGCTACCGTCGTGGATTCGGCGTAGTCCGGGGCGATGGAAACGACCTTCGTACCCTTGTAGCGGGCTTCCACTAAGAAATGGGCATCCGGCGTGCGCGTCAGGGGCACGTTGGAACCCCAGGTGATGATGTAGCCCGCATTGTACCAGTCGGAAGACTCGGGCACATCGGTCTGATCGCCCCAGACCTGCGGGCTGGCGGGTGGCAGATCCGCATACCAGTCGTAGAAGGAAAGGCCGGCACCGCCCATCAGCTGCATAAAGCGCAGGCCGCCGGCATAGGAAAGCATGGATTTTGCCGGGATTACGGAAAAGCCGAAATTCCGGTCCGGGCCATATTTTATGGCAGCATGGATCATGGAAGCCGCCACGATTTCGGAGGCTTCCTCCCAGGTGGAGCGAACAAAGCCGCCCAAGCCGCGGGCTTCCTTATATTGCTTCATTTTGGCCGGCTCGTTGGCGATACTCTGCCATGCTTCCAGCACGGTATGGTGATTTTTTTTCGCCTCCCGCCAAAGCTGCGCCAGTTCACTGCGCAGATATGGATATTTGATGCGATGGGGGCTGTAGAGATACCAGGAAAAGGATGCTCCGCGAGGACAGCCCCGGGGTTCGAAATCCGGCATATCCGGTGCTGTTTCCGGATAATCGTGGATCTGGTTCTCCCAAGCCACCAGACCATTCTTGACATAGATATTCCAGCTGCAGGAACCCGTGCAGTTCACCCCATGGGTGGAGTGCACGCACTTGTCAAAAGACCAGCGGTCGCGGTAGGTATTCTCCCACTCACGGCCGCCTTCGTTTAACTGCTGATGCCCGTTGGCTGATTTTTTCTTGGGAATAAGGTAGTTGAACTTTTGAAACACATTGCTCACCCTAAGCTCCTCCTAAAACACATACATCTGAATTATGCTTATTTTATCCGAATCACATGTTTTTTCATGTGATAAACATCACTTCCAGTGCAATAAAATACCCCTTGAGCAATAATGATATGCTCAAGGGGTACCTGTTATATGTTTTGTTTCACGTGCAACAATAGTGCTTTATTTGGTTCTGGTTACATTGTCACCATAGATGGTCTTGAAATCATCACGCATGGAAACCGGAATCCAGCCGTATTTTTCGCAGGAAGCCCGCATCTTGTCGGCTTTTTTCTGGTTGCCCAGTTCGCGTTCCGTGTCATCGCAGAGCAGGGAGAAGGCGAGGGCTTTGTATTTATTGTTGGTGATGGTGTAGTTGAACATACTGCCGTCACCGGAGCTGTTGCCGAAGGCCAGTACAGGCTGCTTGCCGATTTCCCGGGCGATGTTGGAAACCTTGTTCATCTTGACATCTTTGAGAGTGAATTCGCCGCGGATGACTTCATCATCCTTGCGATAGAGGTAGTCGAGGCCGTCGGTATCCCCCTGATGGGAGGCCAGGTTCCAGACGTCTGTGCCGATGATATTGTCCTTTTCAATGGGCATGATGCCATCGGTCAGGATGCGCAGCGCCTGACGGTCGGAGCCAGAAACCACGAAGATCTTGAACTTGTTGGCGTTCAGATAGGAAACGACTTCTACCATGGGCAGATAGAAGGAATCGCCGCGTTTGAGGTTGTTCAGGCCCTCTGCCGGTGTCTGCATGAATTTCTTCACGTAGGCTTCGTATTCCGGCAAGGTCATGCCGGCAAATACGGAGGCTTGGGATTTTGCCTCTTTGCGTTCCATATCTTCGGGCAGGGACCCTTTGTCGATGGCTGCTTTTACGACTTTTGCATATTCACGGTCTTCTTTTTTCGGGGTAAAGGTCGGATCGTTGAGTGCCCGTTCCAGATACATCATCCACTCGAAATAGGAGGGGGTGGTCTCGCAGATCAGGGTGCCGTCCAGATCGAAAACGGCGATGCGGTCTTCCACAGGAATGAAGTTCTTGCTCTTGGGGTTGGTTACGTCTTTGACATAATTGGTGAGTGCCTGATAGGACTTGGCATCTTTGTTCCAATACTTGAAGTTCGTGCCTTTTTGGTTTACAGAAATCTGAGCCAGCTCGGCGCGGGTAGCAGCTTCAGTGCTTGGTGCACTGGCCATAAAACCAAAACCGAGTGTTGCTGCCAATACGGCAGCGCAGAGTTTCTTGCTACGCATAAAAAAATACCTCCCCATAAAAATTCTGTGAACACTACACGTTTGTGGTATTCGTGATACAGATGCAAAAATCCTTGCAGAGAGGGAAAAAATTTTTGTATTCTTTTGTTGCACGTGAAACATCACCTGCTTTGGGCAACACTGGCCCAAAAGGCCTGGATGGCTCGGGGATGGTAACTGCTGCGCGGGACGGCAATGAATATTTCACGTTCCAGCAGGGGATGATCCAGCAGATAGTAGTTCAGCAGGTCATTAGGGGCAGCCATGCGGATCAGGGTGTCGGTCAGGAAGGTTGCCCCCAGGCCTGCCGCTGTCATATGATAGGCCGTCATCAGCTGGTTGAGGTAGAGGCGCACATGAGGCGTGATCTCTGCTTCCCGGAAGAGTTCCATGGTCCGGCGGTACATATCGTTGCCCTTGCCCAGCAGCAGGAAGGGAATGTCCTGGAAATCCTGCAGCCTGGCTATGGGCGCACTCACTTGCAGATGCTTGCCGGCGCTGATGTCCTGTTGGGAAAATGCGGATTCATTTTCGGGGGCCAAAGCCTTGGGCACGGCGAGCATAATCCTATCGGTAAAGAAGGTCAGGGATTCGAACTCCTTGGTATTGCATTCGCCGCTGTCAATGACGAGATCGATGGTACCCTGTTTCAGTCCCGCAAATAATTCCGCGCTGCTGGACTCGATTACGGAAATATGGATGTTGGGATGCTGTTCGTTGAAGTTTTTGATCAGCCGGGGCAGGAAGCAGGCTGTTACGAAGTTCGTGCCGCCAATCACCAGATTGCCGCTTTCCAGTTCTGCCAGATCGTTGACAAAGCGCTGGAGGTTTTTCTCTATCTGGAAGATTTTTTCAGTTGCTTCGATGTAAGCCCGCCCGGCGTCGGTGAGCCGCAAGGGAGAGTGAGAGCGGTCGAAGATGGGCAGGCCTAATTCCTGCTCGACTTTCTTTACTGCCGCAGATAGGGCTGGTTGTGTCATAAAAAGTTTTTTGGCTGCGGCGGAAAAACTCTTTTCCTCATATACCGTATAGACATATTCCCTGCCGGTCATTGCAAACACCTCTTCTATATAAAATATTTTTATATAATGTATATAGTTATATGTATTTGCTTATATTTTACGCTGATGGTATGCTTTAAGCAAGATGAACGTACGCAAATCTTCTTGAATCAATACGAGGAGTGAGCAATATGAAGACAATCGGCATTATGGGTGGCATGGGGCCAATGGCAACGGTGGATCTGATGCGAAAAATCATCATGGCGACACCAGCCAGATGTGATCAGGAACATATCCCCATGCTCGTGGATAATAACTGTACGATTCCCGACCGCACCCGAGCCATTAAGGGCTTGGGCGCATCCCCGGCACCGGAGATGGTGAAGACGGCCAAGCGTTTGATGATGGCCGGTGCGGATTTCATCATCATCGCCTGCAATACAGCCCATTATTTCCTGCCGGAAATCCTGCCGCAGATCACGATTCCGGTGTTATCCATCATCGATGTGACGATTGCCAGCGCCTGGGAAAAAGGCTATCGCAGTGTCGGCCTGCTGGCAACCAGCGGAACTATCAGCACGGGGCTTTATCAGGATGGCTTGGAGGCCAAAGGCATCCAATGCATTGCGCCGTCTGCAGAAAAGCAGCATCTGATCGATGATTTGATCTATGATGGTGTCAAGTCCACAAATAAGGCTTACGATACGACAGCGGTTAGGGAGCTGCTGAAGGAAATGCAGGTGCAGGGCGCTGAGGCCTTTATTCTTGGCTGTACGGAAGTGCCTGTGGCTGTAGATATGTATGGGCTGGAGGGCACATTTATTGACTCCACTGATGAGCTGGCCAAGGCGGCTGTTAAATTTGCCAAGATGGAAGCTACGGATGGAACCATGATTGCATAATGTCGTCTATATGTAGCACGTGAAACAATCCCCTGCAAGCAGAGTCCTTGCAGGGGATTGTTCGTGTGTAAAATGTTGTAAGGGGGATTAGCGGGCAAGTTTTTCAATAAGGGGGATTGCACCTTTTGCCATACCCGTACCGTCATGGCCGACGCCAGGTACTGTAATCAGCTGCCAGTTAAACTTTAAGTCCAAACTGGTGGCTTTTTCTTGTGCATTTTTATAGAAGTTATGTCCGCGTTCCAAACGATTTTGACCTTGTGCATCTGCTTCGGGGGTTTTGCGCAGAGCTCCTGAACGAAGTGTATCATTTTCACCTAAGAGAATGACAACTGGTTTAGTAAAGGCATTACGGAAATTTTCCTTCGTCAGATTCAGTCCTTTTATGCCATAGGAGTAAGGAATGCTTTCATCGGGCATGGTGTACCAGCCTGAATTGGCCGCAATGATGAGGTCAGCAGAGGTACCTTTGTTTAAGAGCACATAACGGTGAACGAGTTGAGCACCAGCAGAGTGACCATAGATGATGACACGGCTTTTCTTAGCGTTAGCCTGTTTTTTGGTTTCTTTGATGATGTTATCGATTACTGGGAAAATCCACTGTTTTGTTGGCTGTATGTTTCCACCTGTATTGTCGTTGTCGATAACGTTACCGAAGTTGTAATAACGCACGCCGGGAAATTTACTTTCGGTGAATTCTGGACAGGCGATGAGGAAATTATGCTTTTCCGCATATTCCTTCCAGCCTTGACAGTATTCTTCCGCATTGCGCTTCAGTCCGTGAAAGACGACGACAATGGGGCGGCCGTCTTGCCAGGCGGCTGGCTTGTAGGTATATACCTTTAGTGAATCGGTAGTGGCGCCAGCCGTTTCAGCCATGGAAAAATCACTTAGACCGGTGGGGAGTGGCTGTTTTTGTGCATGAACATCGTGAGATGGCAAAAGGATGCACGTTAATAACAGCAGCAACCCCATAAGTAGAGAACGACCCTTCATTAAAAAGCACTCCTTTCAAGGGTGATATAAATAATATTCTAACGGTAAGAATCTGCTATTTATGCTTCATCCTGACCGTAGTTTGTACGGATATATTCCCAGAATTTATCGACCAACGGTGGATGTTTTTCTTCCCGCCGTCTTACCATAGCAATATGCTTGTAAAAGGGCTCAGTTAAAGTGCGGGATACAACAGCAGCATGGTGGTTGAAATAGGTAAGCCCGCTTTCCGAAATCAGACTGACACCTAATCCAGAGTGGACGAGGTCAATCCGCTGGCCGGGTGTATTGCAGTAGGTAACGATATTCGGGGTGAAGCCTGCTTTCTGACAGGCTGCCATAAAGACGTCATAGGAAACATTTTCGGCCGTAGGGAAGATAAAATTTTCAGCCTGCAAGTCTTTTAGGTTGATTTGTGCATGATTTGCCAGCGGATGGGCTGGGGGGAGAATCACCATAAATGGTTCATGCTGCAAGGAGAGGAGTTCAAATTCCGCTGTGGACAATTCGTCGGGGACAGCCATAATGGCAATGTCTACTTCGTGATTGCCCAGCATGTGGCAGAGCTTTTTGCTCAGACAATTGGTCAGAGAAAATTGCATCTGCGGGGAGATTTCGGTATTGAATTTTGAAAATATATCGGTAAGGGGCAGTTTTCCCAGACCTGTAATCACGCCGATGTGCAAAGTGCCTTGATTGTCACGGGCATAGTGCTGCATTTGCAGCTCAAGATGATTGATATCGGCTATTATCTTTTGGGCGCAGCGGTAAAACTCTTCACCAGCCGGGGTTAATGTAATGGGATGGGAAATACGGTCAAGAAGTTTAACCCCTAAATCCTCTTCAAGTTTGTTTATTTGCTGCGATAGAGCAGACTGGGAGACAAAGAGTTGTTTCGCTGCTTTGGTAAAGTGGTGTGATTCTGCTACCGCCATAAAATACTGTATTTGCCGCAAGAGCATGACGCATCACCTTTCTGCGTTTTTTCGATTTCGCCATCATTATATACTGTTTTTTCATGTTTTGTCCAATTAGATTGGCTAATAAATTTAGAAGTATTGCGAATTTTACATTTAGTCTAGCAAATATTATGATAATGATGTGGCCATGACATTTTGTTTTACCAAAGAATATTTTACAGGAGGTAGTTGGGTATGGAGCTGGAAAAACAGCGCTATCTGGACGAACTAGCCAAGCTCGTTAATATCGACAGCGTTTCCTCTGAGCCAGAAGGTGCCGGTAAGATTGCTGCTTTTATGAAGGAAAAGTATGAATCGCTCGGCTGGCTGGCCGAAGAAGTCAGGTTGTCACCGACCATTGCACCTTGTCTGCGCATTGTCAATCGAGAGGCTGACCATTATGATGTATTGGTACTTGCGCATATGGATACCGTATTTCCTTTGGGAACAGCAGCTAAACGTCCTTTTACAATCGATGGAAATCGCGCCTATGGTCCTGGGGTAATCGATTGTAAGGCGGGGATGCTGAGCGGTTTTTACGCATTGGCCAATTTACAGGCA
Source organism: Selenomonas ruminantium subsp. lactilytica TAM6421 (assembly GCF_000284095.1). Classification (GTDB taxonomy): domain Bacteria; phylum Bacillota; class Negativicutes; order Selenomonadales; family Selenomonadaceae; genus Selenomonas_A; species Selenomonas_A lactilytica. The sequence continues at coordinate 2,963,901 of NC_017068.1, read as the reverse complement.
CGGGGCGTTTTGCAAGAAGCCTCTATATGTGTGTTTCTCAACAGTGACCACGAGGGCATAAGTTCAAGGTATTCGGCAGTGTATTCTACGGAACTGGCCAGAAAAAGCCGCTACGTTCTTGTCCTGGAAGCTGGCCGTGCCAATGGAAATTTGGTTCATAAACGCAAAGGGATTGCCAGATACCATATCAATATCAAAGGGGTAGCGGCACATGCAGGGGTGGATTATCAGGCCGGTAGAAATGCCGTTGAGGAATTGGCCCATTGGATTATCGCCCTGCAGTCCGCCACGGATTTTACTAAGGAGACTACGGTAAATGTAGGCAAGGTCTGGGGCGGTACTGGCATAAGCGCCGTACCAGGAGAAGCCGGTGCCGAGGTTGATGTACGCTATTATGACAAGGCCGAAATAGAGCGTGTGTCTGGGGTTATGAAAGCATTACATAATCAGCCGCATGTAGAGGGAACGGCAGCTGCCGTGGAAGGTGGCATAACAAGACCGCCGATGCTTCCTACGGAAAAAACCATGGAGCTTTGCCGGCGCATTGATGAAATTGGGCAGGAAATCGGTGTCGATTTTGGCTGGACTGCCAGCGGTGGCGGTTCTGATGGCAGCTTTGCTGCAGCTGGTGGAACGCCGACCATTGATGGCTTAGGGCCAGTGGGCGGCGGTGCCCATAGTGAGGGTGAATATCTGGAAATCGATAGCATTATTCCCCGCTATGAGCTATTATGCCGGATTATACAGCATATTATCGGTTCGCGGTAAAAGAGGAGGAGAGCTTATGTTAGCGTTGGCCTTGGCTTTCGTAACGACTGTGGTTGTGGCCTACATGATCCTAAAAAAGAAAAATGCACAAACGGTGCTCTTTGCCGGGGGCATTTTCTTGATGGCGATGACCATTCTGCTGGGATATCCATTATTGGATGCAAAGAAAACAACGGGGATGGTCTGGTTTGATATCTTTAAGTTTATCGAGGATACGTTTAGTTCCCGTGCAGCCGGTATAGGTTTGCTCATTATGGCTGTCGGTGGCTTTGCCAAATATATGGAGCATATCGGCGCCAGCCGGGTTTTGGTTCATCTGTCCGCCAAGCCGCTTAGCATGCTGAAATCTCCCTATTTGTTGCTGGCCGTAAGCTATGTGGTGGGACAGCTGTTAAATATCGTTATTCCGAGTGCCGCAGGGTTATGTGTGTTGCTGATGGCTACTTTGTATCCGGTCCTCATTAGCTTGGGCGTCAGCCGCTTATCGGCAGCGGCCGTTATTGCCACCGCACCTTGTTTGGATTTGGGGCCGGCTTCTGGTACCGCTGTGTTTGCTGCGAAAACTGCAGGTTTGGATGTCGCAGATTATTTCGTTGGTGAGCAGATTCCTATCGCCGTGGTGACGATTTTGGCTATTGCGGTAACGCATTTTGTGGTTCAGCGTTGGTTTGACCGACGGGATGGTATCGAGGCTAAGTCCATGGAATTTGTCGCTGTGGAAAAGGATGATTCCCTGCCGCCAGCGATTTATGCGATTTTGCCGTTGGTACCCATTGGGTTGGTGCTCGTATTCAGCAAGCTGTGTATCACGACAATAAAAATGCCCGTGGTAACTGCGATGATTATCAGCATTGCTTTGGCGATGCTGTTTGAGTTGCTTCGGACGCGTGATGTAAAGACGGTGTTTGACAGCATAAAGGTCTTCTTTGATGGCATGGGCAAGATTTTTGCTACGGTCATTACGTTGATTGTAGCCGGTGAGACCTTTGCTTTTGGCTTGACGAAAATCGGGGCAGTGGACATGATTATCAGCGGTGCACAGAGCTCTGGCTTCGGAGCGGCTGGGATTACTCTGGTTATGGTGATGATTGTAACGGTATCGGCGGTCATTATGGGTTCAGGTAATGCACCCTTTTATTCCTTTGGTGCTTTGGTGCCGGATATTGCCGCGAAGCTGGCAATTTTACCGGCCGCGATGATAACGCCGATGCAGATGGCTTCCAGCATTGCCCGCAGCGCTTCGCCGATTACGGCAGCAGTAGTTGCTGTGGCTGGTGTAGCAGATGTGTCGCCTGTGGATGTCGTAAAACGGACGGCCATTCCTATGCTCGTGGCTTTGGTTACGTCCTTTGTTATGTCAGTTCTGGTGTGATTCATATTTTCGATTAAAGAGGAGTGCAGGTTATGAAAAAAACAGTTTTATCCATGCTGTCCGCTGGTCTGGTAATGGGCGCAGCTACCGGTGTCAGCGCCGCTGCCAATCCTTTTTCGGATGTACCAGCAGACCACTGGGCATACGATGCCATAGCGACACTGGCTGCGGATGGGGTTATCGAAGGTTATGGTGATGGCAGCTATCAGGGAGCGCGCAACATCACTCGCTACGAAATGGCGCAGATGGTGGCTAAGGCCATGGCCAAAGATAAGGGCAGTGCAGCTGACAAAGGTCTTGTGGATAAGCTGGCAGCTGAGTTTGCTGAGGAATTAAATAATTTTGGTGTACGTGTGACCAATTTAGAGCGAAATGCGGATCTGGTAAAGTGGTCAGGGGAAGCGCGTTATACCTACACCAGCCAGCGAACAGAGGACAACAAGGGCAAGATGAGTGATTCCACTTCAGAAGCGTTTTTATTGCGTCTTGAGCCTAAGGCACAGGTCAATAAGAATTGGAACGTACATGCACGCTTGGATTCAACCGTTGATGTGCGGGAAGACAGCACAGATAATGTGGCCTTAAAACGGCTCTGGGCGCAGGGAAATTATAAGAACTTCAATGTGAAGATAGGGCGCATTCCAGATACGACAAATTATGACAAGAATTTGATGTTTTTCACACAATTATCCGGTGTTGAGGTAAACTATGGCCAGAAGGTCAAGGTACAGGCTCGTGCAGGCCGTATAAATAAGGATAATCTGCGCTATGATGAAGCATTGAAACGGGCAACGAAACGCAAGATTAGCGAGGATGTGGCCAGCATCCAAAGCTTAGCGGTAACGGTTAGTCCGGGAAAGCTGTCTTTGACGGGAGCATATTATCATTTTAAGAGTGGGATGTTTAAGGATACGTTTTACAGCAAAGGTGCTAATGAAGAAAATGCGCATATCTGGGAAGGTGCAGCAACTTACCGCTTCGACAAGAATGTATCCTTAACGGGTGCTTATATGCAGAATACCGCCGCAGATTACTATAAGCGTTCAGGACTCGTGCATCTTGCCTATAAGGGCGCCAATAAATTGCATCAGGGTTCATGGGGGGCTTATCTCTCGTATCGTCATCAAGGCGGCAATACCTCCATGTATCCGTCCTGCGATGGTGCTTTCTATAATACCAAGGGTATAGAAGTGGGCGCCCAGTATACCATTTTGCCTAATGTTCAGGCAAAGGCAATCTATTTTAACGGCAAGCAGTTGGAAAATGACCGCAAAGCAGAAAAACTGTTCGGCCGAGTGGAATATTGGTTCTGATTATATCGTTTTATCTTTATGTTGCACGTGAAACAAGGCCCTGCAAGCGATTGGCTAGCAGGGCCTTGTTTCAGCTGATTTGCCATGTTACATGGCTGCCCTTATCGTCTTTCCTGACAAGCAGTTGATTGTCGATTTCCTGTTTGAGTTCCGTCACATGGGAGATGATGCCGATGAGCTTATCGCCGCCGGACAGGCGCTTGAGCACGCGGATGGCCTGCCCCCGGGAGTGGTCATCAAGGGAGCCGAAGCCTTCATCGATGAACATAATATCGAGGTTGATGGCGGCGGTGTTGGCCTGAATCTGGTCGGCAAGACCCAGGGCTAACGACAGAGCTGCCATAAAGGATTCACCGCCTGAGAGGGTTTTGATATCCCGCTCCTGACCGGTGACGGTGGAGTAAACCCGGAGGTCGAGACCGCGATTCTTGCCTTGCCCCGCATCTTCCACAGGCATCAGGCGCAATTCAAATTGTCCGGCGGACATCTCAGCAAAGCGGTAATTGGCGGCCAGAAGGATTTGCTGAAGATAATGGCGCTGGACGAAGGTTTCAATATCCATGCGGCTGCCCGTCATTTTACCGGAGAGGCGACTGTAGAGATTTTCGATGCGCGCCGCCGCAGCAATTTTATTGTTGCGATTGTACATAAGTTCGTGTAAGGAGGCGGTTGCTTCTTCATTGCGCTGTCGCAGCTGTTGCAGGTGTTTTAGCTTTTCATCCAGTTCCTGCCATTGGGTATTGAGCATATTATGGGCGGTAGCCATAGTTTCCAAGTCGGGACGCTCCTGTCCGTTGATATTTTTAAGCTGGGTTTCTTTCTGCCCCTGGACTTTTAGGGCCGTATTTTTATACTGCTGATAACGAGTTCGTTTATCCTCGCCATCTTGAGCGGTGTATTCGGCGGTCAGAGCCTGCCATTGCACTTCAGTCATATTTTTGGCTGTGCATTGTTTTTGATATGCGTCATAAGCCGTTTCCTTGGCCATATTTTGCTGGGGAATTTTTTTACTGCAGTCCTTGATGATGGTTTCAGCTTCCTGCCGAGCTTTTTGGGCTACTGATAGTTCGCCTTCGGCTTTTTGAGCTTTTTCCTGTGCCTGTTGGAGTTGTTTTTGACCGGCCGCTAATGCTGCTTCGGCAACTGCAGGGGAGGCATAGGTCTGCTGCCCTTTTAAGGTGGATAGCTGGCTGGAAAGCTTCTGCCACTTGGTTTCGAGTTCCCGGTGCCTTGCGTCGGCCGTTTGGGCAATTTGTTCCAGTTCTTCAAGCTTATTGCTGCTGGTAGTCAGTTTCTCTTTGAGTGCATTGGCTTCCTGTACTTCCTGTGAATATTTTTGCAGGTTTCGCTGGATGACGGCGGCCCATTTATGCAATTCCTGGGCGATAGCAGACAGGCTGGTGTCGGAGGGAATTTTGGCTTCCTGCAGGCTGTCCGTGAATTTTTCCTTGGCAGAGTGGTATTGCTCCGTGAGATTTTTGCAGTTAGTCAGAGCTTCACTGGCCTTTTGGGCGGCCTTGCTCTGCTGAATGTTGAGCTGATTGACCTGCTTCTGTAAGTCTTCCAATGCGTGCCGTTCTAACGGTTGTTCTTTGGCAGACAGGACATAGGGCTGGGGATGTGTGGTGGACCCGCAGACCGGGCAGGGCGTATTGGGCTCTAAGGCGGCCGCTAAAAGTCCAGCTTGGGCATTCAGGAAAATCCGATGGGCGTGTTCATAGGCATCACGTTTCTGTTGGTAGTTATCTTCTGCCTGTTTGAAGGAATTTTGTGCCTGTGTTGCTGCGTCCTGAGCGGCTGCGCGCTTTTGATCCAGGTCTGCCAGTTCCAGCTGTTGTTTTTGCCAGACTTCTACTTTCCCCTGTTTTTCTGCCCATTTCTGTTTTTCACCTTCGGCTGAGGACAATTCCTGAAAGCGCTTGTTCCATTGCTTGATGTCCTCGTTAAAAGCAGTTAAGTTTTTTTGTGCCTTCTCTTTTTCCGTCTGGGCAGCAGCAGCTTGCGCTTTGGCAGCGGCACAGGCTTTTTCGGCATCGGCTATGGCGGCAAAATTTTCTTTGGCGGCCGTAACTTTTGTCTGCAGTGCGGAGAAGGCGGATAATTCCTGTGTGTATGCCTTCTTGGCTGCCTGACTTTGGCTCGTGGCTGTTTCTTCAGCTGTTTTGAGTTCGGGAAGGCGGGCTGTTTTGCGTTCCTTTTGGGCCATGGTATCCTGCAGAAGTTTTGCCTGACTGGCGTAAAGGTCATGGGCGGACTTTATCTGATAGGCATCCATGATTGCCTGAGCGAGTTGGGCATTTTTTTCCTGCTCGCTCTGCTGATCTGCGAGTTCCTTTTCCTGTTCCGTAATCTTATCCAATTCAGCATAAGCGCCTGCGAGAAGTTTTCCCGCAGTATACTGGGATATGCTCTGTTCTCTTTGCGCCGATAGCGTCGTAAAGTCCTGCTTGAGTTCCTTTTCCTGTTGAGCAAGGCTTTCACAGAGAGAGGGTAATTCTTCCAGCAGTTTTTCGATGGTGACGATATTCGGCTTTTCGGACTTAATGATGGCTGCTTTTAGTTCGGCTAGTGGGTGGTCAGAGGCTATACTTTCCGGTAACTGTATATCTTCGGCTTTCAGTTTGCAGCGCAGCAGAAGCTTGTCCATTTCGCTCTGGGCTGCTTTGTTTCGCTCCTTTAAGTTATCCGTAATCTGCTGGAAAATCGCGGTATTGAACAGCCTGCGAAAAATCTCCTTTTTTGTGCCTGAGTCTGTGCGCAGAAGTTCCATAAATTCCCCTTGAGCAATCATGCCTACCTGCATGAATTGCTCTTTGGTCAGACCGATGATTTCCTGCAGTTTGTGGTTGATTTCGTTATTTTTACCGCTGAAATCTCGGCCATCCGGCAGGGTAAGGAAGATCGCTTCATTGACAGGGATATCGCCACCCTGGCCCCGCTGGCGCTTGCGCAGATGGGCAGGCATCCGGTGGACGGTATAGATTTCCTCGCAGCCGCCTTTGATCTCACTGAAGGTCAGCTCGACGAAGGGTTCAATCTCCCGGCCGACAAATTGGCTTTGCAGGTCATTGCCTGTTTTCTTGTTGGTGTTGGAGCTGTTTTCCCCGTAGAGGGCATAGACAAGTGCATCGAAGATCGTGGTCTTGCCGGCACCGGTATCGCCTGTGATAAGGAAGAGACTTTGGCTGGGACGGGTAAAATCGATGATGGTTCGCTCGCCGTAGGAGCCAAATGCCTGCAAGGTAAGTTTTATCGGTTTCATGTCAGATCCTCCAATCAGCGTGCCTGCTGTACTTCGTTGATGATTTCTGTAAGCAGCTGCTCTTCGTCCAGGCCAAGATCGCCTAAGAAATTCTTGCACAGGTCAAAGGGGGAGAGGATGTCCTGGGCGGTGACCTTCTGCCCATAATCAACCTGCCGCTGTCCCGCCCGCCGGATTTCCAGAAGATTGGGGAAGGCTTCCCTTAATCTGTCCTGCATATCGAAAACATCGAGGTCTTCCTTGTCTGTCAGGGTGATGCTGACATAATCCTCAGAGGGCATGGCCAGGATATTTTTGAGCGTATCCTTCAATTTGCGTACGGGATGCAGCGGCGTGAGGGGCAGGAGGGTGGTGGTCACCGTACCTTTGGCCCCCAGTTCTACCTCGATGATGCCCTTGTTTTGCCCTGCTTCACTGATGGAGCAGGCCAGGGGGGTCCCACAGTAGCGATAGCATTCCTGCCCGTTCAGTTGCTGGGGCTTATGGATATGCCCCAGAGCTGCGTAGTCGAATTGCTCCAGTATATCGCCATTGATGGCATCGATATTGCCCACCGTGATGATTTCGGAATCGCTGCGGAGAATATCTGCGGCCGTGCCGCCCGTGGACAGGTAGAATTGATGGCTTACGAGCACATTGCGCTGTGCTTTATCGATTGTTTCACGTGCAACAAGGGCATGGAGGGCGGCATCGTAGGTGAGATTATTGCCATTCTCGTCCGTGCCGGTAATGGCCTTGACCATGGATGGTTTGACAAAGGGCAACAGGTAGAAGTTTACGGGGCCGTGGTCATCCTGCAGGGTAACCTTGGCAATGGTCTCGTCTTCCTCCATGGGGGGCAGGCCAATCATATGGAGATGATGGCGGGCGAGCAGGGAACGGAAGACATTGACACGGGGAGCACTGTCATGGTTGCCGGAAATCAGCATGATTTCTGCCTGGGGCAGGGCTTCACATAAATTGGTAATGAATTCGTCGAAGAGGGAGACGGCTTCGGCGGAGGGGACGGCCTTGTCATAGATATCGCCTGCAATCACGACAGCATCAGGCTGACGCTGGGCCGCATGGGCAACGATTTCCTGTAATATATACTGCTGGTCTTCCCGCAGATCATGGTTAAGTAATTTTAAGCCGATATGCAGGTCCGAAAGGTGGAAAAATTTCATGGCAATGCCTCCTTGTTTTTTAGCTGCCTTCATTATACTGCATTTTAGATAAGGGAAAAAGCCAGCCCCATGGGAGGTCTGGCTTTTTTGACGGAGGTAATATATTTTTACTTGATTACGTTCCAATTATGGTCGCAACTGGGGGTAATTGTGCCTTTTTCCTGCACATAGCGGATCATGAGATTGCGCATCTGGCCGTCATCACCATATTTGCGCATGGAGTCAAAGACAATCTTGGGCTTTTTGCCGTTGGTATAGCCCATGGCATCCATGTAGCCGCTGCCGCCGTTCATGCGGTAATCGTTGATGGCCAGCGTGAACTTGTCGCTATCTTTGACATCCTTGCCCTGATACTGCAGTTTGGTAATGCGTTGCCCTACGGGCTTGGTCATGTCAATGGTGTAATCCACGCCCTGCAGCATATCGTAGTTGTAGTCCGGCGAAGTGCCATAGAAGCTGGCGGCATGTTCCATGTATTTGCGCAGCTCGGCCCCGTTGATTTCAATGCCGTAGAGGTAATTTTCATAGATGTAGAGGCCGGACATTTCCTGCAGGGTAATGTCGTCCTTGCTGATATTCTGGCTGGTGTTGAAGGAAGCCGAAGCGGACAACTGGGTCCCCGCATAGTGGCGCTGGACTTCATTGACTAAATCCACGATGGCGGAGTCCTGATGATTGGATTCGGTACCGCTGTATTCCGCAGAGGCCTTGCCGATTACAGTCTGCAGATGCTTCAGCGTCTTTTCATGCCATGGTTTTACTTGTTTGATGATTTGCGGGTCATCTTCTACACCCTTGGTGGAAAGGGCCTGGGTGGCGACTTTTTCCACCTGCCATTTGCCGTTGACCTTGTTGATGGTCAGTACGCTCTTGCCCACGAATTTGCCATCTTTGCCGCTTTCCACAACGGGCACGCCATTGATGACGGAATCTGCATACTGGGTGCCATCGGGGCCCGTGATGCCGGATTTGTTGTCGATAACTACATGGTTATGGGCACAGACCAGCAGGGACAATTCCGGGCAGGCCTTGGCGATGTCCACCACCTGATTTTCCGCACCGCTGCGGTCATTGCGGGGGACACCGGAATGAGTAATGCCGATGATGATATCCGCCCCCTGAGCTTTCAGTTCTTTGACACACTGCTGGAAGACAGGTACCTGATCGGCGAAATGCACGCCGGCAAAATGGGAGGGATCTTCAAACATGGGGATAGCAGGAGTATCCGTGCCTATGATTCCCACATTGACCTTTTCGCCATCGATGGTTACAGTCTTCATGAGATAGGGACGCACGCCGCTCCATGTTTTGCCGGTCTTGTCTTCAATGACATTAGCGCCCAGCACATTCTTATTGCTGCCAATGGCTTTTTTCAGGTAATCCAGGCCGAAGTTGAATTCGTGGTTGCCCAGCTCGATGGCATCATAGCCGATGGTATTGAAGGCATCAAACATGGGATGGGTTTTCCATTCGTTGGGGTGCTGGACCATATAGGTATCCAGCGGCGTGCCCTGCAGGATATCCCCGCCATCCACGACGAGAATGTCATCATTGGGGCCCTTCTGACTGCGTGCCTGCTTGATGATGGTGCTGACCTTGGCCAGTCCCAGATTAGCCGGCTGGGCGGTAAAGTAATTCCAGCCGATGACACTGCCATGGATATCGGAGGTGGAAAAAACCGTCAGGTCGCCAGCAAAAGCTGTACCTGAAGTGATAGCTGCCGACAGTGCGGCCAGTGCCATGGTTTTTAGTGAACGTTTCCCAAACATAGTATTGCCTCTTTTCCTTATTGAATCCGCTTAGAACTGCCATTCGATACGGCCGAAGAGTTCTTTGTAATCCTTATCGCCAATCAGGGTCTTGCCTGTCACGCCTTTCAGCCAGATGTAAGTATGGGGCATGATGTTGCCCAGATAGCTGAGCTCCCAGCCTTTAGTCCCGGCATCGAGGGTGTAGGTCGGCGTCGGGCCGACATTCTGGCCGATATGGCGGTAAGCCAGGGCTATACCCCATTGACCGGCGTTGGTGGTATCGAAGTTTTCGAATTCCTTGTAGCCCAGAACGATGCTGGCGGATTTGTTGTAGTCATCTGCGCTGAAATTCTGGCCGTAGTTGCCCTGCAGGGCAATGTTTTTGTCGAAGTGATAGGTTCCCTTGGCTGTCAGGGTATTCATTTCATCTTCCTTACCCATCTTATCATAGCCCAACATGTAGTGGAAGTCATTGCTGCTCAGGTGATGGTAACCCAGCCCGGCATTCAGTTTGCCCAGCCAGCCGGTAAAGCCGATGGCCTGATAGCTGGCGGTGTCATCCGCATCGTTGGCAAGCCCCGCCTGGGTTATGCCGTATTTATAATACTGGTTGCCGCTGTTCAGATTGAAGCGGCCGGCATTGATGGTGGTTTTGAGTTTGTTGCCGAACTGCACCTGTGCACCTGTGAACTGGGTATCGAACATGATATCCATATCGATGGTTACTGGCATTTTACCAAAGCGCATCATAGTGTTGCCATAGAGGCCTTCAGCCCAGAGACGTTTCAGTACCACATTGCCATTGCAGCCATAGGTGGGGGCATCTTTGCTCATTTCGACATAGCTGTCCAGACGTCCCTTTACTTTCCAGTGGTCATTGACTTCGGCGGTGGGTTCGAGGCGCAGGGTAATGGTGTTCTCATTATCTTTTGTCTTTTCGTTGCGCAGCGGATGATGATCGTAGCGGACACTGCCATAATCATAACGCATCATGCCGTGCCATTGCACCTTGTCGGCATTGCGTTCCAGCTTGCTGACACGCACGCCCAGATTATTGAGTTCTTCGCTGAATTCGGCAGATAATTTGTCAATCAGAGCCTTGTCCACACCGCTGGTATCCTTGGTCATAGCTTTTGCTACCATTTGTGCCATCTCATAACGGGTGATATTACGGTTTCCTTTGAAGGTGTTGTCGCCATACCCTTCAATAACGCCTTTGTCTGCTAACTGTGCTACTGCATCATAAGCCCAGTGATCAGCAGGAACATCAGCAAACGGATTGCTGGCTGCAAAGGCGGTGCTTGCTGCGCCCATCACTAAAGCTGTTGTAAGTGTGGATACCATGGTTTTTCTCATTCTCAAATCTCTCCCCGAATTTTAGATTTTGTGCGTTTGGAGGCGGTAAAGGCATCGTCAAAATGCTATTTTACAAGATTATTATCATTTGGTCTTTTCGAACAATAATAATAAAACCTCAATTAACACGATAAAATCATATATAAAAAATAAAAATAGAACAAGGTCATATGTCCCTTTTTGCATAGTAAAAAACCAGCCCAAGGGGAGCGGGCTGGTTTTTCTGATGTGATGTTGTGTTATGGAAAGGAAGAGAGAATATACAATTGGTTTATACAATCTCATCTCTTCGATATGCTGATATTATGCCATAGAAGTCAGGGGCTGTAAAATTCGGGTTTTTGATATAGATATAAGATTTTCCTATATACGTTTTTTTAGGTTTTTTTAGAAAAAAACAGCAATATGCCTATTGACATGATAGGTGTAATGTTGTAACATTAGATCATCGTCAAACGGCGAAGCGAAACTGACTGGATGACCAGAGGTTTTGTGCAGAGGTTATTTCTGCGCAAAACCTCTTTTTGTATTGTAGGAATTGAAAGGGTATGGTGATCTCTATGAAATGCGATTGTAGATATGGCAGTGAAAGAATTTTGTTGGGACAGGAACGAATGCGAACTTAAAACAGGAGGGATTTCTTATGATTGCCGCGCAGGAAAGTATGACTGCCAAATTGTGCTCCTTTGCCCGTGCCTATCATTCCATGTTAGGCAAGAACAAGATCTTTGATGATTATCTGGCTTATGACATTATCGGCAAGGATGAGTACGATGAAATCGGTGGTTTGCTGAAGGGACAGGTGGAATCCGAAGGAAAGCTGCCCCGTTATGGGTTTGAGAGCCTGCAGGTCTTTGACGAGATGGATCATTATTTCTCGCCCATTGCTCTTTCACGGATTGCCTTTGCGGAGCGGGCGCTGCGGCGCTTTGCCCGGAGGCGGTCGGAATGCCAGTATGTGATCTGCGGAGCAGGCATGGATACCTTCGCCTTCCGCAATACGGACGAGGCCATTGAGGTATTTGAGCTGGATCATCCCGACACTCAGGCATATAAACTGCGGCGGATTCATAAACTCCATTGGGATGTTCCCCGGAACACCCATTATGCGGCTATTGATTTTGAACAGGACGATTTGGGCAAGACGCTGCTGCACAGCGGCTTCCGACCCTATGAGAGTTCCTTCTTCTCCCTGCTGGGAGTTTCCTACTACCTTACGCCGGAGGCCTTCCGGGAGTTTGTGCGCAGCATCAGCCTGCTGTCCTCGCCGGGCAGCCAGTTCGTGCTGGACTTCCCGGATGATTCCACCTTCAAGGCGGAGACCGGCTCACGGGTGCACCGCCTGGCGGAAATCACCAGACGGCTGGGCGAGCCCATGCGCCATGGCTTCTCTCTGGACGAGATGCGGGGCATTCTGGCAGAAGAGGGATTCGTTATCCGTACCCACGAATCTCCGGAAGATATCCAGCGCCATTTCTTTGCTGACCGCACGGATCAGCAGCGGGCCATGGAAAATATCCACTTTATCCTGGCGGAAAAACGCCAGCATTAAAGGAAAATGATTGAAAACTAAGATTTGCGTGAAGGGAATGACAGGTTTTATGAGCAAACATAAATTTGATACCGCCCTGATACACGGCGGCATTTACGGGGACAGCAGGACAGGTTCGGTAAATGTGCCCATCTATCAAACTTCCACCTTTGAACAGGACGGGCTGGGAGAATTGCGGGAGGGCAAATGGGAGTATTCCCGCACGGGAAATCCCACCCGGGCGGCGCTGGAAGCCCTGATTTCCGAGCTGGAAGGAGGCGAGGCAGGTTTTGCCTTCGCTTCAGGCATGGCGGCCATCACAGCAGTGCTCAGCCTGTTCCAAAGCGGTGTGAAGATCCTGCTGTCCAGCAATGTCTATGGTGGTACCTTTCGGGTGCTGGACAAGGTGTTCAGCCGCTTCAACCTCACCTATGCTTTGCAGGATACCACGGATTTGGCAGCTTTGGAGCGGGAGTTCACTCCGGAGGTCAAGGCTATCATCATTGAAAGCCCCGCCAATCCGTTGCTGACTATTACGGATATCCGCAAGGTATCGGAAATCGCCCACCGTCATGGCGTGCTGGTGATTGTGGACAACACCTTTATGACGCCCTATCTCCAGCAGCCTTTGGCGCTGGGGGCCGATGTGGTGGTACACAGTGCCACCAAGTATCTGGGCGGCCACAGTGATCTGGTGGCTGGTCTGGCGGTGGTCAAGACCAAGGAGCTGGCGGAAAAGCTGGCCTTTGTGCAGAATTCCACCGGCGGGGTATTGGGCCCCCAGGACGCCTTCCTGCTGATCCGGGGCATCAAGACACTGGGCGTGCGGTTGGACCGCCATGTGGCCAATGCCACTTATCTGGCCGAATGGCTGGCAGGCAATCTGGAGGTGGCAAAAGTCTACTATCCCGGCCTGACCAGTCATATCGGCTACGAAATCAATCAGCAGCAGGCGAAGAACGGTGGTGCCATGATTTCCTTTGAACTGACAGAAGGCCATGATATCCGTAAATTCTTCAAGTCTTTGGGGCTTATCGCCTTGGCGGAAAGCTTGGGCGGCGTGGAGAGCCTTGTCTGCCATCCGGCCAGCATGACCCATGCGGCTATCCCCAAGGAAACCCGGGACAAGATCGGCATCACGGAAAATCTTATCCGCCTGTCCGTGGGCATTGAGGATAAGGATGATCTGCTGACAGATCTGAAACAGGCCATTGAGGCCAGCCGGATTTAAGAAGGGGAGGACGGAAGATCATGCACTATTATAAATCTATGCAGGAGCTCATCGGGCATACGCCGCTCGTTGAGCTGACACATTTCGATCTGCCGGAGGGCGTCCGGCTATTTGCTAAATTGGAACTTTGGAACCCAGGGGGCAGCGCCAAGGACAGAGTGGGCCGTCAGATGATTGCGGCGGCGGAAAAAAATGGCGAGCTTAAACCCGGCGGCACCATTATCGAAGCCACGGCGGGGAACACGGGGCTGGGGATTGCCTTTGCGGCTCTCAATAAGGGCTATCGGGTAATCTTCGTGGTGCCGGAGAAATTCTCGGTGGAAAAGCAGACTTTGATGAAGGCTTTGGGGGCGGAACTTGTGCATACCCCCCGGGCCGATGGCATGCTGGGGGCTGCCGCCAAGGCAGAGGAGCTCAGGGCTTCGATTCCGGGAGCTATCACCCTGAAGCAGTTTGAAAATCCTGCCAACCCCCAGGCTCATTATGAGACCACGGGGCCGGAACTCTACGAGGATCTGGACGGCCGGATTGATTATCTGGTGTCCGGGGCCGGCAGCGGCGGAACCTTTACCGGCATCATGCGTTATTTGAAGGAGCAGGACAAAAACATTCAGGGAGTATTGGCTGACCCGTACGGTTCCATTATCGGCGGTGGTGAGCATGGGGATTATGAAATTGAAGGCATTGGCAACGATTTTATTGCGGACACGATGGACGTATCGTATATCGATCAGGTCTTTAAGATTAAAGATGAGGAAGCACTGAAAGGCGTGCGGGAACTGGCGGCAAAGGAGGGGATCTTTGCCGGCAGTTCCACCGGGGCGGCCCTCTCGGCTGCATTGAAGCTGGCCCATTCGGGGATTCAGGGCAATATTGTCCTGGTGGCAGTGGACCGGGCCGAGCGCTATTTCAGCAAGCATATATTGGAGGAGTGAAGTATATGGCCTATCGGATAGCGGCGGCTTCTGCTGATGGCGTGCATATTGACCGGCATTTTGGCCACAGTGACGGTTTCGTCATTGTGGAGGTGCAGGAGGATGGCAGTTTTGCCGAGATCGAGCGGCGGGCGGCCAAGTCTCCCTGCCAGCATGGCTTTCATGATGAAGGCGCTATGGCAGCGGCGGTATCGGCGCTGGCGGATTGCCGCTATGTGGTGGCCGAGGCCATTGGCCCCGGTGCCCAGAAAGCATTGGAACGGCAGGACATCCTGCCTTTGGAAATAGATGGGGAAACGGTGGCATCTGCCGTTCCCAAGATTCATGCCTATGAGGTAAACAAGCAGCGGGCCAGTGTCCGGGCTTGATGTCAGAAAGGGGACGTATCGCGATGGATGAAAAACGGGTAAGGGAGCTCCATCCGTGCTTTGGAGCTAAGCAGAATCGGGGGCGTATCCATTTGCCGGTATGTCCCGGCTGTAATCTGGAATGCCGCTTCTGCGACCGCAAGATCAACGATGTGGAAAACCGCCCCGGGGTTACGGGGAAGGTCATCCAGCCGGAAGAGGCAGCTCAGTATGTGGAACGGGCGCTGGAATTCTGCCCGGAACTCAGCGTGGTGGGCATTGCCGGCCCCGGGGACACGCTGGCCTCCGACAGGGCCCTCAGGACCTTCCGCCTGCTGGGGCAGAAATTCCCCCAGCTGTTGAAGTGCATGAGCACCAATGGGCTGCTTTTGGCGGAAAAGGCACAGGAGGTCATCGATGTGGGCATTGACACCCTGACGGTGACGGTCAATGCCGTCGACCCCGCCATTGAAGCCCAGATGATCAATGGACTTATCTATCATGGCAAGCGGTATGAAGGCGTGGAAGCTGGCCGCATTATCATCAAGAATCAGTTGGAGGGTATCCGCAAGGTGGCTGCCGCCGGTGTGGTGGTCAAGGTCAACACGGTGCTGGTCAATGAAATCAACCGTTTCCATATCGGGGAAATTGCCAAAACCGTCAAGGAAGCAGGGGCCACAATCTATAACATCATACCCCTGATTCCCCAGCACGACCTGAAGGACTGCGAGGAGCCCAGCTGTGTGGACTTAGCTGTGGCCCGCAAAGAGGCCGGCAAATATATTGATGTATTCCGCCATTGTCAGCACTGCCGGGCAGATGCCGTAGGCGTGCCGGGAAAGAACAACTTCAGCCAGCAGGTCTATAAGGGACTGTTGCAGGCCAAGGAAACCTTTTCCCATGGCTAAAACGATAAATAATTTTTATAGCAATTATTGATAGAGGAGAGATTTTTTATGGCAAAAGAAGGCTTGCGTCAGATTGCAATTTACGGTAAGGGCGGCATTGGTAAATCCACCACCACCCAGAACCTTACCGCCGGGCTTACGGAGCTGGGCAAGAATGTCATGGTGGTGGGCTGTGACCCCAAGGCTGATTCCACTCGTCTGCTCTTGGGCGGTTTGGCCCAGAAGACCGTTCTCGATACCCTGCGGGACGAGGGCGAGGACGTGGAACTGGACAGCATCCTGAAGACCGGTTTTGGCGGCACCCGCTGCGTGGAATCCGGCGGCCCGGAACCGGGGGTTGGCTGCGCCGGCCGCGGCATCATCACCTCCATTGGCCTGCTGGAACGTCTGGGCGCCTATACCGACGACTTGGATTATGTGTTCTATGACGTCCTGGGCGACGTGGTCTGCGGTGGTTTTGCCATGCCGATCCGCGAGGGCAAGGCCAAGGAAATCTACATCGTGGCCAGTGGCGAAATGATGTCTCTGTACGCTGCCAACAACATTGCCAAGGGTATCTCTCGTTATGCCAAGAAGGGCGGCGTGCGCCTGGGGGGCATCATCTGCAACAGCCGCAATGTGGACCGGGAAATCGAGCTCTTGAAGGCCTTTGCCGAGGAGCTGGGGACCCAGCTTATCCACTTCGTACCCCGTGATAATATCGTCCAGCATGCGGAAATCCACAAGGAGACGGTTATCCAGTACAAGCCTCAGGCCCATCAGGCGGACGAATACCGGGAACTGGCCAAGAAAATCGAGGACAATGAACAGTTCGTGATTCCCACCCCCATGACCCAGGACAGATTGGAGGAAATCCTACTGGAATACGGCCTTATGGACAACGTGGAAGACGATTATCGCATCTGACAGGAGGTTATGCTTATGCCAAAGAAAATAAATCTGGATATGGCCTCCGTGGAACCCCGTGAACAGCGTCTGGGGACGATAATTGCCTGGGATGGCAGCACGGAGGAACTGCACGAGCAGTCTGCATACGAACTGCGGGGGCAAAAGGAGAAGGGCAAGAAGGGCTGCGGCGGCAACTGCCGTCTCTGCGAACTTTCCGGCCCCTTTACCCAGGGCTCTGTCTGCAGTGAGCAGATGGTGGAATGCCAGGCGGGCAACGTCCGTGATGCGGTGCTGATCCAGCATGCCCCCATAGGCTGCGGCGGCGGACAGGTGGAGTACAATGCCATCTATCGCAACGGTCTGGCCATGCGCGGGTACAAAGTCGAAAACATCCGCATCATCAATACCAATCTGAAGGAAAGTGACATGGTGTTCGGTGCTGCTGACAAACTGCGTCAGACCATTGACGATGCCTGGGAACGATACAAGCCCGAGGCCATCTTCGTCGCTTCCTCCTGCGCCACAGGCATTATCGGTGAGGATATCGAAAGCATTGCGGACGAGAAGGAAGCAGAATTGGACATTCCCGTAGTACCGCTGGCCTGCGAAGGCTTCCGCTCCAAGCATTGGAGCACGGGCTTTGACGCCACCCAGCACGGGATATTGCGGCAGATTGTGCGCCGCAATCCCCAGAAGAAGCAGGAGGATCTGGTCAATGTCATCAACCTCTGGGGGTCTGATGTATTCACCCCGCTGCTCAAGAACCTGAACCTGCGGGTAAACTATGTGGTGGATCTGGCTTCCGTGGAAGAACTGGCTCAGATGTCTGAGGCGGCGGCCACAGTGGGCTTCTGCTACACCCTGTCCTCTTATCTGGCCACGGCTCTGGAGCAGCACTTCGGCGTGCCGGAGGTCAAGGCCCCCATGCCCTATGGTTTTGAGGGTACGGATGCCTGGCTGCGGGAACTGGCCCGGGTTACCCATCGGGAACATCTGGTGGAGGACTTTATCGCCAAGGAGCATGCCCGGGTCAAACCAAAAGTGGAAGAGCTCAAGAAAAAGCTCAAGGGCGTCAAGGGCTTTGTGGCCACCGGCTCAGCCTATGCTCATGGTCTGATTCAGGTCATGCGGGAACTGGGCATTGAGGTGGATGGCTCCCTGACCTTCCATCATGATCCCGTGTATGACAGCGGCGATCCCAAGGAGGATTCTCTGGGCTATCTGAACAAGCACTACGGCAAGGTCAATAACTTCCATGTGTCCAACCGTCAGCAGTATCAGCTGTATGCATTCCTGCAGCAGGTGAAGCCCGATTTCCTGCTGATCCGTCACAACGGCCTGGCGCCTCTGGCTTCCCGTCTGGGCATTCCGGCAGCACCTTTAGGCGATGAGCATATCGCCGTGGGCTATGACGGCATGATCAACCTCGGGGAAACCATCCTGGAAATCCTGGCCCATAAGAAATTCCATGATGATATCCGGAAGCATGTCCAGCTGCCCTATAAGCAGTGGTGGCTGGAACAGAAGGATGCCTATATCCTGGCCAAGCATCCGGAACTCATTGACGAAGACGACAACGATTATGTAAAAGCAGCGGAGGGTGGTGCCCATGCCTAAAATAAAACGCGATAACAACGGACAGACAAATTCCATCAATCAGGTGCGCTATGGCTGTGCCCTGGGGGCGCTCCATTCCGTCACCGCCATTCCCGGTGCCATGCCCATTACCCACTGCGGCCCGGGTTGCGTGGACAAGCAGTACATGAGTCTGGCCTTCTACAACGGCTATCAGGGCGGTGGCTATGCCGGCGGCGCTGTAACGCCAAGCTCCAACCTGCAGGAAAAGGACGTGGTCTTTGGCGGGGCCAAGCATCTGGACCAGCTCATTGCGGCTTCTCTGAAAATCATGGAAGCGGACTTGTTCGTGGTGCTCAACGGCTGTATCCCGGAAATCGTCGGTGACGATATCGGCGCCGTGGTGGCCCGTTACCAGAAGAAGGGAGTGCCCATCGTCTCGGCAGAAACCGGTGGCTTCAAGGGCAACAACTTCACCGGTCACGAGATTGTCACGGAAGCCATCATCGAGCAGTACGTGGACAAATTCGCCCCGGACAAGACCACCAAGAAAAAGGGCCTGATCAACGTCTGGTCGGAACTGCCCTTCCAGAATACCTTCTGGCGGGGAGATCTGGCAGAGCTCAAGCGCATTCTCGAAGGTGCCGGCTGGGAGGTCAATATCCTCTTCGGTTACGGTTCCGGCGGTGTCAAGGAATGGCTGACCATTCCCAATGCGGAGTTCAACCTCGTGATTGGCCCCTGGCTGGGACTCAAGACCGCCAAGCTGCTGGAGAAGAAATACAACCAGCCCTATCTCCATCTGCCGGTACTGCCCATCGGTGCCAAACAGGTGGCTGAATTCCTGCGGGCTATTGTGGACTTTGCTCAGGAAAACGAGGTACAAACGGAAAAATTCATCAAGGCGGAGGAAAAGGAGTATTACTACTACATGGAATACTTTACGGACTTCTACGCCGAGTATTGGTGGGGCCTGCCCGCCTCCTATGCGGTGGTCAGCGATGCAGCCTACAATCTGGCCCTGAACAAGTTCCTCGTGAACCAGCTGGGGCTGATCCCCGCCAAACAGATCATTACCGATCAAACCCCGGAAAAATACCGTCAGGGTATTCAGGAATATTATCAGCATCTGGCTGATGATGTGGCTGCCGAGGTGGAATTCGTGGAAGACGGCTATGTCGTCAATAAATTGTTGAAAGAACAGGATTATGGGCATAAGCCCCCCATCATCCTGGGCACTACCTGGGAACGGGATGTGGTGAAGGAGCTGAACGGCCACATTGTGGAAGTCAGCTACCCCGTATCCTACGATGTTGTCCTGAACAAGACCTACATCGGCTATCGTGGTGCCCTGACCTTGCTGGAAAAGATATTCACCACAGCCATCAGCAAATCGGCTTAATTAACTCGCCTCTCCTAAAATATACATATACACACATATTCCCGAAGAGGAAAACAGGCAAATGTAAAGCATGTTTTCCTCTTTAGGGAACTTTTTTTGTCGAAATGAACAAAACCTATTGACGCAATGGGTGTAATAGTGTAACATGGGGGCATGTTATTTAGGGGAGAGCGTGAGGAAGATGAAAGATATACCGGCGGAAGTATTGCATTATATTTTGGAAGTCCTGCGGGGCGTTTATTTTGGCGAAGTGGTCTTAGTGGCCCAGAATGGCGTGCTGATCCAGGTGGAGCGCACCGAAAAGATGCGGGTGCATCCCTGGCAGGGCGTGCCCAAACCCCAGGTATGGTCGCCGGTGATGGAGGAAAATATCCGCAAGCTTATCGAGCGGGAGCTGAAAAGCCTCTATTACGGGCGTATTACCATCATCGTGAAGCAGGGCGAAATCACCCATTTTGACCGTCTGGAAAAACAGCGGTTTATGGATGGGGATGGCATCTGATGCCTGGTATATGGAAAAAATAGCTGATCAGAACTGAGGGCTGTGCGTATTTACGCACGGCTTTTTGTATTAAGGAGGGAGACGGCCATGACATTTACGCAGCTAAGATATGTAACTGCTATCGCGAAATATGGCTCTATCAGCCTGGCGGCCAGGCAGCTGTTTGTGACACAGCCCAGCATGACGACAGCGCTGCAGGATTTGGAAAAGGAGATTGGCAGGGATCTTTTCATCCGCAATTCGCGCGGCGTGCAGCTGACCGATGAGGGGCTGAAATTCCTCGGTCATGCCAAGCAGATTCTGCGCCAGATGGAAATGCTGGAGGAGCGTTATCTGCATGCGGAGAGCAAACAGTATTTTGCGGTCTCCACGCAGCATTACACCTTCACGGCCAGCGCCTTCGTCGAGCTGGTCCGGCAGTACGAAGGCTGGGGATATGAATTTTCGCTGCTGGAGGAGCGTACGGAGAAGATCATAGAGAATGTCAGGACTTTGAAGAGTGAGATTGGCATTTTGTATTTAAGCCGCTTCAATGAGGCCGTGCTGCGCAAGATTTTCAAGGAAAGCAAACTGTATTTCTCGCCGCTCTTTATGGTAAAGCCCCATGTCTTTATCTTTCGCGACCATCCATTGGCGAAGAAGGATACCCTGACGTTGGAAGACCTGGAGCCCTTTCCCTGCATTACATTTGATCAGGGGGAGGAAAATTCTTTTTACTATTCGGAGGAAATGTTCTGTGAGCGTTCGTTGGCAAAACATATCCAGGTAACGGATCGGGCAGCGGTGTCGGATCTCTTGCTGGGATTGGACGCCTATATCATTACCACAGGGATACTGCCTTCCCATCTGCATGGCCAGGATATCATCGCGCGCCCGCTGGCTGTGGAAGAAAAGATTACTGTTGGTGTGATACGTCATATGGACTGCCGTATGTCGGAACTGGGGCATGCCTATCTCAAGCTGTTGGAAAAGGCTGCTAAGCAGGTCATCACAAAAACGAAATGAATCCTGTTTTTGGGTATATGCAGAGCCTATGGCTGAACATAGTTTTTTGGCATTTTTCAGGGGACTCAGGCCATGCTATAATTCATAACAACATAACCGCTGAGGAAACGAGGCGGCCATGTTGATCAGACATCTGAAGGCTGGATGAAATAACGCGCAAGTGCGAGGTATTTCGTCCGCCTTTTTACTATGAAATCTTAGTCAGTCAAGCCGCGAGGCTCTGCGAAGCAGAGCTAGTCCCTTTAGGGATAGGCGCAGGATGGCTTAGATTTCGTGTAAGGGCGTAGTGCGAAACACCGTTTCGCACGAAGCTTGTTTAAGGAAGGAGGCTGGCTATGATGACCATGACTTTGTGTATCAGCCTGCTGGAGGAATGCAGGCTGCCGCAGGACCGTTGTTGTTGATACGGCTTGTGGGTAAAGATGAAATAGAAAAGATAATAGAGAGGATGAATGAATATGAGTGAGACGGAAAGAAGAAATGCTATATATAGTGTACTGGCAGCTTTGGCGCTGGTATTGGTGATCGTGCTGGCAGGCTGCGGCAGTGATACCAAGAAGTCAGCCGAGAAGGTGGATGAAAATGAAGTTTATGAATTCAATTTTCCCAATGTTCCCTGGTCAGATCCTGTTTATATAGCGGCAGAAAAAGGCTTTTTTGCCAAGCATGGCCTGAAGGTGAATTTTACCGGGTATCTTGCCAACATCAATGATATCGTGACGAATGTGGCCTCCGGGAATTTCCCCTTTGCCTGCCAGCATGCCTCAACTCTGGCTGTCGGCATTTCCAATGGCTATCCCATCAAGGCAATCGCTGCCGGCTGGGGGACTTCGGCGGAGAAACCGATGCTTCGTTTCCTGACGCTGAAGGATTCCGGCATAAACAATCTTGACGATCTTCGCGGCCATAAGATTGCCATTCCGACACCAACAGAGCTGGAATGGCTGGAGGCGAAAGATAAGCTGAACTTCAAGGACGGCGATGTGGATGAGACAGTGATTTCCTACGAGAAGATGGATGGTGCTCTTTTGAGCCATCAGGTGGATGCGGTGATGCTCATCAATCCCTTTTCTGACCGCTTGCTGACGAATGAGAGTGTGAAGCAGATTGGCACGCTGGTGGACATTGTCGGTGAGGAAAAAGGCTGGCCGCAGCAGTTTGTCAATACAGCTTTCCTGGAGAAGAATCCTGAAATTGTGAAACGCTATGTGGCCGCAATCGCCGATGCCAACGACTGGGCCCGGGCGAATCCCGACGAGGCAGGTCTTGTCATAGCCAAGGCCCTCAATGTCGATCCGTCCCAGGGGGCGCTTTATAATCCGGTGTTCCCGGAGCATGCGCTTATCGACAAGTCAGATGCTGACCTGTGGGTGCGGATCTCGGGCAAATATGGCCTGCTGGCACGCCCCGTGTCCCTTGATGAACTTTACACGAATCAATATAATCCGTATAACAAGGGAGGTAGATGAATATGGAAGCAATCACGCATGAACGACCTTTGGATGAACGAAATGTAGTCAGGGAAATCAAGAATTCTGCAGGCAGGCACCAGAAGGTGATAAAGGCGGCAAGCAGTGCTGTCCCTGTCCTCGCCTTCTTTCTCTTTTGGGAAACTGCACCACGCATTGGCCTGGTTGATCCGATTATCATTCCGCCGCTGTCAGCTGATCTGCAGGCCATTGTGACAATGGTAAAATCCGGTGTCATCTTCAATCATATTGCGGCAAGTCTTGGGCGAGCCGGTTTGGGTTTTGTGCTCTCGCTGCTGGTGGGCATTACGCTGGGCATCCTGATCGGCTGGAATGTGCGCATTAAGGATACGCTGAACCCGCTCCTGACCATTATTGCCCAGACTTCGCCCATTGCTCTGTTTCCGTTCTTCATCGTGGTCTTTGGGGTGGGCGAGGTGTCCAAGGTGGGCATTATCTTTTGGGGCTGTGTCTGGCCAATCCTTTTGAATACCATTTCCGGTGTCGGACATACTGATCCGCTGCTGGTAAAAGCAGTGCGGACCATGGGGGCGACAAACTGGCAGATAATCCGGCGCGTCGTGTTCCCGGCCTCATTGCCGGAAATTTTCCCGGGAATCAAGATCAGTGCATCCTATGCGATCCTGATGCTCTGCGCGGCAGAAATGCTCGGGGCCAAGGCTGGCCTGGGCTATCTGGTATCTTATTCGCAGCATGTCTTCCAGAATGCGAACATGTACGCCGCCATTCTGCTCATTGCGGCTCTGGGCGTCATCGTGAACTATCTGCTGCTCAAAGCAGAAAAATACGTCTGCCACTACCGGCTTTCGGCATAGGAGGAATCAGTTATGCAGGAAAAGAAATGGAAACTGGTACTTTCAAAGGTGAGCCGTGATTATACCGGCAACGGGAATGAGGAACCTGTGAATGTGCTGAATAACCTGAATCTGAAGGTCGAGGAAGGGGAATTTATCTCCATTGTGGGGCCTTCGGGCTGCGGCAAGTCCACTTTGCTGGACCTGCTGGCGGGGTTGTCGCAGCCTTCGTCAGGGGAAATTCTTGTGGATGGGCAGCCTACCAGCGAAACGGCCGTACGTTGCGGCATGGTGCAGCAGGGCTACGCGCTGTTCCCTTGGCTGACGGTCAGGGAAAATGTGGAGTTCCCCCTGTCGCTCAGGAATGTACCCAAGGAGGAGCGCAGGCAGATCAGTCAAAGGGAACTGCGCAAGGTTTTCATGGAAGGCTATGAGGACCGTTATCCCGATGAGCTTTCAGGCGGCATGCGCCAGCGCGTGGCGATTGCCAGGGCACTTGCCTCTGATCCGCCGTTTTTGCTGATGGATGAGCCTTTTGCCGCTCTGGATCCTGAGACCAGGGCAACGCTGCAGGATGAACTTCTGCATATTACCAGCACGACCAATAAAACCATCATCTTTGTCACTCACGATGTTTTCGAGGCTGCGGCGCTGGCAGACCGTGTTGTCGTCATGAAGGCCAATCCGGGTACATTCCGCGAAGTCGTGGATGTGACGGTGCCCTGGCCTCGCAGTATTGCCACCTTGCGGGATCTGCCTGAGCTGCGTGAGATCACAAACTACATAGGAAAATTGATTCATCGCGAGCAGCCTGCTGCCTATGAGGAGGAAATATCAGATCTGGCGGTGATATGATTCTCCCATAGGGAAAGACTATGGCTCGCCATAGATTTTAAGGATTTTTCCTGACTGGTAAAAGGTGTTATAATGCTCAACATAAACAAGAAATATTAAGGCTGATCAGAAAAACTGAAGGCCAGACGGAAAAGAAAGAACTTCTATCCGTCTGGCCTTTTGGCATGGCAAAAAGGAGGCAGGAGCTTGTCCGTGCAGGCCTGATGGAATGTATTTTCATTTTTTTACTAAGAAAGGAATGAATGAGTATGGCAGATATTTTAGCGAAATTGAAACAGTCAATTCTGGATTTTGACGAAGATGTGGCCCTGGAAGCGGCCAAGGAGGCAGTAGCGGAAGGCCTGGATCCTGTAGAAGCTATCGGCTCTTTGGCAGAGGGGCTCAATGAGTTGGGCGAAGCCTTTGAGAAGATGGAGGTGTTCCTGCCGGAAATCATGCTGGCCTCGGATGCCTTCAAGGCTGCCTTGGAGGTTCTGGAACCGGAACTGAAGAAGAGACACACGGAGGGCGAGAAAGCCATCCCGGTCGTTATCGGCACGGTACAGGGGGATGTACATCAGGTAGGCAAGGACATGGTGGCCACTTTCCTGACCACGGCTGGCTTTGATGTATATGACCTGGGTGTGGATGTGGCCCCGTCCCGTTTCCTGGAAGAAGCCAAAAAGGTGGGGGCCAAGATCATTGCCGCCGCTTCCCTGATGTCCACAACCCGCCCGGTGCAGAAGGACTTGATTGACTTCCTGGAGGCTAAGGGCGTTCGGAATAATTACCTGGTCTTTGTGGGCGGCGGTGTCGTCACCCAGGATTGGGCCGATGAAATCAAGGCGGACGGTTATGGCCAGGATGCCATTGCCACGGTGGAGCTGGCCAAGAAGCTGCTCCGGGTGGCATAGCTCAAGTCCGTTGACTGATAAGATATATAAAAGATTGGGCAAAAGCCTGTATGGATAACTGGAGGAATCAGATATGAGCGTACATGGAACCAAGGGAAAGTTTATCGAATATTGGGGGCGCGGTGAGACAGGCCCCATTGCCTTTCAGAAGGAATTTGACACGAAAATCTACTGGCCACGCCTGAAAGAGCTGACCAAGAAATACAATATCGAGTATGAACCGGGCAAGGTGGTACCCACGGATGATGATGAACTGGATGCCATCTGGCAGGCAGGCAAGGAACTCCTGTTGGATGTGGGCATACTGAACGTGAACACAGAACGCCGCATCACCTTTACGGAAGATGAGGTGGACGAAGCACTGGAAAATCTGCCCACAGAGGTAACTCTGGGCGAGGGTAAGGATGCCATCACCATTCCCCACAGGGGCTTTGAGGACTATGACAGCGGCCCGACTCCCGTGGGGGTTATGGGCAGAATCTTAGGTCCCATCTCCGACGACCTCTATGAGAAGATTGCCCTGTCCTATGCCCAGGAGCCTTTGGTTACGTATACGCATTTTCAGGGGGTTAAGGAAAAGATTAACGGCATTCCCATCAAGCCGGGCTCGCCCTTTGAGATGATGGCGGAAATACAGCATGTTTCCACCGTCAAGGACGTACTGCGCCGGGTGGGACGTCCCGGCTATCCCGATGGCGGCTCCACTCCGGTAAATCTTCGGGCGGAAATGGCGGCAGCCAATCCGCTCTGGGGGGTGGGCAAGGGGGATGTACGTCATGTCTACATCATGCCGCAGCTCAAGACGGACTATGACCAGATGTGCCGTGCCTATTTCTGGCATCAGTACGGCGCCAATATCTGGGGCATTCTCCAGTCCTATATCGGCGGCGCGGCAGGCGGCCCTGCTACTTCGGCCGTGAACGGCGTAGCCGACCTGCTGGCCTATGTCATGCTCTACGAGCCCACCATTCTGGGCACCTGGCCCACGGATGCCCTCTATTTTAGCAATTCCAGCAAGTATGCCCTTTATGTGGCGAACTACGGCGGTGCGGCTTTCCAGAAGCACACCCACTTCCCCGCTCTGGTGGGCGCGGCCTGGCAGATGACGGCAGGCATCGGCAGCGAGGAATATTTCTGGGAGACGGCGGCAGGTGCCATCGGCAGCGCCACCCTGGGCTTCCTGGTGGCTGGCGGCACCGGCCATCAGAGTGCGGGCCTTGACCATGCCTGCGGCTTAGGGGCAAGATTTGCTGCGGAAGTAGGCCGGGCTGTCGGCAAGGCAAGGCTGACGCGTCAGCAGGCCAATGATCTGGTCAACAGGATTCTGCCCAAGTACCAGCCGTTGATCGACAATCGTACCCTGCATACCAAGGGCGGTGACTTCCGTGAAGTCTATGACCTGACCACCATACAGCCGAAACCTGAGTATCTGGCCATTTACAATAAAGTCAAAGCCGAACTGCGGGAAATAGGGCTGCCCATCAAATGATAGCGGCCTGAAATAAATGAGAAAGGAAGATGAGGATGAGCAAACTTAGGGACAGAGTGCTGGCGGCTCTGCGAGGGGAAGGAGGAACACCGCCGGCCATCAGCGTCTGTCAGTATGCCACCTATGAACTGATGGAAAAGACAGGGGCTTACTGGCCGGAAGCCCATTACGAGGCCGAGCCTATGGCAAAATTGGCGGCCGGTGGTGCGGATATCATCGGACTGGGGGCTGTGCGGGTGCCCTACTGCCAGACCGTGGAGGCGGAGATTTTCGGCTCCAGGATTAAGGATGGCGGCAGGACTCATATCCCCAGCATTGCCGAACCTGCCTATAAAATTGGTGATGTGCCGGTAATCCCCGAAAACTTTACGGGGCGGGGACGCATTCCTGCCATTCTGGAAGCAATCCGCATTCTGAAGCGGCAGGTGGGGGATAAGGCACTGGTTATGGGCAGCATTGTGGGGCCTTTCAGCGTGGCGGCCAATCTGGTAGGCATTTCAGCCCTGCTGAAGGCCAGCCTCAGAAAGCCGGACACCATTCTGCCCTATATTGAGGCCGCCACCGAGACGGCTAAGCAGTATGCTGCGGCAGTTATCGAAGCCGGGGCCGATGCCCTGGTCATCGAGGATATGATGGCGTCCCTGGACATGATAAGCCCGAAAACCTACCGGGCGCTGGCGGCGCCCTTTGAGAAGCAGCTGATTGCGTCGGTGGCCGGGAAAATACCCGTGATTGTCCATATCTGCGGCAAATTGGATCAGGTGATGACCGATATTGCAGATACCGGTGCAGATGCCATCAGCGTGGAATCTGCCGTGGATATCCAAAAGGCCCGGCAGAATTTTGCCGAAGCGGGCATTAAGACCCCTATAATCGGTGCCGTGCATCCCATAAAGGTACTGCTGGAAGGCAGTCGGGAGGATGTGGCGGCGGCAGTGGCGAAGTCGGCGGCCGATGGCGTCGCGCTTATCTCGCCCGACTGTTCGGTGGCCCCCAATACGCCTTTGGCAAATCTCATTGCCATGGCTGAGGTAGCGGGCAACAGGGCGGAATAAAAGGAGGTGAAGCTTATGTCAACTGTGCAGGTCGTGTTCCAGCCATCCGGCAAGCGTGGCGAAGTCGAGGCCGGCAAGAGCCTGCTGGAAGCCGCTCGCTCCCTGGGTGTGGGCATCGAAGCTGCCTGTGGCGGGGGGAAGGTTTGCGGCAAATGCCGGGTTATTGTGGAAGGAGGACATTTTGAAAAACTCAATCTGATTTCCGCTGCCAGCCATGTTTCCCCTGTGGGGGAAACGGAACGACGCTTCCTGACAGAGGAGGAATTGTCCCGTGGTTATCGGCTGGCCTGTAATGCCTTTCTGACAGGGGACTTGGTGGTGACTGTGCCGGAGGAAAGCCGCAGCACCAAGCAGGTGATTTTGGAAAAAGGACAGGAACGCAGGATTGAACTGAAACCAGCGGTAAAGAACTATACTGTGACATTGCCCGCCGCCACCCTGGAGGATTTCCGGGATGACCGGGAACGCCTGCTGGCGGTACTGGCAGAAAAGACCGGCCTGCAAAATCTTACGGTGGATTATCCTGTTTTGAAGGAACTGCCCAAAATTCTTCGGACGGAGGACTGGCAGGTAACGGTTGCCATCTGGCAGAACCGGGAGGTTATCCGGGTGACACCGGGGCAGAGACAGACCAGTCTGGGCATTGCCGTGGATATTGGCACCACTACACTGGCGGCCTTTCTCTGTGACCTGAATACCGGTGCGGTATTGGCGAAGTCCTCCCGCATGAATCCGCAGATAGGCTATGGGGAGGATGTGCTGGCACGGATTTCCTATGCCGTATCGGAGGACGAGGGGCGGACAAAACTCCAACGGGCCATTATCGAAGCGTTGGACGCCTTGGCAGCAGAAATGACGGCGCAGGCAGGCTTTGTACCAGCTGATGTGGATGAGATGGTGCTGGTCTACAATACCGCCATGCACCATCTGGCTTTGGGACTCGATCCCCGTTATGTGGGGCGGGCACCCTTTGCTCCGGCGGTCAGGGCGCCACTGGATGTGAAAGCCCGTGATTTGGGGTTGCATATCAATCCGGCAGGCAACGTCCACTCCCTGCCGGTGGAGGCCGGCTTTGTGGGAGCAGACAATATGGCGGTGCTGCTGGCAGAGGAACCTTACAAGGGGGAGGAGATAAAACTTATCATCGATATTGGTACCAATGGGGAGATTGATTTGGGCAACAAGGAGCGCATGCTTTCCACTTCCTGTGCCACAGGCCCGGCTTTGGAGGGGGCGCAGATTGCCTTTGGCATGCGGGCGGCCCCAGGGGCCATTGAGGCCGTGGAAATTGACAAGGACACCTATGAGCCGGCATACAAGGTCATCGGGCAGGCTCAGGGGGCAAAACCCCAGGGAATCTGCGGCTCCGGCATTATTGATGTGATTGCCGCTATGGCAGGTGCCGAAATCATCTCCAAGGCAGGGCGCATCAATGGAAAACTGGATACCCCCAGAGTGCGCAAAGGGGAAAGCGGCAAGTTGGAGTATGTGCTGGCCTGGGCACAAGAAACTGCCATTGGCAGGGACATTGTCATCACCCAGGGGGATGTGCGGGCTGTGCAGCTGGCCAAGGCGGCCCTGTATGTAGGTGCAGAGTATCTGCTGGAAAAATATGGTGTCAGCCATGTGGATGAAGTGATACTGGCTGGGGCCTTTGGCAGTTATATCAACAAGAAAAGCGCGCTGGCCATCGGCATGTTCCCGGACTGCGAGCTTGAGCATGTACAGGCAGTAGGCAATGCCGCCGGGGACGGCGCCCGCATTGCCCTGCTGAATGCCGATAAGCGGCGGGAGGCGGCCAGGGTTGCCCGGCAGGTGGAATTCGTGGAAACGGCCATTGAGCCGGACTTCCAGCAGAAATTCATGGAGGCCATTGCCATTCCCCATGCCCGGGCCCAATTCCCTCATTTGCAATAGATAGAAAGAGAGGTGGGCGTATGGCCGAATCAGAAACATGGAATGAAGCGATTGCCAAGGAGCTGTCCTTTGACTGCCTGGGAGAGCCGGAACGCCCCATTACCGAGGAAATGTGTGCCAATGCCGGGGCCCGTTATGCGGCGGTTTTCAGCAGGGCGGAGGATATGGTAAAGGCCGCATTGGAGGTGAAAAGACGGAATCAGGATGTGTTTTGCAAACTGCCCTTTTGTGTGACCATTGAGGCCGAGGCCTTTGGGGCAGATGTTTCCCTCAATTCCCTGTACGGGGTGCCCGCTGTGTCCCATTTCCGTTATGAGCGGGTGGAGGATATTCCCACACTGCCGGCCATGGATTTTTCCCAAGGACGGGTGCATGAAGTGCTGCGGGCTGCCTCGATGCTGAGTGAGGCGGGGGAGACAGTCATACTGAATATGGAAGGCCCCTTCACCATTTTGGGGCAGCTGGTGCCTTCCAAGCAGATTTACAAGGGGATTTACCGGCAGCAGGAAAAGCTGCGCAGCCTGAGCCGCTGGATCACTTCCCAGCTGGTGCGTTATGCCCGGGAGGCAGAAGCCCATGGCGTGAGCATCCTTTCCTATGCAGATCCCACGGTGGCGGCGGAACTGATTTCCCCCCAGCTCTATACGGAGCTTTGCGGCGAAATTTCCTATGAGGTCCTGCAAGCCATCGAAAATGCCACGGAAAAGGTGGTGATCCATCTCTGCAACAAGACTTCTGTAGCCTTCCAGAAAGCAGGATTTTGTACCATGGAGCGCATTGTGCCCAAGGCGGGGGTGAGCTATGGCGAAGCTCTGCTGCAGGCAATTCAGGCGCCGGATGTCCGCTGCATAGGTCATGGCTGCATACAGCGTACCTATTGCCCTGCCGGAGGCTGCCTATACAAATTGAACTTGAAATAAATAGATTGCCAATAGATTGACAAATTATGGTTTCGCCTGTATAATGGCTTCAAATATAGATAGGCTGACCGTAACAAACGGAGGCTTCGGAAGATGCAGGTGCATTCTGTCCGAAGCCTCCGTTTGTTATTTCAGCCCATAAGAAAAAATACTGATGGAATGTATGGTGATGATATGGAAACAAAGCAAAAAGCAGCTCTGAAAGCTAAACTGAAGCGGCGGGCAAAGACATTGGGCATGAACCTTTTCGGCGTGGCCAGCGTGGAACGCTGGGAAGAGCAGCCCCATACGCCGCCGGCCTACTGGCCCCAGAACATCTGGCCCTGGGCCCGGCGGGTGATCGTGCTGGGGGTGCAGATCTATCCCTCCATGTTGGAAACGACCCCTTCGGTGGTTTACTCGGAGCTTTATAATACAACCAATCGTTTTCTGGATGAGGCTGCTTACCGGCTGGCCAATTTTCTGAATGAGGAAGGTTACCGGGCTCATTTTTTCCCCCGGGACTGCTACGGTGATATCTCCGTGCTGGTGAAAAAACCGGAAGCGGCTTTTTCCCAGGTGCTGGCTGGTCTCTATGCGGGGCTGGGCACCATTGGCATGAACCATACCCTGCTGACCAAGGAGTATGGCCCGCGGGTGCGGCTGGTGTCGGTCATCACCGATGCGGAAATTCCCGCTGACCGGATGGTTAAGAAAGAGCTTTGCCTGGGCTGTGGTGCCTGTATGCGGCGTTGTCCCATGCAGGCCTTTACGCCAGTGAAAGGGCAGATTATCGCCCGGATGGACAAGTTCAAATGTGCCGGTTACCATCAGAAAATCAAAAATGAATACCGCTATCCCTGCGGCCTGTGTACCGCTGCCTGTCCCGTGGGGGCAGATAAGAAGCGTTGGGGCAGCAAGGCTGTAAGTGCAGCGGGCATTGAACATTGCCAGGATTTTGGCTCGAAAAATGCGGTGGCGAATTTGTAATGGAAGGAGCGGTTGGCTATGACAAGAGAAGAAGAATTGCATAAGGTGCTTTCCGAAGCTGTGGTGGATATGGATGAGGAGCAGGCGGCTGTAATGGCACAAGCCGTGGTGGATGAGGGCTTTGACGCCTATGCGGCCATTGAAAAGGGCCTGTCCCAGGGCATGGAGGAAGTGGGGCGCCTCTATGAGGAAGAGGAATACTTTATCCCGGAACTGCTGCTGTGTTCGGATGCCATGTACGCGGGCATCGAGATATTGAAGCCGCATATCAAGAGGCGGCAGGATAGTGAGCATCATACCGTGGTCATCGGCGTGGTGGAAGGGGATACCCATGACATTGGCAAGAATCTGGTGAAGATCATGCTGGAGAGTGCCGGCTTCGAGGTCATCGACCTGGGAAGGGACATTCCTGCCCGGGAATTCCTGCGTCAAGCGGAGGAAAGTAAGGCAGACATCATCGCCCTGGCCACCCTGATGACCACGGCTATGCCAGCCATGCGCGAGGTGGTGGAAGAACTGGAAAAGGAAGGCAGGCGTGAGGCTTACAAGGTCATCATTGGCGGCGGCCCCATATCGTCCGCCTTTGCCAAGAAAATCGGTGCGGACGTTTACGCGGTCAATGCAGCTGAGGCAGCCCGGCTGGCCCGGGAACTGGTGTCGTGAGGAGGTGCCCCGATGAATGATATTTCACCCAGAGAGCGGCTGCTGCGCGTATTGGACGGGAAGACGGTTGACCGGGCCCCGGTTATTTGTCCCGGAGGCATGATGAACAGTGCCACCGTGGATGTGATTGAAGGCTGCGGTTTCACTTTTCCGGAAGTACATCCGGATGCGGCAGCCATGACCAAATTGTCGGCGGCAGTGGAGGAAAAGACAGGTTTTGAGAACTTTGGCATTCCTTATTGCATGACGGTGGAGGCAGAGGTGTTGGGCAGTGAGATCGACTTCGGCAACGCCACCTGCGAACCAAAGATTGCGAAGGAACGCTATGCTTCCACAGCCGATGTAGTGGTGCGTGATATCAAGGAGCTCCTGCAGGAGGGGCGTATCGAGGCCATTGCCAGAGCCGGCCAGAACATGGCGGAGAAGAATCCGGATGTGCCGGTTATCGGCAGCCTGACCGGGCCGGTATCCACAGCGGCCTCCATCGTCGATCCCATGACGTTTCTGAAGGAATTGCGCAAGGACAAGGCCAATGCCCATCGGGTGCTGGATTATGTGACGGATTTCCTCATTGGCTATGCGGAGGTGCTGATTGAAAGCGGTTTTCCCGTTATCACCATTGCCGATCCTACGGCCACCGGGGAAATCCTGGGCCCGAAGATGTTCGGGGATTATGCCGTACCCTATCTGAACCGACTGGTGGATGCCATCCATGAGCGGGATGCTCGTGTTATCGTGCATATCTGCGGCAAATTGGATGCCGTAAAAAAACACATCCCCGCTTTGCACGGGGATGCGGTGAGTACAGACGCCATGGTGAATCTGCAGGCGCTCAAGGCGGAATGCGGCGTCACGGTGATGGGCAATGTGAGCACCTTTGCCCTGCAGCTGCAGACACCGGATGTAGTGCAACGGGTAACGGAGAATATCGTAAGCAAGGGCATCGATATCATCGCCCCTGCCTGTGGCCTGTCCACCACTACTCCGGTGGAGAATATCGCGGCCATGACCGGTACAGTGAAAAATCATTATTAAAAATTGCAAATAGATTGACAAATTATGATTTTGCCTGTATAATTACCTCGAAATGTAAATAAGCTGACCGTAACCAACGGAGGCTTCGGAAAGGCAGATGCCTGCTGTCCGAGGCCTCCGTTTTTTATGAAAGGTGTGATATTATGGCAAAATTATCCATGAGTGCCAAGGTTTTTCTAGGGTTCGGCGTAGGTGTTGTTTTAGGACTTATCTTTCAGGACAAGATTCTTTTCCTGCAGCCCGTGGGAGACCTCTTTTTGAAATTGATTCAGATGATTGTGATGCCTTTGATTTTCTGCTCCATCATCAGCGGCATTGCCAGCATCGGGGATGTGGCCAAGCTTAAGCGCATTGGCACCAAGGTCATGGGCTTCTATGTGGTGACCACGATTCTTTCCACCATTATCGGCCTGGCGGTTTCCCATTTATTGCAGCCGGGGCGGGGCTTTGGTGTTGGCAGCATTGTGGAGAGTGCTGAAAATGTCAAGGCAGCAGAACCCCTTTCCGTGGGGGCGGCCATCCTGGGGATGGTGCCGTCAAATCCGCTGGAGGCTCTGGCCAAGGGGGATTTGATGCAGACCATCGTCTTTGCGGTGTTTGTGGGGGTGGCTCTGACCATCTTAGGGGATAAGGCGTCCAACTTCAAGAAGGTCATTGATGAAGGCTCCCAGGTCATGTTCAAGATCACCGACATCGTGATGAAGACGACTCCCTACGGTGTCTGCGCACTGGCTGCCTGCAGCATCGGGGAGTACGGCCTGGCGGTTTTCGGCATTATGGGCAAGTTTATCCTGACCCATTACGTGGCGGCCCTGTCCATTGTCATTTTCCTGTATCTGTTCATCATCCGGGGCATTGCCAGGATTCCTCTGGCCGACTTCTTCCGCAAGGTTTCCGAAATCTGGTGGGTGGCCTTCAGCACCACTTCCAGCTCCGGCACACTGCCGGTGACACTTAAGGTGGTGGAACAGAAATTCCATGTGCGCCATGAGCTGGCATCCTTTACGCTGCCCCTGGGGGCCACGATAAATATGAACGGCATCGCCGCCTACTATGCCGTTACGGTGCTCTTCGTGTCCCAGATTTACGGCGTGGATTTGACACTGTATCAGCAGGCGGCCTTTATCTTCATGACCACGCTGATTTCCATCGGCACGCCAGGCATTCCCAACAGCGGTATCGTGCTGACGGTGATGCTGCTGGGCACCATGGGCCTGCCTGCCGCCATCATGGGCATGATCGTGGGCATCTTCCGTCCCATCGACATGGTGCATACGGCTCTGAATGTAACCGGCGATGTGGTTTCGACGCTGGCTGTAGCACGGTTGGAGGATATGTATGAAGACGGGACGGATACACAGCTGGAAGAGCCCTATGGGGAGGAACAGCGCGTATAAGCGGATGCGATTATGAGAAAAAACATAGGAGGGAAATGAGATGAAAAAGATTGGCTTGCTTGGCGGGACGGGGCCGGAATCCACCCTGCTGTATTACAAAGAGCTCAACAGCCGGATTGACAAGCTCACAGGCGCGGAACATATGCCGGAACTGGTAATTGAGAGCGTTGATTTCCGCCGGGTTTGGGGGTATCTGACCAACGGCCAATATGGGGAATTGGTGGATTATCTGGCGGAAAAGGTAAATAATCTGCGTAGCTACGGAGCAGAAATTGTTTCCCTGACAGCGGTTACTACCCATATTGTGTTTGCAGAGCTGGTCGCGAAAACAAAAACCTCTTTTGTCAGTATTCCCCAGACTGTCTGCAGGCAGGCTGTTTCCAAAGGATACAAAAAAGTCGGCCTGTTGGGCACCATCTTTACCATGGAACAGGATTATATGAAAAAAGACCTGTGGGAGGCCGGGATTGAGGTCTTTGTGCCCCAGCAGGCAGATCGCGAACTTATCGCCGGGCGGATCTATCAGGAACTGGAGGAGGGCATCGTCAAGGAGTCCACCTTGCAGGAATTCCAGCAGATCATCCGGAAGATGCAGGCAGAACACGGCATTGAAGCCATCATCCTGGGCTGTACTGAGCTGCCCCTGTTGTTGAATCCGGATAACTGTCCCGTGCCCTGTTTGGACAGTGTGGAGATCCATATTGAGGAACTGATCAGGCTGGCCATGGCCGCGTAATTTTCATATTTCCTTCTTTGCCTATTGACATGCTGGGTGTAATAGTGTAACATAAGGTCATCGTCAAGAGAACGCAGAAACTGACTGGATGACCAGAGGTTTTGTACAGGTTTTTTCCTGTGCAAAGCCTCTTTTTACTATGAAATCTTAGTCAGTCAAGCCGATAGGCGCAGAATGACTTAGATTTCGTGTAAGGGCTGATGAAAAATCGAGAGATTTTTCATCTTGCTTTACTTAGGTTAGAAAAATGGGAGGTGCAGAAAATGTTGCAGCATATAGATAGAGATGAAGCGATAAGATTCCGTGAGCATTTCCATAAGCATCCGGAACTGAGCGGGCAGGAATATGAAACGGCCCAATTCATACAGCAGCATTTGCAGGACTGGGGGATAGAATACCAAAAGGTGGGGGAGACTGGCACCTATGCCTGGATAAAGGGCACGAAGGATAATGGCCGCAAGGTGCTCCTGCGGGCGGATATCGATGCTCTGCCGGTAGCAGAAAAGACAAATCTGTCTTATAAATCCGTCAATCCCGGTGTGATGCACGCCTGCGGCCATGATATTCATGGGGCGGCATTATTGGCAGCGGCCCAGCGGCTGGCGGAGTTAAAGGATAGCTTTTCCGGCACCGTGCTGTTGGCCTTCCAGCAGGCGGAAGAATTTGGTCATGGCTCCCAGTATTTCATTCAGCAGGGGCTGACCAAAGGTTATGACCGGGCCTTCGGCGTACATATCGCTCCGGATGTTCCTGTGGGCAGTGTACTGCTGTCCCGGAAGGAAGACGCTGCATCCTGTGACTTCTTCCGCCTGACCATCAAGGGGCGCAAGGCCCATACCTCGAAACCGCAGCTGGGGCGGGATGCCCTGCAGGCCGGCACCTTGCTGGTGGGAGAAATCTCCCGCCTGCGGAGCCGCGTACTGCCGCCGGAGGAAAAGGTCATCGTGGGCATCGGCGTGTTCAAGGCGGGATCTTCCTACAATGTGGTGGCGGATGAGGCCGTCATCGAGGGCAGCTTCCGGGCTTACAACAACGAAACCCGTGAGCGGCTGAAGGAAGAATTCGTGAAGCTGGCCGGTGTGGCTGAAGAAGCCTACGGCGTGCAGGTGCTCTGCGAATTTGACTGCTTTGCCAGCCCTCTGATAAACGATGAGGAGGCCAGGGATGAAATCGCCGGGGTGGCCGCAGAGCTGCTGGGGCAGGATAAGGTACAAATCAGCGAAAAACCGGCCTTTGGCTTTGCGGGGGATGACTTTGCGGAATACCTTAAAGAAAGCAAAGGTGCCTACGTTCATCTGGGGGTGGCGGATGACAATCCTGCTTCCCAGGCGGGGCTTCACAGTGACAAGCTGGAACCCGCAGAGGAAGCCGTGGTCATCGCGGCGGATTTGCATTTGAATTATGCTCTGGCCTATTTGGGACAGGCGGACTAATAAGAGAAAGAAGGCTTAATATGCAGAAATTCGTGAAATTATTATTTTTAGCTGTGATTCTGGTGGTTGGCGTTGTGGCAGGCGGCTGCGGGGACAACAAGGCTGCTGATGTGCAGAAGGTGCGGGTAGGCGTAGCAGGCACCTCCGATGAAGTCATCTGGCGTCCCATCATCGACAAGTTCAAGGAAAAGAATGTGGACATTGAGCTGGTGGTGTTCTCCGATTACACCCAGCCCAACGCCGCTCTCGCCAATAAGGAAATCGAACTCAACGCCTTCCAGCATCATCGGTTCTTGAACAACGAAGTAAAAAAGCATGGCTATGAAATCACCGCCATTGGCGATACCATGCTGTCAGCTCTGAACCTCTACTCCAAGAATATTCATGACCTCAAGGAAATCAAGGCTGGCGACAAGATTGCTGTGCCCAATGACACGGTAAACTTCGGCCGTGCCCTGAATGTCCTGCAGGCCGCTGGCCTTATCCGCCTCAAGAGCGGCGCGGGCATCACGCCGGAGCTGGAGGATATTGAAGAAAATACGGCCAAGATTGAAATCGTCCAGGTGGATGCGTCACAGACCGCTTCCCTGCTGCCGGATGTGGCAGCTGCCATCGTCAATGGCAATTATGCCGTGGATGCCGGTCTTGATCCGGATAAGGACGCCGTCTTCAAGGATGCCATACAGTATTATAAAGGCGATGATTTCTTCAATGTAATCGCTGTGAGAACCGAGGATAAGGATAAGGAACTCTACCAGGAAATCGTCAAGGCATATCAGTCAGAAAAGACGAAGGAAATCTACAAGAATGATTTCCACGGCCAGTATATTGCGGCGTGGAAAGAATAAGGTAAGAAAGAGGTGACAGGCATGATTGTCCTGGAAGGTATCAATAAGACATTTACAATCAAGGATAAGCAGGTAACCGCAGTAAAGGACGTAAACCTTACCATTCAGGATAAGGAAATCTACGGCATCATCGGCTTCTCCGGGGCGGGCAAGTCCACACTGGTGCGCTGCATCAATCTGCTGGAGCGTCCCACGGCGGGGAAGGTTATCGTCAACGGCGTGGATATGCTCGCCCTGCAGCCCAAGGACCTGCGGGAACAGCGCAAGAAAATCGGCATGATTTTCCAGCAGTTCAATCTGATGCCCTCCCGGACCGTGGCCCAGAATGTGGCCCTGCCCATTGAAAATTCCGGCCTGTCCAAAAGTGAGATTGAAAGCAAAGTAAAGAAACTGCTGGCCTTTGTGGAACTGGAGGACAGGGCCCATGCCTATCCTTCTCAGCTCTCTGGCGGGCAGAAACAGCGGGTGGCCATTGCCCGTGCTTTGGCCACGGACCCGGAAATCCTGCTCTGCGATGAGGCTACTAGTGCCCTGGACCCCCAGACCACCAGGTCCATCCTGAAGCTGCTGGCCCGCCTGAACACGGAGCTGGGTATTACCGTGGTGGTCATCACCCATGAGATGGACGTCATCAAGAAGCTCTGCCATCGGGTGGCGGTGATGGAGCATGGCCGGGTGGTGGAGGAAAATACCGTGTATGACCTCTTTGCCCAGCCACAGCAGGAGATTACGAAGAATTTCATCGACACCACATCCAATCTGTCGGAAATCTATCAGCTCATCGAGGACAAGGCGGAGATTGCCGAACTGTCCCACGATGAAAAGCTGGTGAAGATGCGCTATCAGCAGGCCAATGTTTCGGAGCCGCTGATTTCTCAGATTTCCCGGAAGTTCGAGGTGTCGGTGAACATCCTCTTCAGCGATGTGGAACTGGTGGAGGGGCTGCCACTGGGGGGCACCGTGGCCATCATCAAAGGTGCACGGCCGCAAATCAAAAAGGCCCTGGACTATGTAAGAGCGAAGAACGTGAATGTAGAGGTGATTAAAGATGGAGCTGCTGAATACCGTGTTTCCCAATCTCATGCTGAAACTGCCTGAATTCTATCAGGCAATTATTGATACCTTTGTTATGGTACTGATTGCCGGGGGCATATCCTTTTTGCTGGGGCTGATTTTCGGCGTGGTGCTGATTACCACGAAGCCCGGCGGCATTCTGGAGCGTCATGCGGTGTATCAGGTGGTGGACAAGGCCATCAACACCTTCCGTTCCATTCCCTTTATCATTCTGCTGACTTTGCTTTTGCCTCTTACCCGCATGGTGGTGGGCACGGGCATTGGCGTGAAGGGCGCCATTATCCCCTTGGTCTTCGGCATTGTGCCCTTCTTTTCCCGGCAGGTGGAGTCTGCGCTGACGGAAATCGGCGACGGGGTTATCGAGGCGGCTACTGCTATGGGCCTTAGCCCCTGGGAGGTCATCTTCAAGGTGTACCTGCGGGAAAGCATTGCGCCCCTGGTGCGGGCCACTACCCTTACCACCATCAGCCTGATTGGCCTGACGGCCATGGCCGGGGCTGTCGGTGCCGGCGGCTTGGGGGATTTTGCCATCAAGTATGGCCATAACCGCTTTCAGGAGGATGTGACCGTGGGCACGGTTATCGTGCTGGTGGCCATCGTCTGCCTGATTCAGTTCCTGGGCAACAAGCTGGCAGAGAAAAATACGCATTGATTCAGAGGGGGAGGAATATTATGGGAAAGCATCTGAGCACGAAATTGATTCATACAGGGGACGGACAGTTTTACAAGACAATCGGGCAGGGAGCTTCGGTGCCGGAGACTTTGCCCATCTACCGTACCTCGGTCTTTGCCTTTGATGATGTGCCCTCGGTGGATAACATCTATGAGGGGGAGGCGGAAGGCTATATCTACACCCGCATCAAACATCCCAACACAGATGCGGTGGCAGAGATTCTGGCCGCTGCGGATGAAACGGAAGATGCTTTGGTGTTTTCCTCGGGCATGTCTGCCATCACCCTGAGCATCCTGTCCGTGGTGCAGCAGGGGGACCATATCATTTCCTCGCCGGTGCTTTACGGCGGTGTCCATGACTTTTTGAAAAATGAGCTGGCCCGCTTCGGC
Source organism: Selenomonas ruminantium subsp. lactilytica TAM6421 (assembly GCF_000284095.1). Classification (GTDB taxonomy): domain Bacteria; phylum Bacillota; class Negativicutes; order Selenomonadales; family Selenomonadaceae; genus Selenomonas_A; species Selenomonas_A lactilytica. The sequence continues at coordinate 2,923,959 of NC_017068.1, read as the reverse complement.
GTCAGCGTCAGCTTTGTGGATTTTGCCCGGGAGGATATTGCCGCTTATATCCGTCCGGAAACGAAGCTCATCTATACGGAGACGATTTCCAATCCCCTGATGGAAGTGCCGGATATCCAGGCGGTGGCGGAGCTGGCTCATAAGCATGATCTGCTCTTCTTCATCGACAACACCTTTGCCACGCCGGTGGTGGCTAAGCCCGCAGCTTTAGGCGCCGATGTGGTGCTCTACAGTGCCACCAAATACTTGGGCGGTCATAGCGATATTGTAGCCGGGGCGGCGGCAGGCCGCAGGGAAATCATTGAGAAAATCCGCCATACCCTGACTCTTTACGGTGCCCTGCTGAGCCCTGCGGACAGCTGGCTGCTGGCTCGCAGTCTGCGTACACTGAACCTGCGGGTGGCGGCCCATTCCCGCAATGCTCTGCAGGTGGCAGAATCCCTGGCCAAGCATCCCAAGGTTGACAGGGTGTTCTATCCGGGACTGGAAACTTCTCCAAGCTATAAAAGGGCCACGGCGCAGTTTGCCCCGGGCCTTTACGGCGGCATGCTGAGCTTCAATCTGCGGGGCGGCGAGGCGGAGGCATCCAAGCTCATAAAGGAGCTTGTCACCATTAAATTCGTGCCCAGTCTGGCGGGGACAGCCACTACCGTGTCCTATGCCGCCAAGACTTCCCACAGGTTTTACAGTTCTGCTGAACTTGCCGCAGTAGGCATTACCTGGGGGCAGTTGCGCCTGTCCGTGGGCCTGGAGCAGGCGGAGGATATCATCGCCGAACTGGATGCGGCCTTGGCTGAGATCTGACAGGGCTTAGCCAAAGCCTGCGATAAGGATCACGAAGCGTACCCCGCCGCCCGGCAGGTTTTCGGCCTTTATGGTACCGCCATGGATTTCCACATAGCGGCGGGCTAAGGCCAGACCAATTCCCGAGCCGCCATTTTTCCGGCTGCGGGATTTTTCTCCGCGATAGAATTGCTCAAAGATATGGGGCATGTCTTCCTCCGGTATCCCAGGCCCGTTATCCTGTATCGCAATGCGCAGGGAAGGGCCTTCTTGATGGATTTTGAGCTGCACTGTGCTGCCGGGGCCGCTGTAACGGCTGGCGTTGGCCAATAAGTTGCCAATGACCTGGCGCATGCGGTCCTGGTCTACGGATACGGAGGGCAGATTGTCTGCAATTTCCAGCAGCAGTTTTTGGCCGGCTTCGTCAAATAACGGCTGCATGAACTGGCCAAGCTGCAGGGCTAACTGGCCTAAATCGGTGGGCTCCCGGTGCAGTTTCAGTTCCCGGATTTCCGCCAGGGACAGGTCACGTAGGTCCGTTACCAAGCGGCTCAGGCGCATGACTTCCTCCTGCATGGAGAAGATGATTTCCGGTTCCGGGGGCGTGACGCCGCTGCTGATGTTTTCCAGATTTCCCTGCAGGATGGCCAGAGGCGTGCGCAGCTCGTGGGCGATGCCGGCGAAGAACTCACGCCTTGATTTTTCATTGCGTGACAGGTCTTCCGCCATCTGATTGAAGACCTGGGTCAGCTGCCCCACTTCATCATGGGCCGAAGCCGGCAGCTGCTGGTTGAAATTTCCCCGGCCGATTTCCTTGGCAGCTTCGGTGAGGCGGCGCAAGGGCTTGGTAATGCTGGTGGCCAGTAGATAGCTGGCCGCCAGCCCCAGAACGATGAAAAACAGCCCCACCCACCAAAGGGATTGATGGACAGACTGCAGGAACATCACTTCTGCCGTATCCTGTGCTGCCGCGGCGGGAAAATGCAGCTGCAGGAAATCGTGGAAAGCGCGTTCCATCTGTCCGTTCATCAGCACAATCAGGCTGCATACGGTGATGGCCAGCAGGAGAAAGGTTCCTCCGGCCAGTTTCAGGCGGATGCTTTGCCATTTATTCATCAGCGTCACCTCCAAAGCGGTAGCCCACGCCATACACGGTCAAAATATAGGTGGGCTTGCGGGTATCCTGCTCAATCTTGCGGCGCAGGTTGCGGATATGGGCATCAATGGTACGTTCATAGCCATCAAAAGCAAAACCATGGCTCTGCTCCATCAGCTGCAGGCGGTTCAGCACCTGCCCCGGATGACGCATCAATACCTCCAACAGGGTAAATTCAATAGGGGTGAGCTCCAGCATTTTCCCATCCAGCTGCACCGTGTGCCGCAGGCTGTCCAGCACAAGGCCGCCTGCGGCAAGTTTTTGCGTCTGAGGCGGCGTATCGGCAAGGGGGCCTGAGGCCCGCCGCAGGACGGCCCGTATCCTGGCCGCCAGTTCCCGCATGCTGAAGGGCTTGGCTATGTAATCGTCGGCGCCTAAATCCAGGCTTTCCAATTTGTCGGCTTCCTCGTCCAGTGCGGTCAGCATGATGATGGGAACCTGGCTGATCTGCCGGATGCGGCGGCAGACTTCCTTGCCATCCAGATGCGGCATCATGATGTCCAGGACGATGAGGTCTGGCTGCTTCATCAGCAGCGTCAGGGCTTCCAGCCCATCCTGGGCCCGCATGGTGGCAAAACCTTCGTTGCGGAGAAATGGCTCCAGAACATCCAATAGCTTCAAATCATCATCCACCAGCAATATTTTTTTCTGCATTCTGCTTTCCCCCGTATATGCAAAAGACGGACTCAATTTCCGTAAGAGTCCATCTTCGTTGCCATATCAGTGCTTCATTCCATGGGCGGTGCCATCCATATGATGCATGCCGCTCATATTGCTATTCATCATATCATACTGGGGGGCGGACTGCCAACCACCTAATGCGGGGTCTGCCATGCCGAAGACCATAGCCACATGGCTGACAATCAGGAACGTGACCAACAGCACGATATGGCGGTGCATCTTTCTTTTTTCATCCAAGGTTCCGCTGATGATGCCCATTTCCTGCAGGGCAATGGCGCCTAAGGGGATGACGCCCAGCATATAAAAGCCTACAGCCAGCAGGTCAATCCAGCCACGGAATTCAATCCGCGGTACCACGGCTGTGGCCAGGTACAGGAACACCCCGGTAAAATAAACGCCTAAAACCATGCCCAGATAGTGGCTCAGTTTCTTCCATCTCTTATGTTCCTGGGCATCGGACAGAATAAAAAATTCCGCCATGGTGATGAGTTCGGCCATGGCCACCGGCAGCACCATGAAGGCGATGAGATTCCAGGGCTGATTCGTCATCAAAAGTTCCATATAGTTTGTCATACACAAATTCCTCCTCAAGGGTTGTTTTTCTGATCTGCTTACAGTATAGCGGCCAAATATGCAGAACCCTTGCAGAGAATGTGAAGATATTGTGAAGGTTTCGTATTGGCTAAGCTTGAAATCACCTGTGAAAGGTGATAAAATAACAAAACCTACTCAATAGCTAGGTTAATAAATATTGGAGAGATAAAATGGAAATGATAAAGGATAAGAACAGTGCCCTGATTGCCATGAGCGGCGGGGTGGATAGTTCGGTGGCGGCATATCTGATGACAAAGCAGGGCTACCGCTGTCTGGGCACCACCATGCGGCTGTACCGGAACAGTGATATCGGCCTGGGAAATTATCATACCTGCTGTTCTCAGCGGGATATCGATGATGCCAGTGATGTGGCCTTTCAGCTGGACATTCCCTATGAGGTGCTGGATTTTACCATGGAATTCAAGGAACGTATTATCGAAAAGTTTATTCGCACCTATGAAGCTGGCGGCGTTCCCAATCCATGCGTTGACTGCAACCGCTACATGAAGTTTGACCGGCTCTTTGCTTTTGCGGAGCAGAAGGGGCTTTACTATGTGGTGACGGGGCACTATGCCCGGATTACCTATGATGAAGGGCGGCAGAGATACCTGCTGAAAAAGGCTGCTGATCTGAGTAAAGACCAGAGTTATGTCCTGTATATGCTGACTCAGGAACAGCTGGCTCATCTGCAATTCCCCCTGGGGGATATCCCCAAGGAGGAAACAAGAAAGATTGCGGAGGGGCTGGCCTTCTGCAATGCAGCTAAGCATGACAGTCAGGATATCTGCTTCGTTCCCGACGGGGACTATGTGGGCTTTATGGAACAGTATACCGGCAGGAAATATGAGGATGGCCCCATTGTAGATGAAGCGGGCAATGTGCTGGGCAGGCATCATGGTGCCGTCCATTATACCACCGGCCAGCGCAAAGGTCTGGGCATTGCAGCGGATAGGCCCCTCTATGTAACCGGCAAGGATATGGAAAGCAATACGGTGTTTGTGGGGCCGAATGAAGCATTATATTCCGATACCCTCTATGCCGATGAGATGAACTGGATTGCCATGGAGCCGCCTGCAGAAGCTATCCGGGTAAAGGCCAAGACCAGGTACAGACATAAGGAACAGTGGGCTACGGCTTACCCGCAAGGTAAAGATAAGATAAAGCTTATTTTTGATGAACCCCAGCGGGCCATTACCGTTGGCCAGTCGGTGGTGCTCTACGATGATGATATCGTGGTGGGCGGCGGCACGATTATAGAGGCGGGGAGGCAGGAAGGATGATCTATCTGGACTATGCCGCCAATAGCCCGGCCGATGCTGAGGTATTGGAGACCTTCATCAATACTGAAAGGAATTATACAGGCAATCCCAATTCCGCCCATCCTTTGGGGATGCAGGCCCGGGAGAAGCTGGCTGAGGTCACAGCGGATATTGCCCGGACGCTGGCGGTATTTCCTGCGGAAATCATCTATACCTCCGGGGCCAGCGAGGCCAATAATCTGGCCATCAAGGGGATAGCAGATATCCAGCAAAAACATGGAAAGCATATTATCTCCACACCCTTGGAGCATGCCTCCGTCAGCGGGCCGCTGGCCTGGCTGCAGGAACAGGGCTATGAGGTAGATTTGGTGGATATCGGTCAGGATGGAAAAATCAAGCTGGAACATCTGCGGGAACTGCTGCGGGAGGATACGATCCTGGCAGCTGTTACGGCAGTGGACAGCGAGCTGGGCACCATCCAGCCGGTACAGGAAATTGCAGAACTTATCAGTCATTACGAAAACTGCCGTCTCCATGTGGATGCCACCCAGGCTATGGGGAAAATTCCCTTTTCCTTTGCCGGTATCGATACGGTAAGTCTCTCAGCCCATAAGTTCTTTGGGCTGAATGGCAGCGGCCTGTTGTTCAAGCGCCGGCCGCTGGAACTGACGCCCCTGATCCATGGCGGTGCAGGCGCAAGCCTGTACCGTAGCGGCACGCCCACCTTGGGGCTGGCGGCGGCCCTGGCAAAGGCGCTGGGGAAAGCAACGGCCTCCCTGCAGGAGCGGTATGCGCAGGTTATGAAACTAAACGAAGAACTGCGTCAAGAACTCGGTAAAAATCCTGCTGTCGTTATAAACAGTCCTGCCGATGCCGTGCCCCATATCCTGAATGTCAGCGTGCAGGGCATCAAGGGCACGCGCATGCAGCAGATGCTGGCTGAGCAGGGTGTCTGCGTTTCGGTAAAATCTGCCTGCTCCACCGATGGCCAGCCTTCAAAGGCTGTATACGCAGTAAGCGGGGACAGGCGGAATGCCCTGTCCTCCTGGCGCATCAGCCTGAGCCACCTGACCACGGAGGAAGAGATTGGGGCGTTTCTGAAAATATTGACAGGCTTGGTTGCGGGGAAGGCTTGAAAAATCCACTGGATTACGTACAAATGGCGTAATCCGGTGGATTTTTTCTTTGACAAGTTTACAGATTTACAGTAATATATAAAACATATTGACTAGATAGGTATTACATAGGGGATAATATCTGACTATCTGACCATTGATAAGGGGATGATTATATGGTAAAATAGTTTGTGAATTGGTACAGCGACCGCCTGCAGCGGGATATGAGCATACGCCTTTACGGGGACAGGGGCACGCCGGTGCTGGTGTTTCCCACCCAGGATGCCATGAGCGATAACTTCGAGAACTTTGGCATGATTGACACCTTGGCCGATTATATCGACAGCGGCAAAATCCAGCTCTTCTGCGTGGACACCGTGGATACGGAAACCTGGTCCAATGTCTGGGGAGACAAGGGCTGGCGGTCTGGCCGGCAGGAAGCTTATTACAATTATATTGTGGAAGAGGTGCTGCCCTTTATTGCGGATAAGAACGGCAGTGGCGCTCTGCCCATGGTGACGGGCTGCAGCCTGGGAGGCTTCCATGCAGCTATCCTGTTCCTGCGTCGTCCGGAACTCTTTAGCGGCATCTTGTCCTTGTCCGGTGTCTATGATGCCCGCTTCTTCTTTGACGGTTGGCTGGATGGTACTCTTTACCAGAATTCTCCGGTGGACTTTCTGGCGCAGATGCCTAATGACCACCCCTATATCCAGAAGTATAACGAAAAGCCCATTATCCTCTGCGTGGGGCAGGGAGCCTGGGAGGATGAAGGCCGGCGGACCACTGCTATAATGGGGGACATCTTCCGGGCCAAGGGCATCCATGGCTGGGTGGACTTCTGGGGCTATGATGTGAACCATGACTGGTACTGGTGGAAGGAACAGATTCGCTACTTCTTGCCCTATATGCTGCGTGAAAAAGATTTGGAGGCGAACTGCTGATGAACTTTGTATTTATTTCTCCGCATTTCCCCAAGCATTATTGGAACTTCTGTGACCGTCTGCACAAGAACGGCGTGAATGTGCTGGGCATTGGGGACTGCCCTTATGATGAACTGCGGGCGGAACTCAAGGCTTCCCTGACGGAATATTATTTTGTGCAGGATCTGTCCAATTACAATGAGATGTACCGGGCGGTGGCCTTTTTTGCCTTCAAGTACGGGAAGATTGACTGGATTGAGTCCAACAATGAGTTCTGGCTGGAGCAGGACGCCCGCCTGCGCACGGACTTCCATGTGACCACGGGCTATCAGTTTGACGAGGTGGGCCATATCAAGAACAAGTCCGCCATGAAGGAATTCTATGCCAAGGCCGGCGTGCCCACGGCCCGCCTGCATAAGATCACGGATATCGCAGCGGCGAGGAAGTTCATCGATCTGGTGGATTATCCTGTTATCGTCAAGCCTGATGTGGGGGTAGGCGCCTGCGATACCTTCAAGCTGGAAAATGACGGTGATCTGCAGGATTTCTTTGCCAAGAACCTGCCAGTGCCCTATGTGATGGAGGAGTTCATTACCGGTGATATCTGCTCCTACGATGCCATCATTGATGCGGATTCCAAGCCCTTGTTGGAGTCCATGACGGTCTGGCCGCCTTCGGTTATGGACATCGTGCTGAAGCAGCTGGATCTGTCCTATTACACGACGGCTCATGCCCCGGTGGAATTGAAGGGCGTGGGCAGGGCTACAGTCAAGGCCTTTGACGTCAGAAGTCGTTTTGTCCATCTGGAATTCTTCCGCCTGACCAAGGCCAAGGCAGGCCTCGGCGAAGTGGGTGATTTCGTGGGGCTGGAGGTCAATATGCGTCCGGCCGGCGGCTACACCCCCGATATGATCAATTTTGCCCATTCCACGGATGTCTATCAGGTCTGGGCGGATATGATTACGGACAATATACGGAAAATCCCCGACAGCGGTCAGCACTGCTACTGTGTCTATGCCAGCCGCCGGGACTGCCATAATTATGTGCATACCCATGGGGAAATCATGGACCGCTATGGCAGGGATATGGTCATGTGTGAGCGCATGCCGGAAATGATGGTGCCCCAGATGGGCAATCAGATGTATACGGCCAAAGTGGCCAGCCAGAAGGCTGTGGATGAATTCATCCATTACGTGCTGGATCAGGCGCCGGAAGCGGACGCCTATCCGGTGGAAACTGATTTCTGCTTTGCGTATTGATGAAAGGTTAAAAAGGGAGGCTGCAGTCCATGAAAAATCCTCTGCATTATCAAATATCTGAATATGATTGCGGCCCCACTTCGCTGCTGAATGGACTGTCCTATCTCTTCCAGCGGGAGGAGATACAGCCGGAAATCCTGCGCAATATCATGCTTTATTCCCTGGATTGCTATGGCAAAGGCGGCGGTGCCGGCAAGAGCGGCACTTCCCGCATGGCCATGATGTTTTTGTCCCGCTGGCTCAGCGGTGCAGGGGAAGCGGGACTGCTGCCCATCGAGTGCCGCTATCTATCCGGCAGGTCGGTGTATATGGGGGAGAACAGCCTGGTGGTGGATGCCCTTTGCCGGGGCGGTGCGGCCGTAGTCCGCCTGAATATGGACGGCGAGCACTATGTGCTGCTGACACAGAGGGCTGGGGATAAAATACGTCTTTTTGACCCTTACTATATGACGGAAAGTCCCTTTGCGGGCATTGAATGCACGCTGGAACATCCCCTGTCCTATAACCGCATCGTGCCCTTTGACTGCTTCAACCGCGAGGACGCCGGCCCCTATGCCCTAGGCCCACTGGATGAACGGGAGGCGGTGCTGCTCTTTGATACCCGCACCAAACTTACGCCAGAGAAAACCATCGAGTATTTTATATAAACCTATTGACAAGCTAGGTGTAATAGTGTAACATAAATGTCATCATCAACGCAAGCACAGCGAAGAAGTGTTACATATGCACATGGTTCAGTGAACTGACCAAAAAAATTGGAGGTTCCACAGATTGCCCAGCAGGGCCGTTTGTGGAACCTCTTATTTTATAAATAAGCAATCATATCTATTTTTGAGGGGGAATTTATGATGAAGAAGTGGTGGAAAGCAGCGAGTTTAGCTTTGGGCTTGGTGGCGGCCGCAGGCCTGTTTACGGGCTGCGGGGATGAGTCGGCAGCCGGTGGGGAAGACGGCAAGGCGGCCAGTGAGTTCCTGAATGTGTCCTATGATCCCACCCGGGAACTCTATGCGGAGTTCAATCAGGTATTCACGGGAGAATGGAAGAAGGCCAGCGGTCAGGATATCGAGTTCCGTCAGTCCAACGGCGGTTCCGGCAAGCAGGCCCGCTCCGTCATCGAGGGGCTGGAAGCCGATGTGGTAACGCTGGCTTTGGCCTATGATGTAGATGAAATCGCTCAGGCTGGTCTTATTGAAAAGGACTGGCTCAAGAAGTTCCCGGACAATTCTGCGCCCTATACCTCAACCATCGTATTCCTGGTGCGCAAGGGCAATCCCAAGAATATCCATGACTGGGATGACCTCGTCCGTGATGATGTGAAGATCGTTACTCCGAACCCCAAGACTTCCGGCGGTGCCCGTTGGAATTATCTGGCGGCCTGGGAATATGCCAAAGAGAAGTACAACGGCGATGAAGGTCAGGTAAAGGACTTCGTCAAGAAGCTCTTCCAGAATGTGGTAGCCCTTGATTCCGGCGCCCGTGGCGCAACGACGAGCTTTGTGCAGCGTGGTCAGGGGGATGTGCTGATTGCCTGGGAAAATGAAGCCCTGATTACCCTGAAGGATTCCCCGGATTACGAGATCGTGGCACCGTCCATCTCCATTCTGGCCGAGCCGTCTGTGGCTATCGTGGACAAGGTAGTGGACAAGAAGGGTACCCGCAAGGTGGCAGAAGCCTATATCAATTATCTCTATTCGCCGGAAGGGCAGGAGATTGCCGCCAAGAACTTCTATCGTCCCCGCAACAAGGCTGTCTTCGAGAAGTATAAGAAACAGTTCCCGGAACTGAAGCTCTTCACCATCGATGACAAGTTCGGCGGCTGGACGAAGGCTCAGAAGGAACATTTTGCCGATGGCGGCACCTTCGATCAGATTTACAAGAAATAAGCAGTTTTTTGAGGAGGAATGATTATGGGCAGGACTGGGCAGGTTATACCAGGGGGCCATCTGACCATGGGAATCGTGTTTTTCTATCTGTCTTTGCTGGTACTGCTGCCGCTGAGTGCTTTCGTGCTCTATGCCAGCGATATGAGCGGGCAGGATTTCATCCGGCAGGTGACGGATTACCGCATGGTGCATGGCTATCTGCTCAGTTTTGGCTGTGCTCTGGCAGCGGCGCTGATCAATGCCGTGTTTGGGCTGTTGCTGGCCTGGGGGCTGGTGCGTTACGATTTTCCAGGCAAGCGACTGATGGACGGGCTGATTGATTTGCCCTTTGCCCTGCCCACGGCGGTGGCAGGCATAGCCCTGACCACCCTTTATGTGGAGACGGGCTGGCTGGGCAGATTCTTCTATCAGTTGGGGATACCCACCGCTTTTTCGGCGGTGGGCATTACCATTGCGCTGGTCTTTGTGGGCATACCTTTTGTGGCCCGCAGTGTCCAGCCGGTGCTGAAAGATTTGGATGGCTCTTTGGAAGAAGCGGCGGCGCTTTTGGGGGCAGGAAAATTCCTGACCTTCCGGAAAGTGATCCTGCCGGAGCTTATCACGCCGCTTATCAGCGGTTTTGCTCTGGCTTTTGCCCGGGGCATCGGGGAGTATGGCAGTGTGGTATTCATCGCCGGCAATGTCCCTTTTGAAACGGAGATTGCGCCGCTGCTCATCATGACCAAGCTGGAGCAGTTTGACTATCAGGCGGCTGCTGCCGTGGCCATCGTGATGCTGGCCATGTCGATGCTGGTGCTCCTGGTTCTCAACGGCTATCAGCGTTATCGTTTGCAAAGACAGGGGGCGTAAGGATGGAAGCGGTGACAAAATTGGCAAAGCCTGTGGCTGGTAGCCAGAGCAGATTCCTCAAAACCGAAACAATCGTCAAGTGGTCACTGATCCTGACGGGCGCAGCCTTTCTCGTGGTCATGATGATCCTGCCCCTGATCCTTATCGGGGTGGAGGCTTTGGGCAAGGGCTGGAATGCTTATCTGGCGGCCCTCAACGAGCCCTTTGCCCGCAAGGCCCTCTGGCTGACGGCTGAGGCCACGGTGCTCTCGGTAGTGTCCAATACCATCTTCGGGCTGGCGGCGGCCTGGCTGCTCACGAAGTTTGACTTCCGGGGCAAGACTTTGCTGGGCTCCATCATTGATTTGCCCTTTGCGGTATCGCCGGTGGTGGCGGGCTTGTTCTTCATTATGCTCTTTGGCAGGCTCAGTCCCTTTTATGATACGCTGCAGGCTTATCATATCGCTGTGGTCTTTGCGGTGCCCGGCATTGTGCTGGCCACCATCTTTGTGACTTTGCCTTTTATCGCCCGGAGCATCATTCCCGTGATGGAGGGCCAGGGCCGGGACGAGGAGGAAGCGGCGGCGCTGATGGGCGCCAGCGGCTGGCGGATTTTCTGGCAGATAACCCTCCCCAATATCAAATGGGGGCTGATGTACGGCATCATCCTCTGTACCGCCCGGGCCATGGGGGAATTCGGGGCCGTGTCGGTAGTCTCGGGCCATATCCGGGGCAAGACCAACACCCTGCCTTTGCATATTGAGATTCTTTATAACGAGTACAATTTTACCGCGGCCTTTGCCGTGTCCTCCATTCTGGTGGGGCTGGCAGTCCTGGTACTGATTCTGCGCAATTTCGTGGAATGGCGCATGGAAAGGAAGGATGACCATGAAGTATGAAGTGGAACTGAAACATATCGAGAAGAGCTTTAACGGCTTCAAGGCCGCAAATGATGCCAGCTTCGGCGTAGCCAAAGGAGAATTGGCTGGCCTTCTGGGGCCCTCCGGCAGCGGCAAGACCACCTTGCTGCGCATGCTGGCAGGTCTGGAAAAGCCGGACAAGGGCGATATCCTGATTGCGGGACGGCGGGTCAACGATTTGCCCGCCCGGGAGCGGGGCATTGGCTTCGTGTTCCAGAACTATGCCCTGTTCCGCCATATGACGGTGCGGGACAATATCGCCTTCGGCCTGCGGGTGCAGAAGGAGGATAGCCACAAGATAAAGGTTCGTACCGATGAACTGCTGGAACTTACCGGGCTAAGTCAGGTGGCCAAGCGCTATCCCTTGCAGCTATCCGGCGGCCAGCGCCAGCGGGTGGCCTTTGCCCGGGCCTTGGCACCCAGCCCCAGTCTGTTATTGTTGGATGAGCCCTTTGCCGCCATTGATGCGAAAGTCCGCAAGGAACTCAGAAGCTGGCTGCGGGAGGCCATCCATAACCTAGGCATTACGAGCCTTTTCGTTACCCATGACCAGGATGAAGCCGTGGAAGTGGCCGATAAAATCATCATCGTCAACAATGGCCGCATCGAGCAGGCGGGGAGCCCCCTGGAAATCTATCAGGCACCCCAGACGCCTTTTGTGGCAGATTTTATCGGCGAGTCCGTCAAAGTAGAGGACTATACCCAGTTCAAGGGCTTTACGGATGAAGAAAAGTCTGGGAGTCATCAGGGCATTATCCGTCCTGAATTTATCGAGCTGGCCAAGGACGAGAAGGAGATTTCCCTGCCCTTGGGGGCTGAGCGGGGTACCGTGAAGGCCACCTACTTCCGGGGCAGTTCCGTGGCGGTGGATATCGAGGTGCGGGGCCAGATCCTGCGGGCGCACCGCAGTCTGGAAAAAGCACCGTTGCAGGCTGGGGACAAGGCTTTGGCCTTTATCCACCGCATTTACAGTTTGGAAGCAGGCAGGACCCGGATTATCGAAAACCGGGCCAAGCAGAAGGAATCCGTAGTTATTTAAGGTAGATGAGGCGAATGAAAGTCAGAAATGAGCAAAGCGATATCCTGATCATCGGCGGCGGAGCGGCAGGCTGTTATGCGGCCCTTACTCTGGGGGAGGAGTATCCGGGGCTGGACGTGCTGTTGGCGGACAAGGCCAATATCAAGCGCAGCGGCTGTCTGGCGGCGGGGGTAAACGCCCTGAACGCCTATATCACGCCAGGGCATACGCCACAGGATTATGCCGATTACGCCAAGGCAGATGCGGCGGGCATCGTGCGGGAGGATTTGCTGCTCTCCATGAGCGAGGGGCTCAACGAAGTCACGGCCAAGCTGGAGAAGCTGGGACTGGTGATCCAGAAGAATCCCGACGGCAGCTACGCCTCCCGGGGCTGGCGCAATATCAAGATAAATGGAGAAAATATCAAGCCGATACTGGCGAAAGCCGTACTGGACCAGTCAAATGTCAAAGTGCTGAACCATATCAATATTGTGGACTATATTGTAACCGATGGTCAGGTCAGGGGTGCCTGGGGCATTGACCTCAACAATGAAGAAATCGTGATAATCAGCGCCAATGCCGTTATCTGTGCCACCGGCGGGGCGGCGGGGCTTTACCAGCCCAACCATCCGGGCACTTCCCGGCACAAGATGTGGTACAGCCCTTTCAACACCGGCGCAGGCTATGCCATGGGCCTGCGGGCCGGGGCGGAGATGACCACCTTTGAGATGCGGTTTATCGCCCTGCGCTGTAAAGGCACCATCGCCCCTACGGGCACCATTGCCCAGGGGGTGGGCGCGCCCCAGGTGAATTCCCGCGGAGAGAAGTATCAGGATAAATATGGCAACACCACGGCGGAGCGGCTCTGGGCAGTGGTCAAGGAAAACTTGGCAGGCCATGGGCCCTGTTATCTGGGGACTCGCGGCATCACATTGGAACAGGCGGCGGCTTTGGAGCGGGCCTATCTCAATATGGCTCCCGCCCAAGCCCTCTTTTGGCGGGAAAGCGGCCTGAATCCCCGGGACTACAATGTGGAAATCGAAGGCTCCGAGCCCTATGTGGTGGGGGGGCATACCGCCAGTGGCTACTGGATCGGCAATGACCGGTCAACCACGCTGCCGGGGCTCTTTGCCGCCGGGGATGTGGCCGGGGGCTGTCCCCAGAAATATGTGACAGGTTCCTTTGTGGAAGGAGAAATCGCCGCCCGCGCGGCGGCAGCCTTTGCCCGGCAGGCGGGCAAGAGCGGGATTGACGCAGAGGTGCAGGAAACTATTGTCAAAGAAGTGGAGGCTTTTCTGGCGGGAAATTCAGAAGGACGCTACACCGTGGAAAGTCTCGAAGAAGCCATGCAGCAGGCCATGGATGAATATGCCGGAGGCATCAAGAGCCATTATGGCTACAGTGAAAGCTCGTTGAAAATTGCCCGCAAGCATATCGAAAGGCTGGCGCGTCTCAGTGACGAGCTGCGGGCGGCCGATTTCTATGGTCTCTTGAAGATTTTTGAACTGCGGGAGCGGCTGTTGGTCTGCAGGGCCTTGATTGCCCATCTGGCAGCCCGGCAGGAAACCCGCTGGCACGCCTTCGGGGAGCATCTGGACTACCCGGAGCGGCGGGAGGATTTTAAGGTATTTATCAATTCCCGTTTGGAACAAGGCGAAGTGAAGATCATCCGCCGTCCTTTGATTGAACAGGAAAGCAAGGAGGCGGTGGGATGAGTATCGCCATTGAGAAAGACAAGTGCGTAGGCTGCGGCCTCTGCACGGAGGCCTGCCCCGGCAACTTGCTGAAGTTGCGGGAAGGAAAAGCCCATATTCGCGATGTGCGGGATTGCTGGGGCTGCACCGCCTGCGTCAAGGAGTGCCCCCGTCAGGCTATCTATTATTATCTGGCGGCGGACCTTGGCGGCAGTGGCGGCAGGCTCTATGCCCAAAACAATGAACGAGAAATCAAATGGCAGATGCTTTGGCCGGATGGCAGCTCTGATGAGATTGTCACGGTCAAGCAGGAAGCCAATAAATATTGAATAGAAAAGTAGGGGAGCATTATGGCGCAGACAGAAACAGCAGATAAGTTAGACAGATTGGAAGCCGAAAGCATCTATATCCTGCGGGAGGCTTATAAGAAATTAGGGAAGTTGGGCATGCTCTGGTCCATCGGCAAGGACTCCACGGTCCTGCTGTGGCTGGCGAAGAAGGCCTTTTACGGCCATTGCCCGTTTCCCTTCATCCATGTGGATACGAAGCACAAGATTCCCGCGATGATTGAGTATCGTGACCGGGTGGCCAAGGAACTCAACCTGGATTTGATTGTCCATACCAATCAGGCGGCCATTGATGCCGGCATGGGCCCGGACAAGGGCAGGTTGGCCTGCTGCCAGGCCTTGAAGACCGAGGGGCTCAAGCAGGTGGTGAAGGAATACGGCTTTGACGGCCTGATTGTGGGCGTGCGCCGTGACGAGGAGGGCTCCCGTTCCAAGGAACGTGTCTTCAGCGAGCGCAAGGAGGACGATGCCTGGGATTATGCCAATCAGCCGCCGGAGCTTTGGGACCAGTTCAAGACGGACTTCCCGAAAGGCCACCATATCCGCGTCCATCCCCTGCTGGCCTGGAATGAGCTGGATATCTGGGAGTATATCCGCCGGGAGAATATCCCCATCATCGATTTGTACTTTGCCAAGAACGGCAAGCGCTACCGCTCCTTGGGCTGCGCCTGCTGCACCGGGCAGATCAAGTCCAATGCGGACACGCTGGATAAAATCATCGAGGAACTGAAGCACACCACCACCAGTGAGCGGGCAGGGCGCAAGCAGGATCAGGAGGATTCCTATGCTATGCAGAAACTGCGGAAAGAGGGGTATATGTAATGAGTAAACGTGAAATTGAACATAAAGAAGCTGGTCTGAATATCGTGGTGGTGGGCCATGTGGATCATGGAAAGTCCACCGTTATCGGCAGACTCCTCTACGACACGGATTCCCTGCCCCAGGGGGCCATCGATAAGGTGGCCAAGATTGCCCACGACACGGGCAAACCCTTCGAGTATGCCTATCTGCTGGATGCCTTTGAGGAGGAACAGCAGCAGGGCATTACCATCGACACCACCCGTATCCAGTTCTCCACGGACAAGCGGGACTATGTGATTATCGATGCGCCGGGCCATAAGGAATTCCTGAAGAACATGATTTCCGGTGCCGCCGGTGCCGAAGCCGCCCTGCTCATTGTGGACGGCAAGCAGGGGGTGCAGGAGCAGAGCCGCCGCCATGCCTATATGCTGAGCCTCTTGGGCATCAAGAAGGTCTATGTATTAGTGAACAAGATGGATTTGGCAGGCTATGCCGAAACCGCCTTCGTGAAAATCAAGCACGAGATGGGGGCCTTTTTGGCAGAGTTGGGCGTCTATCCCCTGAAATACATTCCCGTCTCGGGGTTGCAGGGGGATAATATCGCCAGCCATTCGGAGCATATGGAATGGTACAAAGGTGAAACCCTGCTGGAAGCCCTCGACCTGTTGGAAGGGGAACAGGCGGCTGTAAGCAAGGCTCTGCGCCTGCCCATTCAGGACGTCTATAAATTCGATTCCCGCCGCATTATCGCGGGCCGCATCGAAGCCGGCCAGCTGGCGGTGGGGGATGAGATTGCCATCTATCCCGGCGGCCGCAAGACCAAGGTGGTGGCGTTCCCCTACTGGCAGTCCAAGGATAAGGTGGAAGCGGCCAGTGCCGGGGCCTCCACGGGCATTCAGGTGGCCGACGAGTTCTTCAACCAGCGGGGCGAGATCATCACGAAGGCTTCCGATAAGCCGCCCCTGACGGGCAAGCGCCTGCGGGTGTCCCTATTCTGGCTGGGCAAGAATTCCTTGAAACTCAATCGCCGCTATAAGCTGAAATTGGGTACGCAGGAAGTGGAAGCTCAGGTGGAGAGCATTGAAAAGATCATCGATGCTTCCAGCCTTGACCAGCGGGCGGCGGAAACCGTCAAGGAAATCCGCCTGAACGATGTGGCGGAGGTCATCCTGAAGCTCAAAGAGGAAATCGCCTTTGACCGCTTCCAGGACTATCAGGCCACGGGCCGTTTCGTATTGGTAGACGGCTATGATGTGGCGGGCGGCGGCATCGTGCTGGGAGCTGAGAAGGAACAGCAGGGAGAATTCTCCCAGAAGGCCATGCGCTATATCATGAACCACCTGCCCCAGAACGGCGAACTCATCGTCGTGGTCAAGGACGGCGAGATTGTCCGTCTGGAACGCACGGAGCGGGAAGTCTTCAGCGGCATAGACGGCGAAGGCATTTAAGCGTATAATAGAGAAAAAATATTTAGGGGAGAGCATATTATGGCATACGATTACAAGGAGCTGAAAGCCCACGGCTTTATGCAGCAGAAGCAGCCCGGGTGTTTTTCCATGCGCCTGAAGAGCGTGGGGGGCAAATTCACTGCTGCCCAGCTGCAGACCGTGCAGGAAGTGGCGGAAAAATTCGGCGAGGGCTATGTGCATCTGACCTCCCGTCAGGGCATCGAGATTCCCTTTATCAAGGAAAAGGATATTGAAGATGTCAAGAAAGCGCTGGCGGCAGGGGGGCTGGCCACGGGCTTCTGTGGTGCCCAGGTGCGCACCATCACGGCCTGTCAGGGCTGTGCCATTTGCCGTTCGGGACTTATCGATACCAGCAGACTTGCCGAGTCCTTTGCCGAGCGTTACGCCGGCCGCAGCCTGCCCCATAAGTTCAAGGTGGGCTTCACGGGCTGCCATAATAACTGCCTCAAGACCGAGGAAAACGATATCGGCGTCAAGGGTGCCGTAAAGCCTGTATGGCAGCAGGACAGCTGCAAATTCTGCGGTGCCTGCGTCAAGATTTGCCCCCAGGGCGCGCTGACTATGGACAGGGAAAACAAGAAGATTGTCTGGAACCATCGCAAGTGCGTCTATTGCGGCAAGTGCATCAAGAGCTGCAACTTCGGCGCCTGGGAGAAAAAAATCGGCTTTGCCGTGTCCTTCGGCGGTCTCTACGGCAACCGCATTGCCGTTGGCAAGAAGTTCACGCCCATCATCTACGGCGAAGACAAGCTCTACAAGACCTTAGATGCCGCACTGGATTACTTTGAACAGCACGGCAAGAAGGGCGAACGCTTCCGCAATCTGTTGGACAGGATTGGCTGGGAGGAGTTCCGACAGGCCATCAAAAAGACCATTACAGAATAAAGAAAATCAAAAAATCGGTTGTTGCACGTGCAACAATCGATTTTTTTTCTGGCTTTCCTAGGATTACAACACAGTCTCTGGGACTGATACCGTGGCCCAGCAGGAGAAATCCCCCGGTTTTTGCAGGTATGTAATGGCGATGCCGCGAATAATATTAAGAGGTATAAATCGCAGGGGTGACATGGAGTTCCTGTATGTTTCCCGATATACTTATTGGCGCTGTGTGTTAGCAGAGGAAGACGTCATGATGAAATGGTGGAAAGCGGTAAGCGTGGCCTTGGCAATTGTAACAGGTCTTTTTACCGGTTGCGGTGATGAAAAGGCTGTTCAGGAAAAAGAGGCCGCGGTGGATGGCTTTTTTATGAATGTGTCCTATGATCCTACCCGGGAGTTATATGCGGAATTCAACAAGACTTTTACAGGGGAATGGAAGAAGGCCAGCGGTCAGAACATTGAGTTTCGCCAGTCCAATGGCGGTTCCGGCAGGCAGGCGCGGCTGGTGATTGGGGGCGCAGAAGCTGATGTGGTGACATTGGCCCTGGCATATGATGTGGATGAAATCGCTAAGGCCGGCCTGATTGAAAAGAATTGGCGCGATAAGTTTCCGGATCATTCTGCTCCCTATACGTCAACGATCGTGTTCCTGGTACGCAGGGATAATCCGAAGCATATTCATGACTGGGATGATCTGGTACGGGATGATGTGAAAATCGTTGCACCGAACCCAAAAACTTCTGGCGGTGCCCGTTGGAACTATTTGGCTGCCTGGGAATATGCCCGGGAAAAATACAATGGCGATGAAGGGAAGACAAGGGAATTTGTCCGGAAACTGTTTCAGAACGTAGTAGCGTTGGACTCCGGTGCCCGTGGTGCAACCAATAGTTTCGTAAAGTACGGTCAGGGGGATGTGCTGATTGCCTGGGAGAATGAAGCGCTGATTACGATGAATGATTCTTCTGATTATGAGATTGTCGTGCCTTCCCTTTCCATTTTAGCGGAGCCTTCTGTGGCTATCGTGGACAAGGTGGTGGACAGAAAGGGCACCCGCAAGGTGGCTGAAGCCTATATCAACTATCTCTATTCGCCGGCAGGGCAGGAAATCGCTGCCAGAAATTTTTATCGTCCCCGGGACAAGGCTATCTTTGCCAAGTATAAGCAGCAGTTCCCGGAACTGAAGCTATTTACTGTAGATGAGAAATTCGGCGGCTGGGAGAAAGCGCAGAAAGAACATTTCGGTGATGGTGGCACTTTTGATCAAGTATTCAAGAAATAATAGCAGCCATTAGCCTTGGATTGGTGGGCGTAGTTTTTATAACCGAGGTTTGTCGGATCGGTACGGCCTTTTTCGTGAGGACGGAGGATTGTATGGAATCAATTATGCAAATCAACGGCGTTGTCAATAACTTCGTCTGGGGCCCTTTCGGCTTGGCTTTGCTTGTAGGGACAGGCATCTATCTGACGATCCTGCTGGGGCTGCCCCAAATCCGCTATTTTTTCCGCGCCATGGCGGAGGTCTTCAGTTTTCGGGAACCGAGTGCGGAGGAGCACGCCATTTCCCCCTTCACGGCGATGATCACGGCGATGGCGGCGACGGTGGGAACCGGAAACGTGGCGGGGGTAGCCACTGCACTCCATCTGGGAGGGCCGGGGGCCCTTGTCTGGATGCTGATTTCTGCCTTCTTTGGTATGTGTACCAAGTTCGCTGAGGTTACGCTGGCCGTTCATTATCGGAAAAAGGATGCCCATGGCGACTGGCGCGGTGGGCCTATGTATGTTTTGGAGTATGGGCTGGGAGAATGGGGCGGTATATGGAAGCATATCGGCAAGCTGCTGGCGGTTTTGTTTTCCCTTTTCGCGTTTCTGGCCTCCTTTGGCATTGGTGCGGCAGTACAGGCAAATTCTGCTGCCGAGGCCCTGTTCATGGGCTGGGAACTGGATCACTTATACAGCGGCGTCATCATGTCTGTTTGTGTGGGGCTGATCATTATTGGCGGACTGGCCAGTCTTTCCCGGGTGACGATGATTGTCGTCCCCTTCATGATCGTCTTTTATCTGGCAAGCGTCGGGCTCATTTTTCTCAGCTATTCGGCACAAATTCCTGCAGCTATCGCGGAAGCTTTCCGCATGGCCTTCTGTTCCCCGGATACTTCCGTGGTGGCTGGGGGCGTGGCAGGCTGGGCTGTGATGGAGGCTGTTCAACGGGGCATAGCCCGCGGCGTATTCTCCAATGAGGCTGGTATGGGCTCTGCCCCCATGGCCCATGTTACGGCGGATAATCCGCATCCCGTTCGGCAGGGGTTCTATGGCCTGTTTGAGGTCTTCCTGGATACCTTTGTCATTTGCACCATGACAGGCATTGTCATTCTCGTGACGGGTACGATGGGATATGCCCCTGAGCTGACCGGAGCCCAGCTGGCACTGCGAACCTTTGAAATTGCGCTGGGGGCTGCAGGCAAGTACATTCTGGCCATTGTTATGCTGCTTTTTGCCTTCACCACGATCCTGGGCTGGTATTGGTACGCAGAAACAGCCATGACGTATCTTTTTGGTGTGCGGTTCAAGACAGTCCTCAAGCTGATCCTGATTGTGACGATACTCATAGGGGCATCCGGGGCCCAGTTATTTGACGCATCCGGTAATGAGTTTATGAACAATCTGTGGAGCATCTCGGACACCCTTAACGGTCTTATCGCACTGCCCAATCTGATTGGGCTTCTGCTGCTTTCCTTTACCCTCAGGCGGATGGTGAAGGATTACGATACGCAGCCAGCTGAAGTGGCAGAAATCCCGGCAGGGAAAAAGCCGCGGTCAAAGGAACCGCGGCAGCTGCTGGTGGTGTCAGCTTTGGCGGTCTTGCTGTCAATGGGGCTGTTTTTCACGATGGGCGGGCAGCGCGATATGGCTTATGAAAAAGATGAGTCCCTGCAGCGGGTGCTGAGCAATGGCCAGCTGGTCTTTGGCGTCGATGCCGAATTTCCTCCCATGAGCTTTATGGATGATGACAAGCGTCTTGTGGGCTTTGATATCGATCTGGGCCGGGAAATCTGCTCCCGGCTGGGGGTTGAGTTCGTGGTGCGGCCAATCATATGGGAAAATAAGGCAGACGATCTGAACGACAAACGGATTGACTGTATAGCCTGTGCCTCGGTGAACCGCAAAGACTCTGGGGACATGTGCCTCACGGAAGCCTATGTCAACGAGAATCTGGTCTTCGTCATTCGTGAGGACAGCAAAGCCAAGTGGCTGCGTGACCTCAAGGGCAAGGTAATCGGCGTCCAGTCAGGTTCTACGACGCAGGATTCACTCTATGCAACAGATGTCTGCAAGGATATTACGGTGATGTCCTTTGATGAAAATATGACGATTTTGCAGCAGGTGAAAGCGGGAAATCTGGATGCCGGTCTGGTGGATTCATTGGTTGCCTGTTATTTTATAGATTCAAGCAATGAGCGGTTTTTTATTCTTCCCGAAAGCATTGGCAGAAAAGAATTTGGGCTAGGATTCCGGAAAAATGAGCATAAGCTTCGCGACCGGGTGCAGGAGATTCTCGGTGAAATGAATGCTGATGGTACTCTCGGCAGAATCTCCCAAAAGTGGTTTGGCAGCGATATTACGGTTGTCCGGTGAGCTCTTTCAGGGGGAAGAAATATGCATATGAAAATGGAAAAAAAGATGGACGCTGCCCTGAAGAGAGTGGATATGACGGCGATTATCATCCTGTTTTTTCTGGCCGTGGTCATGGCTTATTACGCCATGCTGCAATCGGAGATGCGGGAGAAACTCATCGTAAACCGGGAGCTTATCGCGACGAAGTCAGCGGAGCAGATTAATGATTACCTGGCCACGGGGATAAACATCATCAGAGTGGCGTCCCACACCCTTGATGATATGATTCGTGAAGGCAAGCCACATTCGGAAATGTATGACATGCTGGTAAGTCAGTCTGCTGCTGTAGCCCATATTACATCTGGAAATTCGACGGGCATATACGCTGTGGTGGAGGATGATTTTCTCGATGGAACCGTAACTGGCTGGATTCCTGATCCCGATTATGTTCCCAGGGAGCGTCCCTGGTATAGCGGTGCCACGGCAAATCTCGGACAGGTCGCGGTGGTCGGTCCCTATATTGATGCGGAAACCCATACCAGAATGATCACGCTGTCCAAGGCCCTTTGTGATGTAAAAAGTGTCGCGGCCATTGACCTGTCCCTGGAACATCTGCAGAATATGACGGAAGAACTGGCCGCCCAAAGTGAGTCCGATATTGAAATTGTCATGGACCGGAGATATCAGGTGGTCGCCCACTCCAATCCGGAGGAAGTGGGGAAAAACTACATGGAGGAGAAGGGGACTTTTGGCAGAACTTTGATCGATAAGATGCGTTCTGCGGATAAAAATTACTTTTCCTTCCAGTATAACAATGCGGAATACGTGGCTTATACAGTGCCGGTGGCCAACGAATGGCGATGCCTGTCTGTGTTTGATGCCACAGCCTCCTTTGCCCAGCTAAGGCGATTGTTTGTGCTGACTCTGGCCGTGGCGCTGCTGGTCATTTCTCTTATTCTGTTCCTGGCAACGCGCTACGAAAAGAAAAAACTTCTGGCGCAGGAGCTCAACTTGAAAGCGGAGAATGCAGCTGCCGCCAACGAAGCGAAGTCGGCCTTTCTGTCAAATATGTCCCATGAGATACGCACCCCCATCAATGCGGTTCTGGGCATGAATGAGATGATCTTGCGGGAGAGCCGCGAGCCGAATGTAATTGAGTACGCTGAGAATATCCATACAGCAGGTAATTCACTGCTGGGCATTGTCAATGACATTCTCGATTTCTCCAAAATCGAGGCTGGGAAGATGGAAATTATTCCCGTCGATTACGATCTTTCCTCATTGATCAACGATTTGGTGAATATGATTCACACCCGGGCCGATGCCAAGGGGCTGTCTCTGGTGTTGGCATGTGACCAGGAGATGCCGAAGCAGCTTTATGGTGATGAGGTTCGCCTCAAGCAGGTCATTACGAACATTCTGACCAATGCGGTAAAATATACGGAAAAAGGCAGTGTGACACTTTCCTTAGGCTTCGAGCGTATCGAAGTGGAACCGGAAAATGTGCTGCTCAATGTGGCGGTCAAGGATACCGGTATCGGCATCAAGCCCGAGGATATGGATAAGCTCTTTTCCAAGTTTGAGCGCATTGAGGAAAAGCGCAATCGCAACGTGGAAGGCACAGGTCTGGGCATGGCCATCACGCTGAACCTGCTGGAAAAGATGGGTTCCTCCCTGCAGGTGGAAAGCACTTATGGCGTGGGGTCCACCTTTTCTTTTAAGCTGAGGCAGCGGGTGGTCAAGTGGGAGCCGCTGGGAGATTACAAGGAGGCCTATCAGGCCTTGCTGAAAGGCCACAAGAAATATCAGGAGAAATTCACAGCTCCGGAGGCCAAGGTGCTGGTGGTGGACGACAATCCCATGAATCTGACGGTGTTCAAGAGTCTGGTGAAGAAGACGCAGGTCATCATCGATACAGCCAATGATGGGGATGAGGGGATCTTGCTGGCGCAGAATAAAAAGTACGATATCATTTTCCTGGACCATATGATGCCGCGCAAGGATGGCATTGAGACGCTACATGAACTGCAGGCACAGAAAGGCGGGCCAAATGATAATACGCCCATAATCTGCCTGACGGCCAATGCCATCTCCGGTGCCCGGGAGCAGTACCTCGAGGCCGGTTTCCACGACTATCTGACCAAACCCATTGACGCAGATAAGTTGGAGCGTTTGATGATGGAGTATCTGCCCCAGGAAAAAATTCGGGAGGCAGGGGCAGAAGAAGCGGCGGCGGAGGATACGTTGGCGCTTCCAGAAGTCCTTGCGCCCCTCCGGCAAGCTGACTGGCTGGATTTGGAGCAGGGCGCAGCCAACAGTGGTTCGGCGGCGGACTATCTGTTGCTATTGCAGATTTTTTATGAATCCGTGGATGAAATGGCAGCGATGCTTGAGGGCTTTTACGCAGAGCGAAATCTGAAGGACTATACCATCAAGGTGCATGCGTTGAAGAGCTCAGCAAGAACCATCGGTGCCTGGGCCTTCGGCGAAGAAGCACAGATGATGGAAAATGCCGGTAAGAGCGGGAATATGGACTATATCCGGGCGCATCATGAAGGCTTTATGGCAACCTATCGGGGATTCAAAGCCCAGCTGGCGAAGGTTTTCGCTGCAGAGAAGACGGACGAAGCGGAGGAAAAGCCTGCGGCGGATTTGAACCTGATGGCAGGCTTCTATGAAGAACTGCGGGCGGCGGCGGAAGAAATGGACTGCGACCGTCTGGAAGAGATTTTCGTCAGGATGGAGGAGTATCGGATTCCAGAAAGCGAGGCCGAAGTCTGCAAAAAATTGAAACAGGCCAATGACCGTTTCGACTATGAGGTTATTCTGTCATTGCTGGAATAGGAGATTATTATGGGATACTGGATTGTAGTTGTGGACGATGAGGCCCTGACATTGACACATGTCAAGAGCCTTTTGCGGGAGCAGGATATGCGTGTCAGCTGTCTGCGTTCCGGGAAGGATCTTTTGAAATTCATGGCCAAAAACAGGCCGGATTTAGTTTTGTTGGATATACAGATGCCGGAAATGGACGGGTTTGAGACATATCAGGAACTTCGCCGCATGGAAGAACATGCTGGCCAGGATCCCACCCCCATCATATTTTTGAGCGGTATGGAGACCAGTGAGGCGGAGCGGTTCAGCCTTGAACAGGGAGCCTCTGATTTTATCCGCAAGCCTGTCCATAAGGAAATTCTCATCAAACGTATTCGGAATGCCGTGAAACACAACAGGGATATCGAGAATTTGAAAGAGGAAGCGGCGGTTGACAAACTGACCGGCTTTATGAATAAAGGGGCAGGCTCCGGCAAACTGGCAAAGTACTGTGAGGAACGAGCCGGCATGCTGATGATTTTGGACCTGGACAATTTTAAGCTGGTCAATGATATTTATGGTCACAGCATGGGCGATAAATTTTTGATGGCTTTTGCCGATGTGGTTCGACGCAATATCCGGGCTGATGATGTCATGGTCAGAGTCGGTGGGGACGAGTTCGCAGGTTTTTTCTGTAATATGAGTGGTGAAGCTGCGCTGGGCAACCTGCAGCAAAGGCTGAACAGCCAGCTGCACAAGGAGGCCGTCCGACTGGTGGGGGAGGACTTTGATATTCCCCTCAGCATTTCCATTGGTGCAGTTTTGGTGCCGGAGCACGGACGAGGCTATGAAATGTTGTTTTCTCTGGCAGACAGTGCCCTATACAAGGTAAAGCAAAACGGCAAGAACGGCAGTATGCTCTATTGTCCGGGTGAGGAAGCGGCTTTGGCCGATGATCAGGATATCCAGAAGGAATTTGCCCGTATCACCCAGATTGTGGAGGAGCGTCATAGCAGAGGCGGCGCTTTTATCCTGAACCTGGAGCAGTTTTCCCTGATTTATCGTTTTATCCGGCGGTTCTATATCCGGTATGGCGGCAGACTCATTAAACTGATGTTCATTCTGTCGGAAGATGTTACCAAGGGGGAGTATTCGCCCAGTCTCAATGATGCGGCGGAAAAGTTCGGCCTCTGTCTGCAGGACTCCCTGCGGCAGAGTGATATGATCCTGCATCACAAGCCATATCAGTTCTTAGTGATCCTGCAGAATCTGGCGGAGGAGGATTTCCCCGATGTGCTTCGCCGGATCATGGCGGTGTGGGAGAGCGGAGAAAATAACGCCGGTACCCATATTGAATATCTTATGGAGTCAGTCGTTTTTGAGCAGGAACCTTCCGAAAAGTAAAGATTCCAAAAAAAATAAAAGGCTGTTGCATTTATGGATGTGATTTCGCATTTGTGCAGCAGCCACTTATATTTGGGGGGTATCTCTGCAGGGGAAGCAATGTTTTGCTATATTTTGGGTATCCTTTGCGCTATAATGAGGGCAAAGAGAAGCTTGCCTGTTGACAAAAAGGAGCAGAAATCTATGACACTGATACAGATGCGATATTTCTATGAGGTCTGCCAATGGCAGAACATTACCAAGGCTGCGGAAAATCTTCATGTCTCTCAGCCGACTATCAGCGTGGCCATGCAGACGTTGGAAGCAGAGACAGGATTAAACCTGTTTCATCGTGAGGGACGGAAAATCATTATCACCAATGAGGGCAATAAATTACTTGGCAAAGTCAAACACATTTTGGACCAACTTGACCGCCTGGATGATGAAATCCAGGATATGGCCCATAACCGCAATCATATCCGCATGGCTATGCCTTTGCAGCTGGGCACCCAGTTCCTGCCGAAGGTGCTTGGGGAGTTCCGCACGGCCCATCCGGAAATCCGGCTGGACATCATCGAGTCCGGCGGTATCTCAGCTCTGCATATGGTAGAGGAGGAGAAGCTGGACATCGCCTTTACCAACTATGAAGATGGCTTCAGCCAGAAACTCAATTATGAGAAGCTTTTCGCCTGCGAATGCTGTCTCGTGACCAGCCCGCAGAATCCTCTGGCGGCGAAGGAATCCGTCACCTTGGCCGACGTGGTGGATGAGCCACTTGTTCTATTGGATAGTTCTTTCTTTGTCTATCGCATGGTCCATGACATGTACGCGCGGGACAACTGCAAGCCCCAGGTCGTACATTATTCTCCTTATCTCCATACCATCAAGAACCTCGTCCGGGCAGGTATCGGCTCCACCTTCCTGACACGTCAGGCTGTCCTGCAACGGGATGATCTCGTGGTCATTCCCATGGAAGAACCCTTCTATATCAATTCCGGCATCGTCACCAGGAAGGGGCGCCAGGTCTATGATGACGAACGGCTGCTCATCAAATACCTGAAGGAAATCACCCGCAGCCATTGATTTTTCAGGCTTTTCCCGGAATCGCCGTCCTGCTTCGCAGGGGGCTTTTCCGGGAATTTTTATAGCAAGAATAAAGAGAATATACTGAAAATAGCATATAGAATTATAAATATATCACAAATAAAAAGTAATAGATACATTGACAAAGCAATTGTGCAGTGATATATTATAAGTGTGCTCGAACACAGAAACCTTTAAAAACAAGAACAAGAAAAAATAAGAAATGAGGTTAGTACACTATGGCAAATGGTTCCTCTAGTGTGCAGGAGAAAAAAATCTCCAGCGCATTCATCTATTTCTTTGGTTCGTTTGGTGGTATACTCTTTGGTTACGATATCGGCGTTATGACCGGTGCTCTGCCGTTCCTGCAGAACGATTGGGGTCTGGCCGGCAACGCCAGCATCATCGGCTGGATCACTTCTTCTGTAATGTTCGGCGCTATCTTCGGTGGCGCTCTGGCTGGTCAGCTTTCCGATAAGCTGGGCCGCCGCAAGATGATTCTTTTATCAGCACTTATCTTTGTCGTTGGTTCGATTCTCTCCGGTCTGGCACCGCAGGACGGTTCCCTTTATCTGATTGCTGTCCGCGTGCTCTTAGGTCTGGCTGTTGGTGCAGCTTCGGCTCTCGTTCCGGCCTATATGTCGGAAATGTCTCCGGCCCGCCTGCGCGGCCGTCTCTCCGGTATCAATCAGACCATGATCGTATCCGGTATGCTGCTCTCTTATGTAGTTGACTTCCTATTAAAAGATATGCCGGAAACCCTTGCTTGGCGCCTGATGCTCAGTCTGGCTGCCGTCCCGGCTATCATTCTTTTCCTCGGCGTGCTGCGCCTGCCGGAATCCCCGCGTTTCCTCGTCCGTCATGGCAAGATTGCTGAAGCCCGTCAGGTGCTTGGCTTCATCCGTGAGAAAAACGAAGTGGATGCGGAACTCCGCGACATTCAGGAAACGGCACAGGAAGAATCGGCAGCTGCTGCCAATACTTCCCTCAGCACGCTCCTCTCTGACAAATACCGTTATCTGGTTACCGCTGGCGTTGGCGTGGCCGCCTTCCAGCAGTTCCAGGGTGCTAATGCGATTTTCTACTATATTCCGCTGATCGTGGAACAGGCTACTGGTCAGGCTGCCAGCTCCCAGCTGATGTGGCCCATCATTCAGGGTATCCTGCTGGTTCTCGGTTCTCTCGTATTCCTGGCTGTGGCCGATCGCTTCAACCGTCGCACGCTGCTGACTCTGGGCGGCACAGTTATGGGCCTGTCCTTCATCCTGCCGGCTGTCATCAACAGCATCGTGCCGGATACGGATCCCATGATGATCGTTGGTTTCCTCTGTGTCTATGTTGCGTTCTACTCCTTTACCTGGGCACCTCTCACCTGGGTAATCGTTGGTGAAATATTCCCCCTGGCAATCCGCGGCCGTGCTTCCGGTATGGCATCTTCCTTCAACTGGATCGGTTCCTTCCTGGTAGGTCTGCTGTTCCCGATTATGACGGCCAGCATTTCCCAGGCCGCTGTATTTGCCATCTTTGGCTGCATCTGCCTGTTGGGCGTAGCCTTTATCCGCAAATGCGTACCCGAAACCCGTGGTGCAACGCTGGAAGAGATTGAAGCAGCGGGGATTGCTCACGGAAAAAACGAAGATGCCCGCCCAGCGACTAATATGGGCTAAGATATAACCATTATTTAGGAGGCTTTGGTTATGGATTTGGTAAAAAATGCGGCAAGCATCGAAAGCGGTGCCACGGCACTGGGGGTGGAGCTGGGCTCCACCCGCATCAAGGCCGTGCTCGTGAACGAAAATTGCGAAACTTTGGCAAGTGCCAGCTTTGAATGGGAAAACCAGCTGGTGGACGGTATCTGGACTTATGAGATGAGTGAAGCCTGGAAAGGCATTCAGACCTGCTTTGCAGAGCTGGCGGCAGATGTGAAGAGCCGCTACCATGTGACGCTGGACAAGATCGGCTCCATCGGCATCAGTGCCATGATGCATGGCTACCTGCCCTTTGACAGGGAAGGGAAGCAGCTGGCACCGTTCCGCACCTGGCGCAACAATATCACGGGTGATGCCGCTGATGCACTGACGGAAAAGCTTTCCTTCAATATTCCGCAGCGTTGGAGCATTGCCCATCTGTATCAGGCCATCCTGAATGGGGAAGAACATGTCAAGGACATTGACTTCCTGACGACTCTGGCAGGTTATATCCACTGGCAGCTCTGTGGCGAGAAGGTTTTGGGCGTAGGTGATGCCTCCGGCATGTTCCCCATCGACGAGAGCACCGGCGATTATGACGAAGGCATGGTCAAGATTTTTGACAGCTTGCCGGAAGTGGCCGCTTACCCTTGGAAGCTGACCGCTATCCTGCCCAAATCCCTGCGGGCTGGTGTGGAAGCCGGCCATCTGACGGCAGAGGGGGCTAAGCTCCTCGATCCGACTGGTACCCTGCAGGCCGGCGCCCTGATGGCGCCGCCGGAAGGGGATGCCGGTACGGGCATGGTATCCACCAACAGCGTGCGCAAACGCACGGGCAATATCTCTGTGGGGACGTCCGCTTTCTCCATGAATGTCTTGGATGAACCCTTGAAGAAAGTGCACCGGGACATCGACATCGTCACCACCCCCGATGGTGCCAATGTGGCCATGGTGCATGTCAACAACTGCTCCTCCGATATCAATGCCTGGGTGAATATGTTCGGGGAATTTGCCAAGGCCATCGGCCATGAGCAGACGCCGGCTAAGCTTTACAGCACCCTGTTCAACACGGTGCAGGGGGCAGACAAGGACGCTGGCGGCCTCGTGAATTACAGCTGCCTGTCCGGTGAGAACATCACCAAGGTTGAGAATGGACGTCCACTGTTCGTGAGAACGCCCCATAGCCATATGGGATTGGGCAACTTCATGCTGGCCCAGCTCTATGGTGCCTTTGCCCCGCTGAAGATCGGCATGGATGTGCTGATCAAGGACGAAGGTGTCAAGACGGATGTGATGGTGGCCCAGGGCGGCCTGTTCAAGACACCGGTCATTGCGCAGCAGGTGCTGTCCGACAGTCTGGGGATTCCCATTACCGTAATGGAAACCGCCAGCGAGGGCGGCCCCTGGGGTATGGCAGTGCTGGCCGTATATGCCCAGGATGATAACAATCAGGAACCGCTGGCGGATTTCCTGGATACCAAGGTGTTTAAGAATCCCCAGAGTACCACGCTGACGCCGAATGCGGAAGGTGTGGAAGGCTGCAAGGAGTTCATTGCAAGCTATCAGGCAGGGCTGCCGATTGAGCAGCAGGCAGGCGGGCTTGTAGTAGATAAGTAAGTTCTCTGGTACTTTTCTTTGGCGCAAAGAAAAGTACCCAAAAGAAAACGCGGACTGAAATCCCATCCGGGGATTTACGTCCGCCTGCGCCCCTCCTTGGGCGCCGGGCAACGATAGACCTTGATTTTGGGTTATCGGCTGTTCATAAGCCTGAGCTGAGGACGTTCAGTTGAATCTTGCGGCACATACCCCAATAGCCTGCCCCTTGGGGGAAGGTGCCCCGCAGGGGCGAAAGGGGCTTCAAAGCAGGCACCTACAATAATGTCATATAAAGTCAATGTCAAATAGAAGGGAAGTATTTTCAATGTTGGAAGTTAAGAATTACGAATTCTGGTTTGTTGCTGGCAGTCAGTTCCTTTATGGTGAGGAGCAGCTGAAGAATGTAGAACGGGATGCGATGGAAATCGCTGCCAAGCTCAATGAGAGCGGCAAGCTGCCGTATAAGGTGGTCTGCAAAGGCGTTATGACCACGGCTGATGGCATCACGCAGTTCATGAAAGATGTCAACTACCATGATGAAGTTGCCGGTGTCATCACCTGGATGCATACCTTTTCTCCGGCCAAGAACTGGATCCGTGGCACGAAGCTGCTGCAGAAACCGCTGCTGCACTTGGCTACGCAGTATCTCAACGAAATTCCCTATGCTACCATTGACTTTGACTACATGAACCTCAACCAGAGTGCTCATGGCGACCGCGAATACGGTTATCTGAACTCCCGTCTGGGCATTAACAATAAGATCGTCTATGGTTTCTGGGGCGACGAGGAAGTCCAGCAGGAAATCGCTTCCTGGCAGGATGTGGCCGTTGCTTACAACGAAAGCTTCCATATCCGCGTCTGCCGCTTCGGCGATACCATGCGTGATGTAGCCGTTACTGAAGGCGACAAGGTAGAAGCACAGATTCAGCTGGGCTGGACCGTTGACTACTGGCCGGTGGGCGAACTCGTGGACGAGGTTGACGCCGTTTCTGAAGCAGACATTGACGCTGAATACAAGAACCTTGCCGAAATGTATACGCTGAATCCGCAGGATAACCCCCAGGATAAATTCGAAGCTTCCGTGCGCTATCAGCTGCGCGAATACATCGCCATCAAGAAATTCCTGGATGATCGCGGCTACAATGCCTTCTGCACCAACTTCCAGGATCTCAAGGGGCTCAAACAGCTGCCGGGCCTTGCTGCACAGCTGCTCATGCGTGACGGCTATGGCTTTGCTGCTGAAGGTGACTGGAAACATGCAGCCCTTACCCGCCTGCTGAAAATCATGGCTCATAATGACCGTACGGTATTTATGGAAGACTACACCCTTGACCTGCGCAAAGGCCATGAAGCTATCCTGGGCGCTCATATGCTGGAAGTCGATCCCACCATTGCCAGCGACAAGCCGAAAGTCGAAGTCCATCCACTGGATATCGGCGGTAAGGACGATCCGGCCCGTCTGGTGTTCTCCGGCATTGACGGCGATGCTGTGGATGTGACGGTGGCTGACTTCCGCGATGGTTTCCGCATGATCAGCTATCCCGTTGACTGCCGTAAGGCTGAGGCTGAAACCCCGCATCTGCCGGTGGCTAAGCAGCTCTGGACGCCGAAATGCGGCCTGAAGAAAGGCTCCACGGAATGGATCAAAGCTGGCGGCGGCCATCATAC
Organism: Selenomonas ruminantium subsp. lactilytica TAM6421; assembly: GCF_000284095.1. Taxonomy (GTDB): domain Bacteria; phylum Bacillota; class Negativicutes; order Selenomonadales; family Selenomonadaceae; genus Selenomonas_A; species Selenomonas_A lactilytica. The sequence goes on along the minus strand of NC_017068.1, from coordinate 2,892,509 downwards.
GGTACTTTCCTTCCGCCTGACGGAAGAACAGATCCATGACCTGGGCGTAATGCTGGGCGTAAATCTGGTAGAAATTTGCTAAGTTAACCCCCCATTTGAAAAAGAGACATACATCCTGTATGATAGATGCAGGATGTATGTCTCTTTATTATTCAAGAAGGTGACAAAATGAAAAAATTATCTCATTTAGCAGTTGCTTCCCTGCTGGCAGGGAGCATCATGGCCGCACCCTTGTCCTGGGCCGAGGCAGCGGAGAACAACCCCATGGAGAAGGCGGTGGTCTGGGCTTTGCAGATTGCGGCGGACAACAGCCACGGTTATTCCCAGGGGGCGGAGAATGCTACGGCGAATAATCCCTATACCGGTTCCCGGGAAGGCCCGGATTATGACTGCTCAGCCTTGGTCTATCACGCCCTGGAATATGCGGGCTTCCCCATCATTGAGGCCTGGCATAAGAACCCCGACTACATGAAGCTCTATCAGGGCAAGCAGTATAGCGGTGATGCCGACACCATCTGGCCGGATATGCAGAGGATTGGCGGTTTTACCAGGTATTCCTGGAATGAAGTCAAGGACAACCTCAAGCGGGGGGATATCCTGTGCCGTCCGGAAGCCCATGTGGCCATCTATATCGGCAATGGCAAGACCGTGGAAGCCCGGGGCGTCAATAATCCCAAAGGCGGCGACTGGCGCACCGGTGACCAGGGCGGCGAGATTGACTGCTACAGTGCCTATGGACGTGGCTGGACAGAAGTTTACCGCTATACGGGAAAATGAGAACGTGGCAGATAAAATTTTTGTCCTGAATATAGCTGATTTTAAGCAGAATTTAATAATCTTATAATACCATAAAATACGCAAATGATTGCGCGATGATTCATGCTCGTTTATTATTTTAATATATTACAGGAGGTTGTTTATGAAAACATCACGCTGGGGAAAATCCGTATATTTATGTGTAGTATTGTGTTTCCTGTGCTTTTTAGTGGCCGGCTGTGCACCAAAGGAAAAGCCGGAGGACAACGTCATGAGCCTGAGCAAGGGGATTCTGTATCAGGATGCCGAGACTCTGTCCAAGTTCAAGGTGGACAGCGACAAGATGCACAAGGAAATGATAAATGCCTTTAATCGGAACTTTAATGCAGGCAGCGCAGGTATTTTTTCCAAGGATCAGTCCACACGCGTCGGCGAATCCTGCCTGAACATGCTGAAGCGGGCGGAGATCAGTACCAAGGCAAAATCCCAGGATGGGGAAAAAGCGGAAGTAGAGATTACGGTCAGCAAGTTCGATATGGAAAAAGCCTTTAATGAGCAGACGTTGGTCGAGAAGCTGAAAAGCCGCCTGCCGGCCAATGCTTCGGAAAAGATGGTGATAGAGACCATCACGGATATCATGGTGGAAACCATGGATGGCCTGCAGCCGGATGGGACACAGACCATCACGGTGCAGTGCACTTATGACAAAAACAATAAGATGTGGATGCCGGATGATGTGGAGAAATTCACGGATCAGTTGTTATCGACCGTATTGGATATCTAAGATTTCAATCCTTTATCCACGTTTTGAACAGCTCTGGCTGGCTGTTGATTACCAGTTCCTCCGGGAACTGGTATTTTTTTATGAGTTCCTGCGCGTGTACATGGTTGCCAACATCCAGATCGATATGAGCATCACTGCCCATGATGATCATGGTGCCGTGCTGCTTGCAGGCGGTCAAGAGTTCTCCGGCAAGTTCCCGGGAGCCTTGGCGGCTGCCGCCGGGGGCGTAGGAGCTGTTGTTGCATTCCAGCAGTACATGGTTTTCCTTGGCGGCCTTGGCTAACGCATCAAAATCCACGGGATATTTGGGGTTGTCCGGGTGCCCGATGATCCTGACCTTGGGATTTTTCATGGCGCCAATCAGAGCAGCGGTATTCTGCTCCCGGGTGCCGGGCTTGATGCAGGGATCATGGAGGCTGGCAATAGCATAATCAACCCGCTCCAGAAAATCCTGCCGCAGATCCGTGGAGCCGGCGAAGTCGATGATGTTGAGCTCCACCCCCATGACCAGGTCGATGCCATAGGCATCCCGGCGGATCACCTTGAAATTGCAGAAGTAAAATTCATGGAACGCGCCCGGCATCTTGGGGCCATGGTCGGAGATGCCGATGAGGGAAAGCCCCTGCTCCTTAGCAGCGGTGATCATTTCCCGCAGGGTGCTGTAAGCGTGGACGCTGGCGATGGTATGGGTGTGGACATCAAGTAAGTCTATCATAAGCTCCTCCTTTGAAATTCAATACGTAATCTATCATAAACCGAATGGTGGGATTTTTCCATAGGTAATATTATGCCTTTCCTTGCTATGCAAAGTGTAGTATATTATAGTAAGCAGAAAAAGGGAGGGTATTCTTTTGGCAAATGAACGGGCGATAAAGGCCATGAGTGAATTTTTGGCAGCTATAGGCGTGGATATAGAGGCACGGGGCATGGAAAAAACCCCTGCCAGAGTGGCGCAGATGTATGAGTTCCTGTTCAATGGTATGGACAAGGATACGGCAGATATCTGGGGAGAAACCTTTGATGCGGGTTCTGACGGCATTGTGGCCGTGCGTCATGTGCCCTTTTACTCCATGTGTGAGCATCATCTGGTGCCGTTCTTTGGCGAGGCCAGCATCGCTTATTTGCCGGAAAATGGACGGGTGGCCGGTTTCAGCAAGTTCTCGAAACTGGTGGAACAGATTTCCCATCAGCCCCAGCTGCAGGAACGGCTTACCGCTCAGATTGCGGCGGCCGTACAGAAAGATTTGGGGGCACGGGGGGTGCTGGTCATCGTGGAAGCCCAGCAGCTCTGCATGACCATGCGGGGAGATTTGGCCCATGGCACCCGTACGGTGACTTCCGAATGCAACGGTGTCTTCAAGCAGGATACCGCTCTTTATCAGCAGGCGTGGATGATTCTAGGAGGAGAAAAGGCATGACTGTAGCACGAAATTATACTTTTGCCGATGGTAAGACGCTGACTTTAGGGGAACGCACGTTGGTGATGGGAATCCTGAACGTCACCCCGGATTCCTTTTCCGATGGCGGCCAGTTCAATACGGTGGACAAGGCTTTGCGCCATCTGGAGGAAATGGTGGCTGATGGGGCAGACATCATCGATGTGGGCGCCGAATCCAGCCGCCCGGGCTTTGTGACCATGCCGGCCAGCGAGGAAATCGAGCGGCTGATGCCCTTCCTGGAGGCCGTGCTGAAAAATTCCCCGGTTCCCGTGTCCGTGGATACCTTCAAGGCAGAAACTGCCCGGGAGGCTGCCAAGGCCGGCGCCCATATCCTCAACGATATCTGGGGCCTGCAGTACGAAAAGGAACCGGGGGCCATGGCCAAAGTGGCTGCTGAATGCGGTCTGCCGGTCATCGTCATGCACAATCAGAATGGCACGGAATACAGCGGCGATATCATCGAGTCCATGCAGGCCTTTTTCCGGGAGTCCCTGCGTATTGGCCGGGAAGCGGGCATGAAGGATGAGCAGTTCATCTTCGATCCGGGCATTGGCTTTGGCAAGACTGCCGAGCAGAATGTGGAGGTCCTGCGGCGGCAGGAAGAACTGCTGACGGTGGCCGGGCAGGAATATCCGCTGCTGCTGGCCAACAGCCGCAAGAGCTTTATCGGCAAGACATTGGACTTGCCGGTGGACGAACGCATGGAAGCCACGGGAGCGTCCTGTGTGATTGGCATCATGAAGGGGGCCAGCATCGTGCGGGTGCATGATGTGAAGCCCATTGTACGGATGTGCCGGATGACGGATGTGATTTTAAGGAGTGGGGAAAATGGATAAGATCAAACTGACGGGCCTGAATTTCTACGGTTATCACGGTGTAATGCCGGCAGAACGCCAGATGGGGCAGGAGTTTTCCGTGGATGTGAGCATGTATCTGGATCTGCAGGAAGCCGGGAAGTCGGATAAGCTGGAGGCTACGGTGAATTATGCCGAGGTCTATGCGGCGGTCAAAAAGGTCGTAGAGGGTGAGCCGCGCAAGCTTATCGAGGCAGTGGGCGAGGAAATCGCCCAGACGATCCTGCGGGATTTCGCGCCGGTGCAGAAGGTACGGGTTACGGTACATAAGCCCCATGCTCCGCTGCCGGGGGTATTTTCCGATGCGGCCATCACTGTGGTGCGCAGCCGGGGCTAAGCCATGAAAATTTATCTGAGCTTGGGGGCAAATCTGGGAAACCGTGGGGAAACCCTGCGGGAAGCTATGCGGCGGCTGGCTCGGCTGCCCCATAGCCGCCTGCTTTCCTGTGCCCATATCTATGAAACAGCTCCCTGGGGCAAGACTGACCAGCCGCCGTTCTTGAATACGGCGGCTTTAATTGATACCAGCTTAGCGCCGCTGGAATTCCTGCATCACACCCAGAAGATTGAAACAGACCTGGGGCGGGTGCGTCATGAACACTGGGGCGCCAGAACCATTGACATTGACCTGCTGGCCGCCGAAGGCGTGACTTCTGCTACGGATGAACTGAAGCTGCCGCATCCGTACCTGACGCAGCGGGCCTTTGTATTAGTCCCCTTGCGGGAAATCGCCCCGGATCTGATCGTGGACGGCAGGACAGTGGAGAAGTGGTGCGAAACCGCTGATATCCGGAAGCAGGAAATCACGGTGGCGCCTGAAGTGCATGAGCCGTATCCTTTGACTATGATTGCCTGCGTGGACGAAAAACTGGGCATTGGCCGGGCGGGAAAGCTGCTCCTGTACAATAAAGAAGATATGGCGCACTTCCGCCAGCAGACCTTGGGACAGGTGGTCATTATGGGGCGCAGGACGCTGGAATCCCTGCCAGAAGGCAAGCCCTTGGCTGACCGCATCAATATCGTGCTGTCCCGTACCCTGCAGCGTGAAGATGTGATCGTCTGCCGTGAGCTCAGCGAACTTTGGACAACATTAGGGCGTATCCGCCAGGACAGTCCGGCAAAGAAATTCATCTGCATTGGTGGCGGGGAAGTTTACTCGCTGCTATTGCCCTATGCGAAGGAGCTTTTGCTGACGGAAGTTGCAGGGGAGTTTGCGGCGGATACATTCTTTCCGGCTGTTGATGATTTTTTCGAGGCGTCAAGGGAGACTCGGCATGAGCTTTCCTTTGTCAGGCTCGTGCGGGCCCCGCGTCTTCTGCCTCGAACATAAGGAGGAGTTGGTAACTTGGAAATCTTTCACAATGACTGGGCTGAACTTCTGAATGATGAACTGAAGAAGCCTTATTATCAGGAGCTGCGGCAGTTCCTGATCAGCGAATACCGCACCCGGCAGATCTTTCCCGACATGTATGCGATTTTCAATGCCCTGCATTATACGAGTTATGCCGATACGAAGGTGGTTATCCTGGGGCAGGACCCCTATCATGGGGACGGCCAGGCCCATGGCCTTTCCTTTTCGGTACTGCCGGGGGTGCAGCCGCCGCCGTCCCTGCTGAATATCTTCAAGGAACTGGAAACGGATTTAGGCTGTACGGTTCCCAACAATGGCTGTTTGAAGCCCTGGGCGGAGCAGGGCGTGCTGCTCCTCAACACCGTGCTGACCGTCCGGGCCCATCAGGCGGCTTCCCATCAGGGAAAAGGCTGGGAGATCTTCACCGATAAGATCATCGAACTGCTGAATCAACGGGAAAAGCCCATGGCCTTTATCCTTTGGGGTTCCCCTGCCCGGCGCAAGAAATCCATGATCACGAATCCCCAGCACTTCATTGTGGAATCGCCGCACCCCAGCCCCTTATCGGCTTTCCGGGGCTTTTTCGGCAGCCGTCCCTTTTCCCGCGTGAATGACTTTCTCAAAAGCACAGGGCAGGAACCGATTGACTGGCAGCTGCCCAATATTTGATATATGGGAATAGTTCCATATTTTGCTTGCTTTTTGACGGAAAATCCCCTAAGATATAGTTGAATGCGTAATTTTTTGGGGAAGTTGGCAAACACTATGGAACAGAAAGTAACAATCAAAGATGTAGCAGAACTGGCGGGGGTGTCCAAGAGCACCGTATCCCGCTATCTGAACAATGGTTATATCAGTGTGGAAAAACAGGAAAAAGTGCGCCGGGCGATTGAAGAGACGGGCTTCCAGTCCAACTTTTTTGCCAAGCGACTGAAAACCCGGGAAAGCAAGCTGATCGGCATCGTCCTGCCCCGTATGGATTCGGTGACGGTGGGCAAACTGCTGGCCGGTATCACCCGGGTGCTGGAGCCGGAAGGCTATCAGAGCATTTTGCTGGTGAGCCAGCTCTCCGAGGAGAAGGAATTGGAGAGCATGCAGAAACTCCAGCAGCAGGGCGTCGATGCCATCCTGGTGGACTCTGTGGGCATTACTGCTGAGCACGTGCGCCGGGCCCAGGAATGGTCCCTGCCCATCCTGTACCTGGGACAGCAGAATCCAGAGGTCCGCTGCCTGAAGATCGACGATGCGGCAGCCGGTCACCGCATGGGCGTATATCTCAAACAGATGGGGCATAAGCACGCCGTCTTTGCCGGTGTCACGGAAAGCGATGAGGCCGTGGGTATCGAGCGCAAGGAAGGCTTCATTGCCGGCTTCTGTGAAGGCAGGGAGGATGCCCGTGTGGACTTCGTGGAAACAGGCTTCGATTTCCTGTCAGCCTATAATCAGGCAGAGGAGATACGCAAATTAGCCCCCACGGTAGTCGTGGGAGCTACGGATAATATCAGTCTGGGTATCCTGCGCTATTTCCATGAACGCAGTGTCAAGGTGCCGGAGGAGATTTCCGTGGTGGGCTTTGGCGGCTATGAAGTCGGTGCTGTCGTATATCCGGCGCTGACCACGGTGTCCTTCGACTATGAGCTGATGGGCATGAAGGCCGCCAGCTATCTGCTGCATCTCCTGCGGCAGGACGATAACGAAACGAATCTGGATATGCCGCTGACCTTTGTGGAACGGGAAAGCGTGCGCAACCTGCTGGAAGATTACGTGCAGGGGCAAGCTGTGGCCATGCCGGTGATGGCCTGAAGATGAGCGCGGAGTTTCTGCAGCTGTTTGCTGATGGTGCCGGGACTCCGGTGCAGCAGCCGGGCAATCCTGCTCTGGGTGAGTCCTTGCAGGCAGCTCATGGACAGCAGGCGTTTTTCGGCTTCACTCAGCTGACGGCAGATTTGCGTCAGTTCATCCCGGGCCGTGACCTGGTGTTCCGGTGATGGTGCTGTGCCGGGGATCATATCATACCAATCGCCGGCCTCGTCCTCCGTGGCAGTTTGGGGATGGGCTGTGCGCTGATTATAGCGGCAGGCTGTACGGAAGGCCTGATAGATGGCGCTATGCAGCCTGCTCCGGAGAAAGGCGGCAAAATGGACCGGACCTTCCGGCTGGAAATCCCTGAGTGCTTCCATAAAGGCCAGCAGCAGGATGCCCTGGGCATCGTCGGCGATGGCGCGCCCTGTAGGCGTGTGACTGTAACGCCGGCTCATATTTTTGATAAGACCTTCATAGGCGGCAAGCAGCTGACAGACAGCCTGATTGTCGCCTTTTTGGGCGCGGCGGATCAGTTCCTTTTCGTCTTTTTCACTGTACATGATAAATCCTCCTTTGCTTCATTGTTTCATTGCTGCTTTCAGTATAGGATGCGGGGGCAGCGGGGGCGAAGGCGGATTGTCAGTCAATATTGTCTGATATTTGGCGGAACGCACAATATTTGCTATACTAGGGGAAGAAATGGGGGGCGAATTTATGCGCTTAGAAGAAATCATCAATCAGCATCGGCAGGACTTGAATGACACGGATATGCTGATTTACAAATACATCGTCCAGCACCGGGCGGAATCCCGGCATATTTCCATCCATGAACTGGCCCGGAACTGTGCCGTATCTTCCACTACGATTGTGCGCTTTGCCCAGAAGCTGGGCTTCGATGGCTTCGGGGATTTGAAGGCCGTGCTCAAGATGGAAGAGGGGGCAAAATCCTATTACAAGGAAGATGTGCTGCAGGACCTGCAGGAGTTCTACACCCAGACCGCCAGCAAGGTGTTCAAACGCAACTTTGACAGCGCCAGCCGCCTGATCCATGAGGCCAACCGGGTGTTTATCTTTGCCTCCGGCTACGTACAGAGCAATGTGGCCCAGGAACTGAAGCGGCTGTTCTTCTACGACAATGTGCTGATCTATGAGATCAGCGGGCGGGAGGAGTTTTCCTCGATTTCCCAGACGCTGACTGCAGATGATCTGTTCATCTTCGTTTCCCTTTCCGGGGAAACGCCCATGGTGGTGGACTTTGCCCGGCGGCTGCAGCTCCTGGATGTGCCCTTCATCTCTATCACCAAACTGCATGATAACACACTGGCCAGCCTGTCTACGGTGAATCTCTATGTCTCGCCGGCCCGCTTCCAACTCTATGACAGCGATGATGAGCATACCGCTTTCCAATCCATGATGCCCTATTTCATGCTGATCGAGGTCTGGTTCGTGAAGTACCGGATGTACCTGCAGCGCAAGGGAGAGTAGGGTCCATAAGGGTATGTACCAAAGTACGCCCGATGTAACAAAATACAGGCAGAGGCCGATGTGCCGAAAGCCCGCGAAACTATTGTGTTCGCGGGCTTTTTGCGCTATTCTTTATTCAGCGAAGCAATAATAATCAAGATTGATTAGGGGGTATTACAATGACAATCAGCAAAGACCGCATGATGCAGGGCATGCAGCGGTTTGGCGGCGCCATGTACACGCCGGTCATCCTGTTCGCATTCTTTGGTCTGACGGTAGCATTGTCCATCATCTGCAAGAATGAAGGCATACTGGGGAGTATCGCCGCGCAGGGGACAGTTTGGTATGATTTCTGGTACGTGGTAGAACAGGGAGCCTGGACGGTATTCGCCCAGATGCCGATCCTCTTCGCCATCGCTGTGCCAATCGGCTTTGCCAAAAAGGAACAGGCCCGTTGTGCCATGGAAGGTTTCGTCATCTACATGCTGTTCAACTACTTCATCGCCGGTTTCCTTTCCCTTCATGGTGCATACTTCGGCGTGGATTACAGCCAGGATGCCGGAGCTGGCACAGGGCTGGCCATGATCGCCAACATCAAGACCTTGGACATGGGTATGCTGGGGGCCATCTTCATTGCTTGCATGACCGCGTATCTGCACAACCGCTTCTATGATACGAACATTCCCGACTGGCTCGGCATTTTCAAAGGCCCTGCTTTTGTCGTCGCGGTAGGCTTTGTGGTGATGATTCCCATCGCCTTCCTCTTCTGCCTCGTATGGCCGGCTGTACAGCATGCCATCATGCATTTCCAGGATTTTTTAAAGACCAGCGGTCTGGTGGGCGTCTGGGCCTACACTTTCTCCGAAAGAATCCTGCTGCCTGCAGGTCTGCATCATTTCATCTATCTGCCCTTTATCTTCGGCCCGGCTGTCTGCGATGGCGGCATTCAGGCTTACTGGCTGCAGCATCTCAATGATTTTGCCAATAGTGCCCAGAGCCTCAAGGATATGTTCCCGGAAGGCGGTTTTGCCCTCCATGGCAGCTCCAAGGTCTTCGGCCTGCCCGGTGCAGCCCTGGCCATCTACATGTGCGCTAAGCCGGAAAAACGCAAGAAGACGGCGGCACTGCTTATCCCGGCAACTCTTACCGCTGTGATCTGCGGTATTACGGAACCCTTGGAATTCACCTTCCTGTTTGTGGCACCGCTGCTTTATCTGGTGCATGCTGTTCTCTCTGCCTGCCTGTCCACGGCTCTCTATGCCATGGGGCTGGCCGGCAACTTCGGCGGCGGCCTTATCGACTGCTTTGTGCAGAACTGGATTCCGCTGTTCCAGTACCATTCCGGTACCTATATCATGCAGATCGTCATCGGTCTGTGCTTCACGGCAATTTATTTCGTTGTTTTCCGTACCTTGATCCTGAAATTCGACTATGCAACTCCCGGCCGCACGGCTGATGATGTGGAAGACAAGCTCTTCTCCAAGGCTGAATACCAGGCCAAGAAGGAAATGGAAGAGATGGGCCTGGCCGATAATGCGCTGGCCATCAAAGCCAAAGTATTCCTCGACTGCCTGGGAGGCCCGGACAATATCAAGGAAGTCACCAACTGTGCAACCCGCCTGCGGGTGACGGTAGCAGATGCGGATAAGGTGGCTGCTGTGGGCAAGTTCACCAAGGCCGGTGCCTTCGGACTTGTGAAAAATGGCAAGGCCGTTCAGGTTATCGTGGGGCTCTCCGTGCCTCAGGTGCGCAGCTATTTCGATGCCCTGCTCAAGGGGGAAAAGATTGAGGACGCTGCACCCCAGCCGGCAGCTGCCCAGGAAACTGCTTTGGACAACAGCCTGGCCATGAAACTCCATGCCTGCGTATCCGGCAAGCTCATCGATATGAGCGAAGTCAAAGACGATATGTTCTCCCAGAAGATGATGGGCGATGGCATTGCCATCGAGCCGACGGGCGATACGGTGGTTGCACCGGCAGATGCCGAAGTCACCATGATCATGGAAGAAAGTCTCCATGCGATTGGCCTGCGTTTCGCCAATGGTGCGGAAATCCTGATCCATATCGGCATTGATACGGTAAAACTGAATGGCGAAGGTTTCCAGGCACTCGTCAAAGCTGGCGACAAAGTGAAGGCTGGCACGCCGCTGATCCGGTTCGACCAGCAGGTCATCAAGAACGCTGGTTACCAGACCACGGTCATCATGGCAGTAACCAACTCTGCCGACTATCCACAGATGCAAAAGCATGAAGATGCAGAAGTGGAAGTCAGTACAACCCCGGTACTCGTATTCTAATGGAGATTTGAAATGAAAGAATTGAAATGGTGGCAGAAGACCAATGTCTATCAGGTATACCCCAAGAGCTTCCTGGATACCACGGGCAGCGGCACGGGAGATATCAACGGTGTAACCGAAAAACTGGACTATCTGAAAACCCTGGGGGTGGGGGCCATCTGGCTGACGCCGGTCTACCCCTCTCCGATGGTGGACAACGGCTATGATATCGCTGATTTCACGGGTATAGATTCTTCCTATGGTACCATGGCGGATATGGAACGGCTGATTGCTGAAGGCAAGCGCCGGGGTATCCGCATGGTCATGGATCTGGTCTATAACCATTCCTCCGATAAACACCCCTGGTTTATCGATTCCGCCAGCAGCCGTGACAGTGAACACAGTGACTGGTATATCTGGCGGGATGCCAAGCCCGATGGCTCGGCGCCCACCAACTGGCGGTCCATCTTTGGCGGCAGTGCCTGGACCTGGTGCGAGGCCCGTCAGCAGTATTACCTGCACACCTTCGCTGCGGCCCAGCCGGATCTGAACTGGGAAAATCCTCAGGTCCGGCAGGCACTCTATGATGCAGCCAACTTTTGGCTGGACAAGGGCGTGGGCGGTTTCCGCATCGATGCCATCGTCTACATCAAGAAACCGGCAGAATTCGTGGATGGCGAGCCGGACAGCGATGATGGGCTGGTCAATATCCATTCCATGATTGCCAATACCCCGGGCATCCTGGATTTCCTGCATGAATTCAAGGAAAAGGTCTTCCAGGGCCATGATATCTTCACCGTGGCCGAAGCCAACGGCGTGGCGCCGGAGGATCTGGACAAATGGGTAGGGGATAAGGGCGTTTTCGATATGCTCTTTGAATTCTCCCATATGAATCTGGAATTTCCCAAGGGCGAGCTTTGGAGCCAGGCTACAGGTTATACCCCGCAAATCATTCCCCAGCTCAAAGAGGTGCTGACGGCCAGCCAGCAGGCTACGGCCAGGAATGGCTGGTACCCCATCTTCTTTGAGAATCACGATCAGATGCGCTGTGTCAAGCATTACTTCCCCGCTACAGCAGATCGGAAACGTGCAGCCAAGGCCATGGCTGCCAGCCTGATGACACTTCGTGGAACCCCCTTTATCTACGAAGGTCAGGAATTGGGCTTGGATAATGTGGCCTGGGAGGCTATCGACGATTACAACGATATCTCCTCCCATGGCCAGTATGAATTGGCTCTGTCAGAGGGCAGGACGGAGGCGGAAGCTATGGAGATCGTCCATCGCTACAGTCGTGACAATGCCCGCACCCCCATGCAGTGGACGAAAGGCAAAAATGCCGGTTTCAGTACCGGCACCCCTTGGCTGCCTGTCCATGAAGATTATCGTCAGCAATGTGTGGAAAGCGAAGCATTGGAAGAAGATTCCGTGCTGAGCTTCTACCGCCAGCTGGCAGCTCTGCGGCAGACCGGCGAAGCAGCCGGTGTCCTGCAGCAGGGTGATTACACTGAATTATTAGCAGATGATCCTGCCGTTATGGCCTTCAAACGTCATTTTGGCTGCCGTGAGGTTTATACATTGGTAAATTTCACCGGTCAGGAACAGGAATACAAGCTGCCGGAACTGAAGGAAGCAAGATTGCTGACGGAAAGTATCCCAGGCAGCAACCAGGGGAACTTGCGCCCCTATGAAGCAGTTATTTACATCAAGGAAACAGGTGAAAATTTATGAAAATAGGGGCAAGCGATTACGATGGAACCCTGTTCCGTCAGCGAACCATTGCGGCAGAGGATGTGGAAGGTGTCAAGGCCTGGCAGGCAGCAGGTCATAAATTCGGCGTAGTCAGCGGCCGTGACTATGGCATGCTGATGCCCCAGCTCAAATATTATGGCATTGATTCGGACTATGTCGTAGGTAATAACGGCGGCATTATCTGCCGGGCCGATGGCACACCTCTGTGGCAGGGGAGCATTCCCCTGCGGGTGCTGACCGAAATCGTGCGGGAACCCAGCGTGCGCCGCTCCTTCCACTTTGCCTTTTCTGCTGTGGACAGGACCTTCCTCTACCATGAGCGGGAGGGATCCTGGATCATGCGGGAGGCAAAAGAATGGGATTTCCCCATTGTGAAGATCACAGAGCAGGACATCATGAGCCTGCCGCAGATCCATCAGTTCTGTCTGGGCTATCACGATCCGCGGGAAGCGGAGGCAACCAGTGAGATCCTCAATGAAAAGTACGGTGAATACATCCATGCTTACCCCAATAATGGCAGCGTGGATATCACGCCTCTGGGCGTCAGCAAAAGTCAGGGCATTGCCAAGCTGCTGGAACTGATGGACTGGCAGGATGCTGAGGTGTATGCCATTGGCGATGAAATCAATGACCTGCCCATGCTGGAGGCCTATGATGGTTTTACTGTTGATACTGCCCGGGATTTGATCAAGGACAAGGCCAGAGCCGTGTATCCCTCTGTGGGCGGGATGCTGGTGGATAATCTGTAACAGACTGACAAGTGAATAAGGCTCCTCTTTTCAGGGGAGCCTTTAAATAAACATATTAATATATGATTATATGTTGGAGTAGAGAAAGGGAGCTTTGGTTATGAGAATGAACAGGAAAGTTGCCGCAATCTTAGCAGGTTTGACCGTGGGGGCCATGGGGCAGGTCTACGCCGCCAGTGCGGACAGCTTCAGCGATGTGCCGAAAGATCATTGGAGCTATGAAGCACTGGATTATCTGGCGAAGGAAGGCGTCATCGAGGGCATGGGTGACAATACCTTCCAAGGCGGGCGCACCATGACGCGTTATGAAATGGCCTCCATCGTGGCTAAGGCCATGCAGAAGGGCGGTACCAGCTTTGGAGATAAAGCTGTGCTGGACAAACTTTCCGCAGAATATTCCGGCGAACTTGATACGTTGAAAAAGCGTGTGGATGCGCATGACAAGGATATCAAGGAATTGAAGGAAAAGGCTGACCGCTTCCAGCTGCATGGTCTGGCCCGGGTGCAGATGGGCGATGACAATGGACTGAAACATGATGCCCGTGCTTGGGGGACGGAGAAGAATGGCGATTATAACAACCGCTTCTATATGGATCTCGAAGGTTCTATGAAGATTAACAACCATGCCACGGCCCGGTTCACCATTGAGAAGAATGCCCGCTATCGGGACAAAGAATATGTGATGAAGGATGCTGTGGCAGCGGATGATTCCGGAAAACTGCATAAGATCAATGCACCGGTAACGGGAGAACTTCGTGATATGCCGGATATGGACACGAATCATAGCGGCCTGGTAAGCAATATCTGGGTGGAACTGCAATTGGGCAAAAAACACGATTGGTACACCAATATCGGCCGTAAGTGGAATGGCATTGGCATGCAGAATCTGTTGCTGGGCGGTCAGGTGGATGGCATTCAGACCTATCATCCCATTGAACATGGTCATGGTTGGTGGCTCAGTGCCCAGTATTGGAAATCTTCCTCAGATTGTTCAACGTATACGCCGATATTTGAGAAGAATGCTGCCGGTGAGTATGAATACAAAGAAACCAAAGTTCAGGCATTGCGTTCACCGGTCAATGCTACCCTTGATTTCTGGGGCCCTCTGGGCAAGTACGTAAATGCCAATGTTGGTTATACTCATATTGTTGGCAATAAGTATGATAAAAATGGCGGCGGCAATGGCTATTGGTATGATACGAAAGGCTTTGTCAATGCCGATATCAGCGTGAAGCCGCTGAAGGATGTAACCCTGACGGGTTCTTATGTCCATGCTTTCACCAAGCAGGATGAGAACTTCGGTCATGGTGACCGGGATTGGGCCTTCAAGGCAGAGTATAAGGGGACAGATCTCAATCGTGTGGGCAGTTATGGACTTTATGCGAAGTATGTGAACCTCGGTGCCTTTGCTGACCTGGGCCATGATGATGAGTGGTCCACCCGCGAACCGACCTTCACCAATGGCGTCCGCGGCTGGTACTTCGGTTTTAAGTGTGTGCCGGCACATAATGTAGAGTGGGAAACCCTCTGGGCACCGCATCTGTCTGAGCAGATCACCTGGAACAATCCTGTGAAACGTCATATCCTCCGCACCTGGTTGGACTTCCATTTCTAAGCGGAAAGGAGCTAAGGAATATGAATCGCAAAGAATCTTTGCAGGCTGCCATTGGCTTGTCTTTGGCGCTGGGGCTTTGGGCAGCCCCTATGGCGTTCCCTGGGGCTGAAATTCCCGCCGGCCTGTCTGCTACGGCAGAAGCTGCGCAGGCGGTGGGCCCGACGGATGTGGTGCTGGTGGGGACGGTACAGTCCAAACTCGGTGCTGGCAATGATTGGGCTCCGGCTGATGGTGCGACCATCATGCAGCCTGTGGGCAATGGCAAGTATCAGCTTAAAGGCAAACTGCCCAAGGGCAATTATGAATTCAAGGTTGCCATCGGCGGCAGCTGGAATGAGAATTACGGTGCAGGCGGTGCCCGTGATGGCGGCAATATCAGCCTGAAACTTGCGGCGGAGAAAGAAGTCACCTTTACCTATGACAGCCTGAGCCATGAAACTACGGTCAGCTACGAGGGCATGGAGGCGGATCAGGCCGCAGCGAAAAAGGCAGAAGCGGCACAGGGGCGTGTGGTTGTGCTGGCCGGAACCGTGCAGTCCAAGGCCGGCGCCCAGAAGGATTGGGACCCGGGCGATATGGCCACCCGGATGAAGCCGCTGGGGCATGATTCCTACAGCCTGTCTGTGGACTTGCCGGCGGGAACTTACTATTATAAGGTGGCCGTGGGCGGCAGCTGGGCGGAAAACTATGGTCTTGGCGGCAACTTTGACGGTGCTAATGTGCAGCTGACTTTGCCCAAGGCCCAGAGGGTTACGTTCTATTATAATGACAAAACCCATGCCATCGCTGACAGCACCAGTTATAAGTGGCTGGACAATGCCAGCCTGCCGAAACTCAGTGGCAGTTTCGGTGCGCTCAAAGATGATACCATGCAGGATCTGCAGCTGGCGGAGTTCTATCAGCAGACGGTGGAGCTGAAAGCTGGCAGCTACGAGGTCAAAGTGGCGCAGAAGGGCAAGAAGTCTTTGACGCAGACGGTGCATATCAAAAAAGATGGCGCGGTGACATTCTATTATGACAGCAAGGAAAACCGCTTGATCGCGGATGATGGGCGCATTTCGGAAAAGCAGGTCATGCATGATAGCTGGAGCAAGGCTTACCGCGTACCCTTTGAGGCGATCAAGGCGGGATCTCCGGTAACGTTGCGGCTGGCTGTGGGCAAGGATGAAGTGTCAAATGTCAAGGCTGTACTCTATAAGGCCAGGATTACCGCCAACGGAGGCGATGAGTACAATCCGGATTTTGCCGCCGGCACGAAAGAGGAATATCCGCTGACGCTTAAGGAGTCCCATGGCGGCCGTGATTTCTGGGAAGTTACCCTGCGCCCGCAGGAAAATGGCATTTATGGCTATAAGTTTGTTTTGGATGATACCAAGGAATACGGCGATGATGATAAGCCGGGTCATACAGGGGCACTTAAACTGCGTGGAGCTAAGCCCTTCCAGCTGACGGTGTACAGCGCCGACTTCCATACTCCGGACTGGGCCAAGGAAGCCGTGGCCTATCAGATTTTCCCGGATCGCTTCTTCAACGGCGATCCCGCCAATGACAATGCCCGGACCACGGCCCGGGGCAATCAGCCGGTGCAGCATCGCGCCTGGACGGATCTGCCGGCCAATGCCAGTAAGTCGCCCGCAGCTGACGGGGATAAGTGGGAATGCAATGATTTCTTCGGCGGCGATATTGCCGGCATTACCCAAAAGCTTGACTATTTGCAGAAGCTGGGCATTACGGCCATCTATGTGAATCCTTTGTCGGCCGCCTGCTCCAACCATCGTTATGATGCAGTGGATTACGGCCATATCGATCCCATGCTGGGAACGGAGAAGGAATTGCAGACACTGGCTGCGGAAATGCAGAAGCGGGGCATGCACCTCATCATGGATGGCGTGTTCAACCATGTGGGGGATGACTCCATCTACTTTGACCGCTATGGCAAGTACAAAACTGTGGGCGCTTATGAATATTGGTCGCGGATTTACGACCTGATGAATGACAGGCATATGAAGCTGGAAGCGGCCAAGGCTGAGGCGAAAAAGCAGTTGGAGGCTGAAGGGCAGGTATTCTCCCCCTGGCATTGGGAGAACTGGTTTGAGATCCGCAATGAAAAGACCAAGGACAGCATGGGCGAAAAATACGCCTACCATGACTGGCAGGGCTTTGACAGCCTGACGCCCTTCCGCGATGATGATTATCCCGGCAGTGAAGCAGGCACCAAGGTTTCCGATTTGGGCGATTATCTCCTGCGGGGACGCGATGGTCAGAAGGGCGTCATCATGAAGTGGTTTGATGATGGTCTTTCCAGCTGGCGGCTGGATGTGGCCAAGGAAGTGCCGCCGGGATTCTGGCAGAATGTCCGCAAATCGGTAAAGTCCATCCGCACCAAGTCCGGGGATGAACCCATGCTGCTGGGCGAAATCTGGCAGGATGGCTCTCAGTTCCTGACCGGTGACCAATTCGATTCCGTCATGAACTATAAGCTGTCCTTTGCTGTGGGGGATCTGTTCCTGAATCAGGGCAAGGCAGAAGCCTGTGATGATGAACTGACGGTACTGCGGCAGAACTATCCCAAGGAAGCTCTGTACAATCTCATGAATATCGTGGATTCCCATGATACGGTCCGCGCCATCTATAAGTTTGGCGGCGGCAAGGAAAATGTGGCTCAGGCTTCCCGGCAGGACTTTGATTACCGTTTGGGCAAGGCCCGGCTGAAACTGGCGGCCATGTTCCTGATGGGATATCCCGGCATGCCGACGGTATACTATGGTGATGAAGCCGGTGTCTATGGCAGCGCCGATCCGGATTGCCGCCGTACTTATCCCTGGGGACGGGAAGATAAAGAACTGGTGGAATTCTATCGCAAGGTTATCGGCGTGCGCAATGGTCATAAACAGCTCTTTGCTCACGGCGATGTGCAGACGCTGCTGGCCAAGGGCGATGTCTATGCCTTTGGACGGACGCATGCTAACGGCGAGGCCGCTATTGTGGCCTTGAATCGTGGCAGTGCCGCGGATGTGGAACTGCCTGTGACCTTCGCTGCGGATGGCACGGTATTCACCGACCAGCTGACAGGCGCAAAGGTCAGCGTACAGAATGGCAGGGTGAAATTACACCTGCAGGAAAATCAGGGCATGATGCTGGTGAAGTGATTTTTGACTGGTCAGATTTATTTCTGGCCAGTTTTTTTATGGGAGGTTGCAGGAAAATTCTGTTTTCGAGGCGTATATTCACAGTGAGAAGTGTCATTTCGCCCAGAGAAGGGAGTGTCTGTGATGGCGAAGCTGAAATACATCTTTCTGACGTTGTTGGTCATTGCTGTGGCTGGTGTGGGCGGCTATTATGCTGCGATACAGTATGACCAGACACGGGCCATTGTGCAGGCCGAGCAGGATAAAAAGGATGCGGCTAAGCAGGCGGCTTTGGCAGAGAAAGAAGCCAAGGAGGCAGCGCTGCGGGAAAAGGCCCGCCGCAAGCAGGCACTGATCGACAAGCGTACCGGGCGGGCAGAGGAACCGGATCAGGTGGTGCGCGGCCTGACGGCAGATATGCTGGTGGCTAAGGAAATGGACGGTTCCACCTATTATCGTTATGAAGATCCTACGGAGGATGGCATTTTTATTCAGCCGTATCTGGTACGTGATGCGGGCGGGAAGGCAGTGGTGCATATCATCCTGCGTCATCGGGGGGACAAACCCATGGGCTTCCATGGGGTAGGCCTGCAGACTGGTGAAGACAGCATTTTCTTCGTGCGTACAGCTGGCAATGTGGTGACTTCCAAGACAAACAGTGGCATCATGGAATGGTGCGATCAGGTTGCCGATGCGGAAACCCTCAAGGCTATGCGTGAAGTGGGCGATCAGCTGGCCGGAAAAATCCTGATGCTGGGGGTTGATGGGGGCTCGAATGATGACCGGATGCTCTCAGCCATCGAGGCGCAGCGCATCAAAAACATTCTGGAGCTTTGCGATATCTACAATGGCAAGAAAAAGACGGAATAGGGGGCATTGACATATGGAACCGGCATTGTTTTCCCCGATGGTGGCCAATATCATCATCATATTGGCAGGAACAATCAGTTTTGTGGCCTTGATTGGTGTGGCCTATTGTTATTCCATCCTCATCAGCAAACGGGACAGCTTTACGAAATTAGATAAATTT
Source organism: Selenomonas ruminantium subsp. lactilytica TAM6421 (assembly GCF_000284095.1). GTDB lineage: Bacteria > Bacillota > Negativicutes > Selenomonadales > Selenomonadaceae > Selenomonas_A > Selenomonas_A lactilytica. The sequence continues at coordinate 2,873,511 of NC_017068.1, read as the reverse complement.
GAACAGGAATTGAAATCCCTGCAGCAGGATGTACAGGAACTCAAGAAATATGTAGCTAAGCTGCAGCTGCAGGAGGCGGCGCCCATAGACAGAGGCGTTCCGGCAACGGCCGTCAATACACAGAAAAACAAGCCTGCGGATAAGACACTGCCGTCGGAAGTCTGGCAAAAGTTTGTGGATGACTATAATAATCTGGCCAAAAGTATGAATGTACCCAAGGCAGCAGAGGCCTGTGAGAATTTTGTGCGGGATCATAAACTGCATCTGCTGGTCTGTGTAGAAACAGAAGCACAGAGTGGTGGTAGTGCAACACCGGTATATGCGCCGGTGGATAAAGTGAATCTCAGCAATTATTGGGCCTGGAGCGTAACGGGGCAGCCCGAAGATTTTGTGGTGGTGCCTAATCCGTTCGTTGAGTATACGGAAAAACTTCATCAGGAGAGTGGCATGAAAGAAACATTTGCCTCTAATTATGAAACAGGCTCTTTCCGTCAGATCCAAGTAAAACTGCCCGCCCATTTCCGCCAGCATCTTGGTGCCTGGAAGATTGTGCAGCCAGGGGTTATTCGGCTGACATAAAACCTTTTCCCGCGCTTGCGGGATTTTTTTTGCATTTTTTTCAAAAAAGGTGTTGACATATGCATAGAACTCGTGTAATATATTACAAGTCGCTGACAGACACGGACACGAAACAGCACAGCAAGCCTTGAGTGGCAGGCCGCTGGAACGTTCCGAAAAGCTTCAAAAAAGAATTTAAAAAAGTTCTTGACAAGCTGATCTGCTGGTGATAAGATAAATGAGTCGCTTGAAGCGACGGGCACTTCTGAAGAGTGCGACAATGATTGTTCTTTGAAAACTAAACAATGCAAAATAATCATGCAACATGATTAAGCCAGATGTTTGAAGAAGTTTTTACTTCTTAACAAAACATCGATTGGTATGAACAACATAGCAATCGGCAATTTCTTTTATAGATAATTAGAGCTTGATTAAGTTCTTCATATTTTATGGAGAGTTTGATCCTGGCTCAGGACGAACGCTGGCGGCGTGCTTAACACATGCAAGTCGAACGAGGCAGATTTTCAACACTGAGTACTTGATAAAGTCACTTCGAGCGTCATTGCGACGAAGTCGCAATTTCACTTTTATAAAGTGCTTAACTAAGAGTCGAGTATTGAGTGTTGAAAAGATGCCGAGTGGCAAACGGGTGAGTAACGCGTAGACAACCTGCCGCAAAGATGGGGACAACAGTCCGAAAGGACTGCTAATACCGAATGTTGTCAGATTCCCGCATGGGAGACTGATTAAAGATGGCCTCTACTTGTAAGCTATCGCTTTGCGATGGGTCTGCGTCTGATTAGCTAGTTGGTGGGGTAACGGCCTACCAAGGCGACGATCAGTAGCCGGTCTGAGAGGATGAACGGCCACATTGGAACTGAGACACGGTCCAGACTCCTACGGGAGGCAGCAGTGGGGAATCTTCCGCAATGGGCGAAAGCCTGACGGAGCAACGCCGCGTGAGTGAAGAAGGGTTTCGGCTCGTAAAGCTCTGTTGACGGGGACGAATGTGCGAAATGCGAATAGTTTTTCGCAATGACGGTACCCGTCGAGGAAGCCACGGCTAACTACGTGCCAGCAGCCGCGGTAATACGTAGGTGGCGAGCGTTGTCCGGAATTATTGGGCGTAAAGGGAGCGCAGGCGGGAAGGCAAGTCAGTCTTAAAAGTGCGGGGCTCAACCCCGTGATGGGATTGAAACTGTCTTTCTTGAGTGCAGGAGAGGAAAGCGGAATTCCTAGTGTAGCGGTGAAATGCGTAGATATTAGGAGGAACACCAGTGGCGAAGGCGGCTTTCTGGACTGTAACTGACGCTGAGGCTCGAAAGCGTGGGGAGCGAACAGGATTAGATACCCTGGTAGTCCACGCCGTAAACGATGAATGCTAGGTGTAGGAGGTATCGACCCCTTCTGTGCCGGAGTTAACGCAATAAGCATTCCGCCTGGGGAGTACGGTCGCAAGACTGAAACTCAAAGGAATTGACGGGGGCCCGCACAAGCGGTGGAGTATGTGGTTTAATTCGACGCAACGCGAAGAACCTTACCAGGGCTTGACATTGAGTGAAAGATCTAGAGATAGATCCCTCTCTTCGGAGACACGAAAACAGGTGGTGCATGGCTGTCGTCAGCTCGTGTCGTGAGATGTTGGGTTAAGTCCCGCAACGAGCGCAACCCCTATCATTTGTTGCCAGCACGTTATGGTGGGAACTCAAATGAGACTGCCGCGGACAACGCGGAGGAAGGCGGGGATGACGTCAAGTCATCATGCCCCTTATGTCCTGGGCTACACACGTACTACAATGGGATGGACAGAGAGCAGCGAACCCGCGAGGGCAAGCGAACCCCATAAACCATCTCCCAGTTCGGATTGCAGGCTGCAACCCGCCTGCATGAAGTCGGAATCGCTAGTAATCGCTGGTCAGCATACAGCGGTGAATACGTTCCCGGGCCTTGTACACACCGCCCGTCACACCACGGAAGTCATTCACACCCGAAGCCGGTGGGCAAACCGCAAGGATGCAGCCGTCTAAGGTGGGGGCGATGACTGGGGTGAAGTCGTAACAAGGTAGCCGTATCGGAAGGTGCGGCTGGATCACCTCCTTTCTAAGGATTACAAAATCTTAGGTCGGAGCATCTGGAATTTGCATTGTCTAGTTTTGAGAGAATAATCTCTCTAATATGTACACTGAAAACTACACAGAAGAAATCAAAATGTATCAATTTTAACCAATGGTCTACACGACAGTGTAAACAGAAGGTTGAACGAACATTTTAGGATTCTAAAGCATAGACATCACAATATGTGATACCTTAAAAGCAAACGAAAGTTAAGCTACCAAGGGCATATGGTGGATGCCTAGGCGTTCCGAGCCGATGAAGGACGCGATAAGCTGCGAAAAGCCATGAGGAGCCGCAAGTAGGCTGTGAGTCATGGATGTCCGAATGGGGCAACCCGGTACGAGTCATGTCGTATCACCTAGATTCTAGGAGGCACACCCGGTGAACTGAAACATCTAAGTAACCGGAGGAAAAGTAATCAAAAGAGATTCCCTCAGTAGCGGCGAGCGAACAGGGAAGAGCCCAAACCGGGAGTCTTCGGACACCCGGGGTTGAGGACCGGCATAAAAGGAAGACAATTTAGCTGAAGCTTCTGGGAAGGAGCGGCACAGAAGGTGAAACCCCCGTAAGCGAAAAGTTGTCCAATGGGCCGGTATCCAGAGTACCACGAGACACGTGAAACCTTGTGGGAAGCAGGGTGGACCACCATCCAAGGCAAAATACTACGGAACGACCGATAGCGCATAGTACCGTGAGGGAAAGGTGAAAAGAACCCCGGGAGGGGAGTGAAATAGAACCTGAAACCGTATGTCTACAAGCAGTCGAAGCTCTTTATATGAGCGACGGCGTGCCTATTGAAGAATGAACCGGCGAGTTAATTTATGTAGCGAGGTTAAGTGGAAGACACGGAGCCGAAGCGAAAGCGAGTCTTAATAGGGCGAAAGTTACATGGATTAGACCCGAAACCACAGTGATCTATGCATGGCCAGGTTGAAGCTCAGGTAAAAATGAGTGGAGGACCGAACCCGTGAGTGTTGAAAAACTTTGGGATGAGCTGTGCATAGGGGTGAAATGCCAATCGAACGTGGAGATAGCTGGTTCTCCCCGAAATAGCTTTAGGGCTAGCCTCAGGCGACACATAAAGACGGTAGAGCACTGATCGGACGCGGGTCTGTAATGGATACCAACTCCAGTCAAACTACGAATGGCTTTATGAGAAGAACCTGGGAGTCAGAATGCGAGTGATAAGACCCGTATTCAAGAGGGAAACAGCCCAGACCGCCGACTAAGGTCCCCAATGCTGTACTAAGTGGAAAAGGATGTAGGACTTCCTAAACAACCAGGATGTTGGCTCAGAAGCAGCCACCATTTAAAGAGTGCGTAATAGCTCACTGGTCGAGAGGCCCTGCGCCGAAAATATCCGGGGCTCAAGTACAGAACCGAAGTCGCGGCATGCGCAAGCATGGGTAGGGGAGCGTTCCATAGGCGTTGAAGGTTGACCGGAAGGACAGCTGGAGCGTATGGAAGTGAGAATGCCGGTATGAGTAGCGAAACGGCCAGTGAGAATCTGGCCCACCGAAAGCCTAAGGGATCCTGGGCAACGCTCGTCGTCCCAGGGTAAGTCGGGACCTAAGCCGAGGCAGCAAGCGTAGGCGATGGACAACAGGCGAAAATTCCTGTACTGCATGGAGTTGTTTGAGGATGGAGTGACGCAGCAAGGAGTCTGAGCTGGCGAATGGAAATGCCAGTCGAAGGCGGTAGGCTGGAACGGAGGCAAATCCCCGTTCTGAAAGGCTGAGAACCGATAGATAGATAAATCCTTCGGGATGCATCAAATTCAGACGTACTACACTGCCAAGAAAAGCTTCTAACGAGACGACATGTACCCGTACCAAAACCGACACAGGTAGGCGGGGAGAGAATCCTAAGGTGCGCGGGAAAACCCTCGTTAAGGAACTCGGCAAAATGCATCCGTAACTTCGGGAGAAGGATGGCCGGAGCTGGTGAAGAGATTTACTCTTGGAGCTGGAGCCGGCGACAGAAGAGAAGCCCAAGCGACTGTTTACCACAAACACAGGTGCCTGCTAAAGAGAAATCTGACGTATAGGTGCTGACACCTGCCCGGTGCTGGAAGGTTAAGAGGACGGGTCAGCCGCAAGGTGAAGCTCGGAATTGAAGCCCCAGTAAACGGCGGCCGTAACTATAACGGTCCTAAGGTAGCGAAATTCCTTGTCGGGTAAGTTCCGACCCGCACGAAAGGTGTAACGACTTGGGCACTGTCTCAACGAGGGACCCGGTGAAATTGAAATACCTGTGAAGATGCAGGTTACCCGCGACTGGACAGAAAGACCCCATGGAGCTTTACTGCAGCCTGTCATTGATTTTTGGCATGTAACGTACAGGATAGCTGGGAGACGGAGAACTACAGTCGCCAGATTGTAGGGAGTCAATGTTGGGATACCAGCCTTTGCGTGTTAGGAATCTAACCCTGAGAGCAACGACCTCGGGGACAGTGGCAGGCGGACAGTTTGACTGGGGCGGTCGCCTCCGAAAGAGTAACGGAGGCGTCCAAAGGTTCCCTCAGCGCGGACAGAAATCGCGCGAAGAGTATAAAGGCAGAAGGGAGCTTGACTGCGAGACAGACACGTCGAGCAGGTACGAAAGTAGGGCTTAGTGATCCGGTGGAATGAGAGTGGAATTGCCATCGCTCAACGGATAAAAGCTACCCTGGGGATAACAGGCTAATCTCTCCCAAGAGTCCATATCGACGGGGAGGTTTGGCACCTCGATGTCGGCTCATCACATCCTGGGGCTGAAGCAGGTCCCAAGGGTTGGGCTGTTCGCCCATTAAAGTGGTACGTGAGCTGGGTTCAGAACGTCGTGAGACAGTTCGGTCCATATCCATCGCGGGCGTAAGATACATGAGGGAAGCTGCTCCTAGTACGAGAGGACCGGAGTGGACGGACCGCCGGTGTACCAGTTGTTTCGCCAGAAGCATAGCTGGGTAGCTGCGTCCGGAAGGGATAAACGCTGAAAGCATCTAAGCGTGAAGCCTGTCCCGAGATGAAGTATCTCATGGAGTAATCCAGTAAGATTCCTTGAAGAAGACAAGGTAGATAGGTTGGGAGTGGAAGTGCCGTAAGGCATGCAGCGGACCAATACTAATAAATCGAGGGCTTATCTTTCAAAAGACTAGAATGTTCGACATTGAAATTTCTTCTGTATAGTTTTGAGTAGTACATACTCAACTGAATATCTGGTGACGATAGCTGAGTGGATCCACCTGTTCCCATACCGAACACAGTAGTTAAGCACTCATACGCCGAAAGTACTTGTCTGGAGACGGACTGGGAGGATAGGGCGTTGCCAGTTAAAGCGAAAGCACCCGTAAGGGTGCTTTTTTCGTGTATATGTGTTATACTGTCATTGTTGTTATTTATTCTATATAGAGGGGGATTATCTATGGTAGAAGAATTCAAGAAATTTATTATGCGGGGCAATGTCCTCGATATGGCTGTTGGTATCATCATCGGTGCTGCCTTTGGCAAGATTGTGACTTCCTTCGTCAATGATGTATTGATGCCGCCGATTGGTCTCATTTTGGGGCAAGTGGATTTCTCCAATCTGTTTATCAATCTGTCGGGCACACCGGCTGCGACTTTGGCTGAGGCAAAAGCTGCTGGCTTGCCGGTTATTGCGTATGGTTCTTTCCTGAATGCCGTGATTGACTTTTTGATCGTGGCCTTTGCGATCTTTATGCTGATCAAACAGGTTAATCGCCTGATGCCGAAGAAAGAGGAAGAACCGGAGAAGGATCCCCGTCTCTGTCCCTATTGCAAGACGGAGATCCCCGAGGAGGCAACGAAGTGCCCCCATTGTACTTCTGATCTGTGATTTATTCCACGCCAAAGCGTTCTTTGGCTTCCTGAGACAGTCGCTGGTATAGTTCCAAAGCCTCCTGATGGTGGGTTTGGATATATGCCAGCTGGCTGTCTTTTTCATTTTCCGGCCCGTCACAGTATGCATGTCCTGCCATTTCCAAGGCCTTAGCGCATTCGGAAAGCTTTACGCCGCCAATGGACAGGGCGGTGGATTTCAGGGCATGGACGTGGGTGGTGTAGTCGGCGATGTTTTGCGCAGCCAGATCGTTGTCCAGCTGCGCGCTGACAGCTTCCCGGCGGGAGACGAACATGGTGAGGAATTTTTTCTGCATATCCTCATCATTGCCGCAGTAGTTCATGGCCGTTTCCAGATCGATTTGTTCATTGGCAGCGGCATTAGTGGCTGTTCCGCTGCTCGGGATAATTTTTTCTGGAGGCAGATATTTTGCCACCATGGCTTCCAGTGTTTTGCCATCTACGGGTTTGGATAGGTAGTCGTGGAAGCCTTTTCTCAGAAACATTTCCTTCACCCCGGCCACGGCATTGGCTGTAAGGGCGACAAAAGGTGTATCCTTGCATTGGCTGGTAATGAGTTTTTGCGCCCGGGCAAGGGTTTCCAGGCCGTCCATTTCCGGCATCATGTGATCCAGGAATATGAGGTCATAGTGGTTGTCCTGGATCAGCTGCAAACATTCTTTACCGCTGCAGGCAGTATGGATGTTGATGCGGGTTTTTTCCAGGAGGCTTTTGACTACCATAAGGTTCATGTCGTTGTCGTCCACTACGAGAATATGGGCTGTGGGAGCTGTAAAGCTTTCCTGATAGCCTTTTTCATCCTGCAGGGCGGCCTCGATGCGGACATTGAAATCGCCAATGGGATCTTCTTTTTCCACCAGCTGGGGAAGGCGGACGGTGAAGGTGCTGCCTTCGCCGTAGACGCTGTCCATGGAGATGGTGCCGGCCATCATTTCTGTCAGCCGCACGGTAATGGCCAGCCCCAGGCCAGTGCCTTCAATATTGCGGTTTTTTTCCAGATCCAGCCGCTGGAATTTGCCGAAGAGTTTTTCTTTATCCTCTTCCCGGATGCCAATGCCTGTATCCTGGACGATAAATTCCAAATACAGGCTGTGCTCAGTTTGCTCGGTGGCTTTGACGGTGAAGGTGACACTGCCTTTGGGGGTGTATTTGACAGCATTGTTGAGGATGTTCACAACTACCTGACGCAGACGCACTTCGTCGCCGTATAGGGCGTCGGGGATAGTGGCATCCACATTCATTTTGAATTCCAGCCCTTTCTGTCCGGCCTTGTAGCTCACCATGTTGTAAAGATCGTTGAGTACGGAGCTTAGAGCGTAGCTGACAGGGACGATTTCCATTTTGCCGGATTCGATTTTGGAAAAATCCAGAATGTCATTGATGATGGACAGCAGGGTTTCGCCGGCACTTTTCACGTTAAAGGCATATTTCTTGAGGTTGCCGCCGGCCTCCCGCATAATCATCTCGTTCATGCCCAGAATGGCATTCAGGGGCGTGCGGATTTCGTGGCTCATATTGGCTAAGAAGTCGCTTTTGGCCTGATTGGCCCGCAGGGCTTCGTCCCGGGCTTCCCGCAGGGCAGAGCTTTCCTCGGCGGCTACCTGGTTGGCAAAGGTATAGAGGATAAAGACGCAGAACAGAACCATCAGCAGGCCGAACACCCAAAGGACAATGCGGTGGATATTGGTGATGCCGGTGACAACAGAACGCCATTCGTGATAGCCGATGATGATAAAGCTGGTCTCGGGGATGGGGGCGGCATAGAGCACGTAATCCTCATTCAGGTCGGGATCGAAAATGGAGGCCTCCCGGCTTTGCTCCATTTTGGCCAGCAGTTGATCAAGCCCCAGCGGGGCATCCTTATCGGCATCATAGAAGTCGCTATAGCGGTATTTGTCAAAGGGAATAACCACCCGTTGGGTATTCAAGTCATAGATGAGGAATTTTTCTTTTTCTTGCTGGTCAGAAAAATGGAAAGGGGAGTTGGTGTCGTGCAGGGCGCTTTCCGAGTGCAGCCGGCACAGGACATGGCGTACGGTAGTGCCTTCGTAGACGGGCACCATCACCACCAGCCCTATGTCCTTGTAATAGCACCAGCTGGGGGCACCCTGCAGGGTACGGGCGCATTGCAGACGGGCTTCCGGGGGCAGGGTGACACCCTGCAGGCTCTGGCCATTGATATCCAACAGGCCGCCCAGATAGCCCTGACCGCTGATGAACTGCACGCCATTTTCCGGGGTGATTTTATGGGTAGCTATCAACTGGGCAATCTTGTTCAATTCCTCCATTTCCCCTCGCAGCAGGTTATGGTAAACAAAGCTGCGCAATCCTGCCTGGTTGAGGTTGAACTTTTCCACTTCGTGGTTGAGTGATTCGTTCATCTTGCTTTGCAGAGCCATGCCGATAAAGATAAGGATGGCCAGAAAGAGCAGGAACCGGCCTAACAGGTGCATGGCGAAGGTGAGCATGCGTTTTTCCGGACTGGCAGGTTCCGCCAGATTATTTTGCTTCAATGATTTCCACTCCCTTCACCAGCCAGTCCATTTTTTCCCGCAGGCTGTTATGGGCAATAACTTCACCTTCTGTACAGCGTACATGACCTTCCCGGTCGATGATTTCACCGGAAAAAACATGATAGCCCTTTTCCAGTTCCTGGCGGGTGCGGATGACCATGGCTTCCTCCTGGGGCGAAAGGCCAGGCACCAGGCGCAGGGTAATAACGTCATCCAGCATGCCCTGCCAGAAGACTTTGGTGGTGTTTTTTTTGACATCGATTCGCAGCAATTTGTCATAGACTTTCTGCCAGTCGGTTTCGATGGCTGCCAGACAGTGAGGAGGCAGTTTCAGTCCGCCGCCATGGAAGTCAATATAGTCAAGTCCTAAGGAGGCTGCTGTTTGGGCCAGCTGCTGGGAGGCAGCAAAATAGGTGACAACATCGGCTCCTTCATGTTTCAGGATGTAAAGGGCCTGATTTTCCTTTTCCGGGGAAATCCACTGTCCTGTCCATTGCACCAGAATGCGGGCATCGGGGCGGACTTTTTTCACACCCAGGGCAAAGGCATTGACATCCCGGCGGGTTTCCAAAGCCGGGAAGGGGGCGAGATAGCCTACGATGCCGGTCTGTGTATGGAGGCCCGCCAAAATTCCCGCCAGATACCGCACTTCATAGTAGCGGACGGAGTAATTGAATATCTGGTCGGAAATCGCTTCGCCTACGGAATTCGCATAAAAGTCAATTTGGGGATATTTGCGGGCAATAGTTTCCAGATCATGTTGGTAGCCGGGATTGGCCAGAAAAATTTTTTTGACACCTTTTTTTATGAGCTTATCCGTGACTTGGGGCAGACTGTTGTCACTGCTGTTTACATTGTCTTCAATGTAGAGATTGTAGCCCCGCTGGTTACAGGCCTTCTGCAGTCCCTGGTACATTTCCTGAGGCCAGCCAGCGGCTTCCTTGGGGCTGGCCAGTATCAGTCCTACGCCCTCACGCCGTGCCAATATATCGGAACCGAAATAATTAATGGAAAGAAAAATGGCCAGGCAGAGAAGGGCGGCCTGCAGGATGACAAAAGCGATAAAACGCCGTTTCAGCAAATCATGACTGCTAAGCTTCATGGGGCGTGGCCTCCTCCCGCAGATCCTCTTCCTGCGTCAGCAGGTTGAAAATAATCACAAAGGGGGTGTAGATGACAATGTCCAGGCTCAGCCAAACCAGCTGCAGTACTGCGCCCATTACATCTCCAGTGGCCAGCCAGCCCTGCAGGAATACCGGGGCGGCAGATTCCACTGTATAACGGAATAGGGGGACAATCCCCCAGTTAATGGCCAGATAGCCGATGTAGACATTGAGGACGGGAGCCAGCAGATAGGGTATGAGAAACATGGGATTGAGCACGATGGGCAGGGCAAAGAGGAAGGGCTCGTTGATGGAGAGCAGCAATGTGGGAAAACAGCAGGCAGATAATGTGCGCAGTCTTTGCCGGGAGGCAAAGACCCAAATGGAGATGGCCAGCCCTAACAGGGAGATGGAGTTGGCATCAAAGAATTCCGTGGTAAAGATGTATTTTCCGGCAGCCACTTCGTTGGCCAGCTGGGCAGGGGCATAGAAAGCTTCCTGCCAAAAAAAGGTGAAGCTGCTGCCATTGAGGCCCAGCCACCACAGGAACCGGCGGGTCAATTCATAGAGAATGGCTGCGGCAGGTGTCTGGGGGAGGTTCCCATTCAGTTGAGCAGCCAGCAGCGTGGGCAGGGACAGAACGGAATGTTCCAGATCAATCCAGCCCAGGACTGCCAGCAGTGAGGCCAGCAATGTGATGACAAGGGGCAGAAAAAGTTTTGTCGAAGTGTTCATGGATAATGGCAGGCTTCGAACCAATGGCAGCTCCAGATATTGTATCCGGGCGAGATGGCAGAAAAGCCAGGTACTGCAGGTGGCCATCAGAAGTGCCAGAAAGAAGCCTCGTCCCATGAAGTAATGGTTTAGTTCATGCACATTGGGCGAAATGGCCGTAATAAAAAAAAGATAGGCAGAGGCGGTGCATAACATGGACATTGTTTCCTGTCCCTGCCAAAGGCGGGCCAGCTTCATGGACAGAACCAGGGCAAAGAGCAGGGAAAACAGCACGTTGGTAATATCCAGATAGTCCCTCAGCCGGGCGCTATTGAGGAAAAAAGCAGATTCCCGATAGGTTTGGCCATGAAGTCCCCCGGTGAGCAGACTGCCCAATCCCAGCCCATCCTCTCCCAGCAGGGGGCCTGCCGGGTTAAGGACGAGCCAGCCAAGCATTTGCAGCAACGTCAGCAGGATGATAAAGGGCATGAGCAGGCAGAAGGTTTCCTGAATGGCCTGCAGATAGGTGATCTGCCGCAGCTGGCGGGTCAGCGGAATGATAAGACCGGTCAGGAGTCCGCCGCGTTGCTGCGGCCCCGGAATGTCACTGCGGGCAGCCATGGTTATAACCCCAGTTTGTCCAGAGCTTTGAAGATATCGTCGACTTGGGCATTATTAACAGGCGCGAACATGTGTTTTTTTACCCGGGCAATCAGGTCAGCGGGCACAAAGGGTTTCTTTACATAATCATCTACTTTCAGCTGGCTGGCCTTGACAATGGTATTCTTATCAGCTGCTGCGGTGAGGAAGATGACTTTCATATTTTTGTAGGCGGGATTCTTGCGGATAACGCTTAGCGTTTGCAGGCCATCCATGCCGGGCATGGCGATATCCAGGAGAATCAGATCGATAGCGCCTTGGCGATAGCTCAGGATATCCAGGCATTTGTTACCGCTGCTGGCGGTGATGATTTCGGCGCGGACATTATTTTCCAGAATGCTTTTGGCCATGGCAATGTTCATATCATCGTCATCTACTATCAAAATAACCGGTAACTTGTTCATCTCGATTCCTCCTCAGATCATTCATTTTCCCATTGCGGCTGCCAAAGTTTTACCCAGCCGGTGTCGGCGCTGGCATAATGGCAGGCCAGAGTTGCCCGCTGGGCGGCTAGCTCCAGCGTTGTGTCTGCCAGGGGGCAGATGCCCCCCAGCCAGGTCAGGGGCTGCTCATGAAAATCCGTCAGCAGATCGGCGATGAATTTAGCCAATGTCTGGCTGCTGACTGCGGCGCACAGGCAGATAAGTTCCCCTGGGTCCATACCTGCGGCAGTTGCCAGTACCCAGTCCTTATCATTCAGTACATTGGCTGCTTCCAGCTGGGACCTGGTCAAAAGTTCGCTGTCATATAGGTCAGCAAAATCACTTATATGGGCGGTCAGGACTACCACATAACAGGCGCTTCCTGTGGTCTGCTGCTGCAGGCGCAGCAGACTGTGCGGCAGGTTTTGTTCCAGTGCCAGCAGATTTGGCAGCTGGGTGCGTCTGTCGGTGTAAGCCAGCCGCTCCAGCTCTGCCAGCTGCTGGCGTTGGGATCGGGAGCGATAGTAAATGATTCCCATGATGGCGGTCATGGTCAGGAAAATCGTGGTGGCTGCCTGCAGGGGATAATGATATAGCAGATAGCGGGGACTCAGCTGTTGGATGTGTTCATGGGAACCATGATTCAAAGCTTCGGACAGAAGCCGGGGGGGCAGATGATTGATTTCCTTATTCAGTATTTGCCATAGGCGAATATCAGCTTCACGGGCTACGCCGATACTGATGCTATTCCGAAATACGGTTTCCGTATCGGCGGACAGATTGTAGGCTGCTGCTGTCTGGATAAGGGGGGGAACAGCAGCCCGGGGGGCATAGGTGAGGTCGGCCAGTCCGTTGCTGACGGCTTGGAAACATTCCGCCCAGCTGCCATAATAGATGATTTGTTCTTCGGGGTACGTGACCTTGATAAAATTGTCTGTTTCGAACATCTTTTCTACTGCCGCTACTTTGGGCTTATCCGGCAGGGAAATTCCATGCCGGCTGACGGCCACAAAGTCAGTATCCATATAGGATTGGGTGGGCAATAGCCCCAGGCCGTTCAGCCAGCTGAAATCACAGGGAACATCGGCGACGATATCGAGATTGCCGCGTTTCAGCCAGCGGGTTATTTCTTCCAGTGAGTCCGTCTCGACCAGTTCCACTTTGATATCCAAATCCTTTTCCAGCTGGTTCAGCAGAGCCTGGGTGGCACCGGTCCAATTCCCGTGGCTGTCTTTGCTCATATAGGGTTTTGCTTTGATGAAGACGGCAGCCCGGAGCACTTTCTTATCTTGTAGATAGGCCTTTTCCGCCGGGGACAGGACCAAGGGGAAGCCCTTGGCCCGCTCGTATTTGTCGTTGAGGCGATTGCGGATATTGGGCTGGTTCAGCAACAGATTGTCCTGGGCGGCGTTCACCCGGGCAAAGAGCTCCGGGGCTTCCGGCCGGACCAGCAGCCGGTAACTTACCCGGTCAAACAGAGCCAGTACCCGTTCTTTTTTGCCGGGATGGAGCAGGGGCTGCACGCAGCCGTCAATCTCATGATTCATAAAGGCTTTTTTCATTGTTGTGGGATCGTTGAAGGTAATCAGCTCATAGGTGAAGCCGTGTTCACTGGCCACTTTGGGTAGACTCGGTAGGGGATAGTTGTAGTCCAGCGTGCCGATCTTCACCGGCCCGCCGCTGAAATTATCCTGTACCACCAGTTCCATGGGGAAGCGGGCGATGACATGGTCGGTGCGCCGGGCAAAAGGCAGGGTTTTGTAATCTCCGGGCATGGCCGGCAACAGGTCGATTTCTCCACGGGCTAATTTCGCGCCTGCCTCCCACCAGTTGACGCAGGGCACATAGGTGAACTCTACGCCCAGGAAATTAGAGAGGAATTCCATATACTCATAGCCATTGCCCTGCATATGGCCGGGCCGGTCCTCTTCCAGAAAGCCGGTGCCGGGCACATAGCCAACCTGCAAAGTTTCCGTGGCAGCCCTGCTGGTGGGCAGGCAAAGCGTCAAGAGCGAAAGTAATAGCAGGATGACGCGTCCTGTGCGTGCAAAATTTCCCATATACCCGTCTCCTGTATATGTCACAATTATCCAAAAATAATAACGGCAATAATCCGTCATCACAAGATAAAAATACTTTCGCTTTTGACAGGTCAGAATCCTGCCGGGGCAGGCAAAAAAAAACAGCCCCGGAGGGCTGGTGAAAACAGATATTATTTTTTGGTAAAGGTGATATGTGCGCCGACGGTCAGTACGGGGAGGCTGGGGCCTTTCAGGATGATCTGGCCGGGCATGGAACCTTCGGCGTTGAAGACCAACGTGCAATGGCCCTCTTCACGCAGGTTCTGGTTAACGGCGTCGCCAACTTTTTCAATGTTGAACTTGATGCCGCCCATCAGCAGTTTGTCACCCTTCTTGATATCCTCTTCCAGCTTGCCCGGAGTGTGTTCCAATACCATGTCGGACAGGTTGGGGCGGATGCCTTCGTCCAACAGGATGGCGCTGTTGTTGTTGGTCAGAAAGGTCTTGGCCAGATTGCCGATGGCCGTAATGGTTACGTCGTACTTAATGTCCATGCTGTTCGTTCCTCCTACAGATACACATACCTTCTGTTAACTTCATTCATTCCTAAGCTCATATTGAGTTAATCTATATTATATCATATTTTAGCGTGAAAAAACCAAGACATTTGTCGCATTTTGCATTTTTTATCATATAGGGGGGTTGATAGACAACGAAAAAGGACATGCTGTGGGGGCATGTCCTTTTTCAGAGATTAGAGAATTAGAGAATTTAGGAATCGAATGTATGTTAATTCTTCTTTAGGGAAGAGAAGAATTACGAAAAGTGATAATCAGGTGTTCTTGGCAATGACTGCCCCGACAATGGCGCCAGCGATAGCTGCCGTATTGCGGTCACCTTCGGAATATTTCTTGGGATGATAGCGGTGATGCTTGTGAGCAAGCTCCTGCACTTCATAATCATGCCCCATATGGAAGGGGCTGGCCTGTGCCGCGCTCGCCGTGACTCCGCCAATCCCCAGGCTTACGAATCCGGCAAGGGCGATGGCAGTCAGTTTAACATTTTTCTTGCTAAACATGTGGCATCTCTCCTTTGCTTCTGAATTGAAGTTGTTGAAATCTTAACTACAGGCTTTATTATAGGCGGGAAACATTAAAATACAAGAAGAAATGGATTAAAGTTTGATTAAAAAATTATCATAGTCAACTTTATTAGTGAAGTTTGTTGTATATTAAATACAATATTAGTGATATACTATTAGAGTATGTTTTAAATTGGGAGGACGGAAATGTTAGCTGCGGAAAACTATAGGGATATAGAAGAGAAAATCATGCAAGGCGAGCGGCTTACCCGGGAAGATGGGGTGCGCCTCTTTAACTGCCACGATATTGCCTGGCTGGGTGCCATGGCCGACATGGTACGGAAGCGTAAATGCGGGGATATCGTTTATTACAATGTCAACTGTCATGTGAATCTGACCAATATCTGCACTTCGGGGTGCAAATTCTGTGCCTTCGGCCGGAAAGCCGAAGACGAAGGCGCTTATGCCCTGAGCCGTGAACAGGCCTTGGGCGTGGTGGCCGATGCCATGCAGGATCCCAATCTGGCGGGGCTCCATATCGTCAGCGGACTGCATCCTACCTGGAGTTTTGACCATTATCTGGGCATTGTCAAAGCCATTCACGAAACTTATCCGAATCTGTATATCAAGGGCTTTACCGGTGTGGAAATCACCCATTTTGCCCAGATTTCCGGACTGTCCGTGGAAGAGGTGCTGATCCGCCTGCGGGATGAGGGCGGCCTGCAGGCCATTGCCGGCGGCGGGGCGGAAATCCTCTCTGACCGCATCCGCTATGAGCTCTGTCCCAACAAGGCCACGGCGGACGAGTGGCTGGAGGTGGCCCGCACGGCTCACAAGCTGGGCATCAAGTCCAATGCCAGCATGCTCTATGGTCATATCGAGACTTTGGAGGAACGGGTGGATCATCTTCTGCGACTGCGGGAATTGCAGGATGAGACCGGGGGCTTCCAGACCTTTATCTGTTTCCCCTTCCTGCCGAAAAACACGGAACTGGGACAGCGGGTGAAGCAGACCAGCATGTGGGACGATCTGCGCACCATGGCCATTTCCCGCTTAATGCTGGATAATTTCACCAATATCAAGGCCTACTGGGTGATGTTGACCGTGCCCGTGGCCCAGGTGGCTTTGGGCTTTGGGGCCAACGACATCGACGGTACCATCCATAAGGAGACCATTCTCCACGATGCCGGAGCCACCAGCCCCCGGGCTTTGTCGGAAGACAAGATCATCCGCATCATCCGGGAAGCCGGGCGGATTCCGGCAGCCTGTGACTGCAACTTCAATATCCTGCGGACGTTTGACTGAAGGAGGGCGGCATGGACAAAATCAAATTAGCACGCGTCAAAGCTGCCGCCGGGGACAGACTGACCTTGGCGGACGCTTTGGCTTTGTATGAAGATAATGACCTGCTCTTTTTGGCCAAATGCGCCCGCCGCATGAAGGAGAAAAAGAGCGGCAACAAGGTTTTTTATACCGTAAACCGCCATATCAATCTGACCAACATCTGCAGTGCAAACTGCCCGCTGTGCGCCTTCCAGGTCAAGGACGGGGACAAGCGGGGCTTTGTGTTGGAAACGGATGATGTGGCGAAAATCCTGGACAGTGCCAAAAACTTGAAGAACCTGTCGGAAATCCATATTGTCAGCGCCCTGCATCCGGACAAGGATTTTGACTATTACAAGAATATCGTCAAGCAGGTGCGGGCGGCTTTGCCCGAGGCAGATGTGAAGGCCTTCACGCCTGTGGAAATCGTCAACTTCGCCAAGATCAGCGGCAAGAGCATCGGGGAAGTGCTGACGGAACTCAAGGAGGCTGGCCTTGACAGTCTGCCCGGCGGCGGGGCGGAGATCCTTTCCGACCGGGTGCGGGAAATTATCTGCCCGAAAAAAGCTACTACGGCTGAGTGGCTGGAGGTTATGCGTACGGCTCACAAACTGGGTATCCGCACCAATGCCTCCATTATGTACGGTCACGTGGAAACCATTGAGGAACGTTTGCAGCATCTTTTCACCCTGCGGGACTTGCAGGATGAGACCAATGGCTTCCAGGCCTTTATGTTGTTCCCCTTCCATCCCGAGCATACGGAATTGGGCGAGGAACGCGGCCTGAAGCGCGTGGGTTCATGGGAAGATATGAAGATGCTGGCCCTGTCCCGGCTGATTCTCGACAATTTTGACCATATCAAGGCCTTCTGGATCATGTTGACCATGCCCATTGCCCAACTGGCATTGGGCTTTGGTGCCGACGATCTGGATGGCACCATCGGCGAGGAGAAGATCATCCATGCCGCCGGAGCTAAGACCAATACGGGCATTACCCGGGCGGATCTGGAGAAATTCATCCGGGAAACGGGCTATGAGCCGGTGCAGCGGGATACTTTTTACCGGGAGGTGCAGGATTGATGCGGCTTAGTGCAGAACAAGGGATACAGATGCTCACCAGTGGCAATCCTATCGAATTGGGCATCCAGGCTGACGCAGCCCGAAAAAAACTCTTTGATGATACGGTGACCTTCATCGTGGACCGTAATATCAACTACACCAATGTGTGCAAGAATGAGTGCAGATTCTGCGCCTTTTTCCGCCGCAAGGAGTCCAAGGATGCCTATCTGCTGAGCAATGAAGAAATACTGGCCAAAGTCGGCGAGACTGTGGCGGCAGGCGGCACCCAGGTCATGATCCAGGGGGGATTGTACCCGGATTTGGGGCTGGATTATTACGAAAATATGCTGCGCAGCATCAAGGCAAAATATCCCCAGATCACCATCCATTCTTTTACCGCCACGGAAATCCAGTATTTTGCCCAGCAGGCAGGACTGTCCATTCTGGACACTTTGAAACGCCTGCAGGAAGCAGGCCTCGACAGCCTGCCCGGCGGCGGGGCGGAAATTCTCGTGGACGAGGTGCGGAAACGCGTCAGCCCCAAGAAGATCATGACGGAGGATTGGCTCCATGTCATGGAATGTGCCCATAGCATCGGCATGGAAAGCACCGCCACCATGGTCATCGGCTTCGGCGAGACCATGGCCCAGCGCATCGAGCATATGGAAAAAATCCGCCGCCTACAGGATAAGACCGGCGGCTTCCGGGCCTTCATCACCTGGACCTTCCAGCCCGGCAATACGGAACTGGGCGGCGAAAAGACCAGCGGCTGGGACTATATGAAGACCTTGGCCGTCACCCGGCTCTATATGGACAATATCAAGCATATCCAGGGTTCCTGGGTAACCCAGGGCGAGCGCATCGGCCAGCTGACCCTGGGCTTCGGCGCTGACGACCTGGGCAGCATCATGCTGGAGGAAAACGTCGTGCGGGCCGCCGGCACCAAGTATGAAATGTCCATCCGGAAAATGGTGGATATGATAAAAGGAGCAGGCAAACAACCTGCTCAACGCGATACAGAATATAACATCATAAGAAGATTCTAAAGCCTCCCCCTTTGGGGGAGGTGGCAGCCGCAGGCTGACGAAAGGGGCTGCCAGAAAAAATCTTGCGGAGGACTATATATGAGTGAAAATAAGATTCCCGCCGCCGACTACGCCGTAGTGGGCGGTTCGGGCACATTATCCAGCAACTTCCCGGCCAATGTGCCGGATGAGGATGTGGAGATTCTCGCAGATAATCTGCGTTTCGATACGCCCTATGGCGCAAGCCCTGCTATGCGCCTGTTCCGGGTGGGGGAAAAGCATGTGCTGACCGTGAAGATGCACGGCTGGCGCAGCGGCGTCACCCGGGCCGATGCTTCCCGTCAGGTATTCTGGGTGTTCCGGGAAGCCGGTGTCAAGCGCATCATCTCCGAAGGGGGCGTGGGCACCGTCAACAAGCTGCTGGACCTGCGGGATTTCATCATCCCCGATGATTATCTGGACATGTCCGTGCGCAAGGACGTGATGTTGGATGGCCGCTATCTGCTCATCATGCGGGAGGCCCTGTGTCCGGAAATGCGGCAGGCTTTGATTGCCGCTACGAAAAAGCGCTTTGATGGCCGTGTATTCATCCGCGGCACCTATGCTGTTACCGATGGCCGACACTTTGAAAGCCCCGCCGAGGTGGCCATGCTCAATGGTCATGCCGATATCGTGGGGCAGAGCATCTGTCCGGAAGTCTATCTGGCCCGGGAAATCGGTGCCTGCTATGCAGGACTCTACTTCACCGTGAATTACGGCGAGGGCATCAAGGAAAAATGGTCCCATCAGGATATGGCGGATATCTTCTACGATGATGCACCCATGATCGGGGAGATCATCCTCGAAACCATCCGCAATGTGGATGCCGACGAGCGCAATTGCGAATGCCTGTCCCTGCGCAAGGAAACCCTGCTCAAGGACGTCTACAACGAGGTTTCAGCTAAGGGATAAGCTTTAGCAGCTGAGAGGTGATTGCTTTGACGGTTGAGGAAATGCAGGCATTTTTCAGTAAACAGGGATTGCGGCGGGAGCTGTTGTCACAGGCGGCGTCCTTTCGGCAGGAAAATTCCTGGCAGGGGAAGCGGGCGGTAAATGTTCCCCGCTATCCCTATTTTGGCAAGGAAATATTAGAAGAAGCTTTAGCGGCTCTGTTGGCGGGGGCAAATCTCCTGCTGACAGGGCCTAAAGCCACAGGCAAGAATATCCTGGCAGAGAATCTGGCGTTGCTGCTGGGCAGACCTATTTGGAATGTGTCTTTCCATATCGATGTGGATGCTTCGTACCTGATTGGCATGGATACCTTCAAGGGGGGAGAAGTCTGTTTCCGTCCCGGCCCGGTCCATGAATGTGTCACGGCGGGCGGCATCTGCGTTCTCGACGAGATCAATATGGCCCGCAACGAAGCGCTGGCAGTGCTCCATTCCCTGCTGGACCATCGGCGGCAGTTGGAGGTGCCAGGCTATGAACGCTTGCAGCTGCATCCGGCCACCCGCTTTATCGCCACTATGAACTATGGCTATGGCGGCACCCGGGAACTCAACGAAGCCCTGCTCTCCCGTTTCGTGGTGCTGCATATGCCCGTACCCGGGGAGGCTGAACTGATTTCCCTGCTGCAGTATGAATTCCCGGCTTTGCGGGCGGATATGGCCCGCACTTTGGCCGCCCTGTTCCTCGACCTGCGGCAGAAGTACGAGGCCAAAGAAATCTCCGGCCGGGCGTTGGACCTGCGCGGCCTGTTGAAAGCCCTGCGGCTTATCCGGCTGGGACTTACAGCGGGACAGGCGCTCGCCATGGGACTGACCGGCAAATGCTTCGACAGTCAGGAACGGGCCTTGGTGGAGGATATCATCGCCCTGCGCCTGCCAGCGGATTGGGGCAGGGAACATTTCTTCGTGGGGTGATGGCGATGGCTTATGAATCCCTCAGAGCCCTGCGGCAGAAGCGGGCTCTCAATATTGTCTGGACAGCGGCGGGAGCCTATGGCTTCCGGCCGGAGTTTTTGGCGTTCTATCAGGACGGTGAACCGGATCTATACCTCAATTCCATTGTAGGGCTGGTTCACCGTCATTATGATGCAGAAAAACTTGCGGCCTATCTGCGGGGGACGTTGGATAAATCCCTGCTCGGGGAACTTTATACGGAACTATTCTGGCTGGGACTTGAGTCGGCGGCCTATGCGCGGGAACTGCCAGCGCGCCCGGTATTGGAAGATTTGCGGCGCCAGCATGCTGAGCGGTTTTTGCGGGAGGATGTGGACCTGTCTTTTCAACAACTCATGATGCGGCAGGAACTGGCCCATAGCCTCAAATGCGCCCGCTGCCGGGAAGTCTTGGGAGAAAAAGTAAATCTTCTCAATCCTTGGGATAGAAAATTATATAAAGCCCTTGCCTTTTCCGGCAACATGAGCACGGAGGAAATCATTGCCGCTATGGAAGGGATTATCTGCAAGTTCTTCCGTTGGCATTGGCAAACCTATCCGCGTAATGTAATGCACTTTGCAATGCCTCCAGCGCTTAAGGCACTGCTGCTCAAGGTGCTGCCTATACATAGCCGCTATAGGGATGAGGGGAATGGAAGCTGGGTGCTGAATGGTAATATTGCGGAGGGAAACAGCAAAAGCTTTTGGCCGGCGCAGGGAAATCCTTTGCCGGATGATGGGGAACTGACACGCCGCTATGGACCTGCCTTATTTACCGCAGAGCGTCGGGCAAGTCTTGAAGGCGTGCTTTGCCGGGGCGTTCATGGGCAGGTTCGCCTGTGGTTTACAGCGGAAAAGGGCGAAGTGCAGCCAGAGAATCAGGAATATTTTGCCCAGCATCAGGTACAATTCCGTACGGAGCTGAACGAGTTCAGCCGGCGATTGCAAAATGCACTGCAGGTACATCGTCAGCCCATGGAACTGCCGGCTCGCAGCGGGCGGCTGGCTGCCGGACGAATCTGGCGGGGCGCAGTCATGGGGGAAAACCGCGTGTTTTCCGTCTTGGAGCCTGCCCATTACAGCGATTTTTCCGTGTTGCTGCTGTTGGATGCCTCCGCTTCCCGGCAGGGCAGGCAGGCGGTTATCGCCAATCAGGCCTATCTGATTGCGGAGGCCTTAAGACGGGCGGGGATTCCCTTGATGGCCGTGGCCTTTTTCAGTCAGGGCGGCTGCACAGTATTGCAAAGATTGAAGGACTTTGGCGAAAGTTCGGCAGAAGGGCTGCTGGCTTACAAGACGCAGGGCTGGAATCGCGATGGCCTGGCCTTGCGGGCGGTTCCGGAACTTTGGGGCAAGGCTGCGGAACCTCGGAAAAAGATCATCTTTATCCTGACCGATGCCAGTCCCAGCGATGACCATGATATACCCAGACAGGGGATAAAACCAGCCAGCCTTTATGGAGGAGAAGCTGCGGTTACAGATGCAGCACAGGGCGTCAAGGAGCTTAAACGGCAGGGCTTTCAGGTTATGGCGCTGGTCAACAGTGTCATGGACGCGAAATTAGTGACTGATGCCGCCAGCAGAATTTATGGAGAAGATTATATCTGCCTGCAAGACCTGTCTTCATTAGCGCAAAAGGTGGGCGATTTAGTGGAGAAAGAAATTATATAGGCATAGTATATACTTTTTCTGTACAATGTGCTAAGATTAAGTCAAGGAGGGGAGTAAAATGGCAACGACAAAATCCATAAATATCCGTATCGATGAGGATTTGAAAATCCAGTCTGATAAGGTCCTGGCAGATTTGGGACTGACGACTTCTGCAGTAGTTTCTATGCTATTGAAGACGATCGTTCGCAATCATGCAGTTCCATCAGACTTATTCACCATTCGAGAACAGGCCCGCAATAATGCAGAATATATGGCAAAACTCGATCGTAGTTTTGCTGAATATAAAGCAGGCTTGGGGCAGCAGCATAGATTGTTAGAGGTGGATGATGTCTGAGATTAATCTCATTTGGACTCCGACAGCCTGGTCCGAGTATGTGTCATGGCAGGTCGAGGATAAAAAAACATTGAAGCGAATCAATGAGCTGATAAAGGATATTGAACGCAATGGTCTGCGCAAGGGCAAAGGCAAGCCGGAGCCCTTGCGCTATTACCCTGCATGGAGCCGTCGCATAGACGAGAAAAATAGGCTGGTTTATAATGCGGATGAAGCTGGGAATTTGATATTATTTTCTTGCAAGGGACATTATCAGGACAAATAATGGGTTGACAACTTTACACTCCGGTGCTAAGATAATACTTGTATTCAAGAAAACAACAATCCACATGATAGATACAGTCTATGAGAGGAAAGAGTACATTTCCGGGCAGACTCCTAGCGAATCGGGTATGGTGTAAGCCGATAGTCCAGCAGAAATGGAAAATCATCCTTGAGGCATGGCGCTGAACGGTTTTACTGATGGAACCAGTAAGTGGTCACGGGGGCTTCCCGTTATAGGAGCCGCGTATGATGGTACGTAGCAGAGTGCCCTGTTTTGGCAGGGAATTTGGGTGGTAACACGGATAAACGAGTCCGTCCCTTTCGAGGGACGGACTTTTTTTATTTATTATGGAATTATGATTATTTTAGGGAGGAATCATTATGGAAGCTGTAGACTTGCAACAACTCAAACGGAAACGGGACTGGCGCATCATCCTGCCGGTATTCCTGGTATCCATTATCGCCTGCATTGACCGCGTCAATGTGGCCTATGCGAAACTGACCATGACAGCAGATATGCCCTGGCTCACGCCGGAAATCTTCGGTATGGGCGCCGGTATTTTCTTCGTGGGTTATCTGATCTTTGAAGTGCCCGGTTCCCTAGTGGCGGCGAAATTCTCCGCCACGAAATGGATTGCCCGCATCATGTTCACCTGGGGATTGGTGTGCGTGTATATGGCCTTTGTAAAAACGCCGTCGGAATTCTACTTGTGCCGGTTCCTGCTGGGTGCCTCTGAAGCCAGCCTCTATCCGGTCATCTATTCGGTCCTGTTCCCGCGCTGGTTTGCTGCCGGGGAGCGGGCCAGAGCAACGTCCCTGATGCTCACGTCCCTGTTGATTTCTACGATTATCGGCGCGCCCCTGGCCGGCGTCCTGTTGGAAACTTCCCTGTTCGGCCTGCATGGCTGGCAGGAACTCTTCATTCTCGAAGCACTTCCTGCACTGGCCTTTGCCGTCTATTTCTTCTTTGCCGTGAAGGATCGTCCGGATCAGGCACATTGGCTCAATGCTGAGGAAAAGGCTTATCTGAACAAGGTATATGAAGAAGAACAGGCCGCGATGCACCGCGTCAAGAAATATACGGTTTGGCAGGCTTTCTGTGAACCGAAGGTATTGAAACTCTGCCTGATTTATTTCCTCTGGGTAGTTGGTTTCTGGGGCTTCAACTTCTGGATGCCCACCGTCCTCAAAGGCCTGTCCGGCTGGTCTACGTCCCTGCTGGGCGGCGCCATCGCCATTCCTATGCTGGCAGCACTGGTGGTACAGGTCATCATCGGCCATACTTCCACGAGAACCGGTGACAAGGTTTGGCATGTGGCCGGTGCTCTGCTCGTAGGTGCTATCGGCTTGGGCATGTCTCCCCATGCCGGCAGCATGGGCATGGCCCTGTTCCTGGTCTGCCTGTCTGCTATCGGCATCTACGCCGCCATGGGTGTATGGTGGACGATACCGACCACCTTCCTGACCGGCCCCGCTGCCGCAGCATCCGTGGCCCTCATTAACTCCTGCGGCAATATCGGCGGCTGGGTAGGTCCCAATATGATGGCCTGGGTACATGGCCTAACTGGTGCCTTTGACTGGGGTTACTACATCATGGCCGCCTTCATGGCCGCCGCAGCCCTGTTGGTATTGACGGTGAAATATCATTGGAACGGTGCTGTGCGTAAGGATATGGCACAGCTCAATGCGGAGGAAAAAGAAGCTGCATTGGCAGTAGAATAAGAAATATAAAAAATAGGCATTTCGATCAATAGCGATCGGAATGCCTATTTTTTTGCGTTTAATTTTTCTGCCACAACAGCGGGCTGCAGCTCTGGTGAATATTTTACGGCTTTAACATCAAAGGCCATATGGGAAATATACCATTCCTGGGCAGGGGCCGGCAGTTGGTTGAAACTTTTGAGCAGGCGCATGGCCTGATTGGTCAACTTGATGCCATTGGCCGGCTTCACTTGATGGCCGGTCAGCTCGTCCAGCGTAATGCCGTATATATCAGCTAAGCGCATCAGCGTGTCAATATCAGGTGCACGGCGGCCTGATTCGTAATTGGCATAAGTAGAACGGCTGACACCTAAGGCTTTGGCTACATCCTGCTGCTTCATATCATGCAGTTCCCGTAAGTTTTGCAGTTTGTTTTCGATGCGAATCACTCCTTGCGTGTAAAACTTACTTCATTATATGAAAGAATTTCCGTTATGGGCAGAAATAGTGTCATAATGAAACGCATTATATTGACTTATGGCAATATGAAACATATAATAGGAGTTGCGTAATGCGACAAAAAAAGCAACATAATACAAAATGACACAATGAGGAGCGAAATTTAAGCATGGAAAATGAAGAGAGCCTTGATCTGGGCAGATTGATGCACATTCTTGCTGACCGCAAGAAGACAGTGGGCAAGATTGTTGGTGGCTGTACAGCACTGGCCCTTATCGTGTCTTTTGCCCTGCCGAAGACTTATGAATCTACAACTACCGTACAAGCCCGTGTAAGAGGTGTTGGTGTTACGGAAGCATCACAGGCTATGGCGGCTATGGGGATGGGCGCAGCGTCTACTTCTCCTGTCATGAATTATATGGAATTAATGAAGTCCAACACCGTTCTGCAACCTATTATCGACGAATTGGATTGGGATGAAGACAAGAAAAAAAATCTGCTGCCCAAAGATTTTGCCAAGAAAAATCTGAAGATAGAGAACGTCAAGCAGACCAATATTATCACGGTTACGGCTACGGGTAAGTCGCCGGAAGAAGCACAGATGATCTCTCAGCATGTGGTGGATAACTTCCTGCAGATGATGACGGATATGAATAAGGAAACTCAGAGTATCCTGATGCAGTTCCTGGCTGAGCGTATCGAGAATGCCAAAAAAGAAGCGGAAGAAGCCCGCAATAAATTTGCCAGCTACCAGCAGGAGCATGGCATTTACAGTCCGGATGAACAGGCCAAGGCGGCGGTGAATAAAATGAACGCCTTTGACGAAGCCATCGGCCAGATGAAAGTAAGCCAGACTGCCAATCAGGTTAAGATAGACAGCGTAACAGCGAAATTGGGCGAAGTAAAGGCAAAAAGCATTAACTTCCAGATTAGCGACAACCCCACGGTACAGGGCCTGCGGGATAAGATTGTGGCCAAACAGTTGGAAGTTGTCAGTCTGCGGCAGAAATACACCGATGAAAATCCGGCAGTTATCCGTGCCCAGGAACAGCTGAGCCAGCTGCAGCAAAGCCTGACCAATGAGGTGAATACGGTAGTGGGTTCTAAATATGCAACATCTACCCCTGCCCAGGCAGCATTGATACAGGAACAGATAAACGCCCAGGTAGCCATCGACGTATCCAAAGCCAGTGAAGAGGCCATCGAAAAGCGCCGGGATGAAAAACAAAAGAAACTGGATGCGTTCCCGCAAAAAGTGCAGGACTACATGGACCTGCAGCGGGATACCAAAATAAAAGAAGAGATTTATAGCAATCTGCAAACGCGGTTCGAGCAAAACCGCATCCAGCAGGCCATGGATTCCATGGATGTACAGGTGGTGGATTCAGCTAATTTGCCTGATGTAAACAGACCAGCAGGGCCAAGGAAGGTGTTAATCACAGGCATCGGTTTTATAATCGGCTGCCTGATCAGCTTTGGATATGGCCTGATCCAGTATAAACGAGAAGAGGCTTAACATTGAATTATTTGGAGAAAATAAGGGATAAACTAAAACTCATTTTAATAGACGCCATTATTCTGTCTGTGGTTCCGATTTTTGCCCTGTTGCTGCGTTTTGAGGGCAGCATACCTGCCACAGAGTATGTTACTTTTCGCAACTGCTTACCATGGATGGTGATTATCAGTCTGGCGATTTTCTATTTTTATGGCATGTATCACCGTATTTGGCATTATGCCCGCATGCGGGATCTGGTAGCCATTGTGGGGGCGGTGACATTGTCCCAGACGGCAGTGTTCATCATCACCACGGTGGCGGATATTCCCGTCCCCCGCAGCGTAATCATTCTCACCTGGTTGCTGAGTATTTGCACAATCGGCGCCAGCCGTTTGATGTTCAAGGTCAATCTCGATCTGGTGACGGAATCCAAGGGAGACAAAGAAAACCTCTTGATTGTTGGTGCTGGTGATGCAGGAGCCATGCTGGTGCGGGAGTTGGAACAGAATGCCAATGCCACCACCAATATTATTGGCTTTGTGGATGATGATGAAAAAAAACGTAAGGGCAGATTGGCTGGTTTTCCCGTTCTGGGGAATATCAACGAACTGCCCCAGGTGGTAAAAGCTAATAATATTGATGAAATTGTGATTGCCATACCTTCGGCGGATGGCGATACCATTCGTCATATTGACAATCTGTGCCGCAAAACCGGTTCCAAGGTTCGTATTATGCCGGGCATTTATGAAATGGTCAGTGACGAGATGAACGCAGGGGAAATGCGGGAAATCCGCCTGGAAGACCTGCTGCGGCGCGACCCCATCCATCTGGACTTTGGCAAGATTACCAACTACATCGCAGGCAAGACCGTGCTGATCACCGGCGCCGGCGGTTCCATAGGCTCGGAAATCTCAAGACAGATCAGCCGGGTAGGGGCAAAGGAAATCATTCTTTTAGGCCGAGGGGAAAACAGCATCTATGAAATCCATCAGGAGCTGAAGCGCAAATTCCCGGAGCAGACCTATCATACGGTAATTGCCAATATCACAGATCGGGAACGTATGGCACGCATCTTCAAGCGGTTTCAGCCCCAGGTGGTATTCCATGCCGCAGCCCACAAGCATGTGCCCCTGATGGAAATCCAGCCGGAGGAAGCGATTCGCAATAATGTCTTTGGCACCAAAAATGTGGCCGAGCTATCCGATCAGAATCAGGCCGAAATCTTTGTCCTGATTTCCACTGACAAGGCAGTAAACCCCACCAGCGTGATGGGAGCAACCAAACGCGCCGCCGAACTTGTGCTGCAGGAAATCAACCAGCATAGCCAGACCAAGTTTGTCACGGTAAGATTCGGTAATGTCCTTGGCAGCCGGGGAAGTGTTGTGCCTCTCTTTGAGCGGCAGATCGCCAATGGCGGGCCCATAACGGTCACGCACAAGGATATGACCAGATTCTTTATGCTGATTCCGGAAGCAGTGCAGCTTGTACTGCAGGCCGGCAGTCAGGCGGAAGGCGGGGAAGTCTTCCTCTTCGATATGGGCAAGCCTGTAAAAATCAAAGATATGGCTGAGGATCTCATCAGGCTTCACGGGCTTACACCGGACAAGGATATAAAGATCGTTTACACGGGCTTGCGTCCCGGTGAAAAGCTTTACGAAGAACTTCTCACCAGTGAAGAAGGCACCACCAGCACAAAACACAAGAAAATCTTCAAGGCGCATATTCAGCCATTGGATGAAGCAGATCTGAAACAAAGCCTGCAAACCTTGCAGGAAACTACAGACAGGCAAATAATCCTACAAACCTTGAAGCATATGATACCAACCTACAAAAGCAAACAATTGGAAGAAGGTATTGATTAATGTCAAATACTAAAATATGGCTTTCCTCCCCCACCATGCACGGAGAAGAGCAAAAATGGGTGAATGAAGCCATTCGCACCAACTGGGTATCCACCGTTGGTGCCAATATAAATGCAATCGAGGAACAAATCGCCGAATACGTTGGCTGCAAATATGCCGTAGCGTTATCTGCTGGCACAGCAGCACTTCATTTGGCAACCAAACTTGCAGGCGAAAAACTCTACGGCCAGGCAAAGCCCAACGCCGGCACACTGCAGGGACACAAGGTTTTCTGCTCAGATGTCACCTTTGATGCCAGCATCAATCCGGTGGCCTATGAAGATGGCGAAGCCGTATTTATTGACACGGAATACGATACCTGGAATATGTGCCCAGAAGCACTGGCAAAAGCCTTCGAGATATATCCGGAAGTAAAGCTTGTGATTGTGGCCCATCTTTATGGTACCCCCGGCAAAATACAGCAGATAAAAGATATCTGTGACAAACATGGTGCCCTTATTGTAGAGGATGCCGCCGAATCTCTGGGCGCAAAATACAAGCTGAATGGGAAATGGGTGGAAACTGGAACCCTTGGCAACTACAACTGCATATCCTTCAACGGCAACAAGATCATCACCGGCAGTTCCGGTGGTATGTTCCTGACAGACAGCAAAGAAGACGCAGATAAGGTCAGAAAATGGTCCACCCAGAGCCGTGAAGCAGCACCTTGGTATCAGCATGAGGAAATCGGCTACAACTATCGCATGAGCAATATCATTGCCGGTATTGTCCGTGGCCAGATTCCATATCTGGACGAACACATTGCTCAGAAAAAAGCTATTTATGAGCGCTATGAAAAAGGCTTAGCTGACTTGCCCGTAAAGATGAATCCCTGGGATAAGGAAAACAGCCAGCCAAACTTTTGGCTATCCTGCATGATTATCGATAAAGAAGCTATGGCTCCGCAGGTCAGAGGAGAGCAGGATTACCTTTACAAACATGAAAGTGGCAAAAGTTCACCACAGGAAATATTGGATGCCATAACATCAATCAATGCAGAGGGCAGACCAATTTGGAAGCCCATGCATATGCAGCCGATTTACCGAGCAAGTCCATTTGTAACAGTAGAAGGCAATGGCCGTGGTAAAAGCAATGCCTATATTGAAGGAAATGGCATTGATGTGGGAGCAGATATCTTTCAGAGAGGTTTATGCCTGCCCAGTGACAATAAGATGAATGCTGAACAGCAGGATAAGATTATAGAAATTATTCATAAGTGCTTTGAGTAGGAGTAGATTGTGTACGCAAAATATTTAAAACGAATAATGGATTTTATACTCTCATTGAGCGCAATAGTTATTCTTTCACCATTGCTTTTATTATTAACATTAATTGGCGCAATCAAGATGAAAGGGAATCCATTTTTTACCCAGGAAAGACCCGGCTGCCATGAGAAAGTGTTCAAACTCATAAAGTTCAGGACAATGACGAATGATAAGGACAAAGATGGAACCTTGTTACCTGATGAATTTAGGCTGAATGCCTACGGAAAATTTTTACGTTCAACCTCACTGGATGAACTTCCTGAGTTGTTTAATATCCTTGCAGGCCATATGTCAATAGTAGGCCCTAGGCCTCTTCTGGTCAGATACCTTCCTTGGTATACAGAAGAACAATCTCATCGTCATGATGTCAGGCCTGGACTGACTGGTTATGCACAGGCACACGGGCGTAATGCAGTCAATTGGGATGATAAATTTGCGATGGATTTGAAATATGTTGAACGTATTACGTTTATCGGTGATCTAAGGATTATTGTTGACACCGTAAAGGCTGTGGTTAAACGTGAGGGAATTAATTCGGATACCTCTGTAACTATGGAAAGCTTTGTTGATTACTGTGTTGAACTTGGGCGGAAACCAAGAAATAGTTAAATGGAGACTGTTTAAGATGAATTACTTGATGTGTAGTGTTGGTCGTCGTGGAGAGTTGATGAAAAACTTCAAGTCTTCAATAGAAGAGGGGGCGAGGATTATAGCTACTGATAATAGTCCTTATGCACCTGCTTTGTATTTTGCAGATAAACAGTACTTGGTACCGAGAATTGATGCTCCGGAATATATAAATGTGATTTTGGATATTTGCAAGAAAGAAGATATCAATGCTGTAACCACATTCATTGATCCAGAGATAATGATTCTTTCGGAGAATAGGGAGAGATTCGCTGAAATAGGCGTTGAGGTTCTGGCTCCATACACAGAGACTGCAAAACTCTGCTTCAATAAGTATGAGATGTACAAA
Organism: Selenomonas ruminantium subsp. lactilytica TAM6421; assembly: GCF_000284095.1. Lineage (GTDB taxonomy): Bacteria > Bacillota > Negativicutes > Selenomonadales > Selenomonadaceae > Selenomonas_A > Selenomonas_A lactilytica. Next base: position 2,843,077 of record NC_017068.1, on the reverse strand, counting down.
TATCTGAAAGCACAGGGGATTAGAGCAGTAATGACTTGGGGAACTTATGAGGAAGTTAAATTAGCTCTTGATGCTGGTGAGGTTTCTCTACCTGTGTTCGTAAAGCCCAGGACAGGTAGCGGAAGTGTTGGCGCGAGAAAAGTTCAGACAATCGCTGAATTGAAGGATGCATTTAAGCAGGATTCTGGTTTGATAGCCCAGGAACTGATGACTGGAGAAGGATGTTTCGACCTTGATGCCGATGTCTATGTGGATACTATAAGTCACAAGCCAATAGCAATTTTTTCAAAGAGGAAGATCAGCACAACTATTGGTGGTGCGAATAAGACGATCTCGTTTAAGGATCAAAAGTTGTTCGATTTTGCGCAGGAAGCTTTGAGTAAATTTAAGTTTAATGGTCCTATCGATGCAGACTTTTTCTATAAGAACGGCAAGTATTATCTGTCAGAAGTAAATCCACGTTTCGGTGGAGCTTATCTTCATGCATACGGTGCTGGTGTAGATTTTATAAAAATGATAGAACGAAATTTGCATGGTTTGGAAAACGAAGAACAAATAGGAAATTATGAAGAGGGCGTTGTCATGATGATGTATGATAGCGTTGTGATTTGTAGGGAAACAAGTGGACAAAACCTAGATGTTATTGCCAAATAATCTCTATAACAAGATACTATTCACAGGTGTCACACTATTATTTAGCCCTGTCATCACAGGTTTCCACGGGGGAATAGTGAAAGATTTTTTACACAACGATATACCGATGCTTAGAAAAATGACTAGTGTTAGTGGTAAGTATTATATCATTGAAGTTAAGCATCAATTTGGTGGGGGATATCCGCATGATTATGAATGTGGCGTTAATCATATAAAGCTAATCCATGAAAATTTTAAAGGAAATGAAAAGGATAATCATATCGGTGATTATGAGGGAGATTTATATGATGAAATATAATGAAGTTTGTATAAGGAAATACTAGAGTAATGAAAATATTATATATAACCACAATTGGTAGTACAATGGATTTTTTCAAATCGTTTATAAAAAATCAATTGGATATTGGAAATCACATAGATATTGCAACTAATGAAAATGATGGTAGAACTAAGGTGGCGACATGCTACCGTGAGTGGGGATGCCAAGTTTTTCATATAGATACTTCCCGTTCACCAATAAGTTTTGGTAATATCAGAGCAATAAAGCAAATAAGAGATATAGTGAGTAATAGGCGTTACAATATAGTACATTGTCATACGCCTTTGGCTGCTATGGCAACAAGAATTGCATGTAAAAAACTGAGAAAAAATGGACTTAAAGTCATTTACACAGTACATGGATTTCATTTTTATACTGGTGCTCCCTTGATGAGTTGGTTGATATATTATCCAATTGAGAAATGGCTTAGTAAATATACAGATGTTCTCATAACTATCAATAAGGAAGACTATAATCGAGCAAAAAAAAATTTTTATAGCAGTAGAATAGAGTATATTCCTGGAGTGGGTATCAATCTAGAAAAGTTTAAGTATAAAAAAGAAAATGGAGAAAAGATTAGAGCGGAATTAAGAATAAATAACAAACGAACAATGCTTCTTTCAGTAGGCGAGCTTAATAAAAATAAAAATCATGAAATCGTGATAAGGGCTATAAAGGATATTCCAAACATCACCTATGTGATTGTTGGTAGAGGTGAATTGGGCGCTAGGTTATTGAATGTTGCTAATGAATATAATGTTGACCTTAAATTGGTGGGATATAGAACGGATGTTGAGGAGTTTTATAGTGCAGCAGATGTATATATTCTTCCAAGCATAAGGGAGGGGCTAAATGTCAGTCTTATGGAAGCTATGGCGAGTGGGGTGGCATGTTGCGCTAGTAAGATTAGAGGTAATGAAGATTTAATAGATAAACCGTTGTTTAGACCATCTAGCATGAATGATGTGAAATATGCAATTCGTAATGCATTAGATAATAGAGATGATTTAATCAAGGATAATGTTGAAAAAATTAATGGGTTTAGATTTGAGAAGATAAATAAAATGCTCAATGATGTTTATAGTACGATATGAAAGATTTTTGCATATTATAGACAGGGAAGAATGGTATATGCAAACTGTATGCATTTTAGTGAATGGTATAATGAAAGGATTTTGTGATGGGGAATAGTGAATTATCTCCACGGGTTTCTGTTATTATGGGCGTATATAATGCCATGGGACGGAAGGAACAACTACTCCAATCGATACACTCTATATTAAACCAGAATTATAAAAATTTCGAGTTTATTATTTGTGACGATTGTTCGGAAGATGACACATGTGCGTTTATTAAAAAGATAGCTGAATATGATGACAGAATTGTTTTGCTACAAAATGAGAGAAATATGAGACTGGCATTTACGCTAAATCGGTGCTTAGGTGTGGCTAGGGGGGAGTATATAGCTAGGATGGATGATGATGATGTGTCTTATCCAGATAGATTAAAAAAAGAAGTCGAATTTTTAGATGATAATCAAGAAATATCCATTGTGGGTTCAAATGCAGAATACATCGATGAGACCGGAGTATGGGGGGAGAGTAATGAAATAAGATATCCTCAAAAGAAAGATTTGCTTTGGGGACCTTGCTTCATACATCCATCTGTTATGATGCGAAAAAATGCGATAGATATTTTAGGGGGATACAATAATAGTACGCGCCGAGGGCAGGATTATGAGTTGTGGATGCGCTTATATGCTGCTGGATATAAAGGGGCTAACATAGCAGAGAAATTACTTCAGTATAGATGGGATAAGGAAGCATATAAAAAACGTAAATTTATTTATCGTATAGAGGAGGCTAAAATACGCTACAAAGGTTTTAAAAAATTAGGACTACACCCTAGAGGCTTGCTTTTTGTCATAAAACCGTTACTGGCTGGAATAATCCCTAATAAAATCATAAGATTGATTCATGAAATCATTTTGTCTAGCATTAAAAATAGCAATGAAAACAATATAAGAGGGATAAAATGAAAAAAGTACTATGCATTGTGAATTTGATGGAACCTGGTGGCGCAGAAACATTTCTAATGAAAATATTGCGTTCCTTAGATAGAAACTTATATAGTATGGACTTTATGACCACTGTTAAAAAAACTGGATATTATGATGACGAAATCAAGAGATTAGGAGGAAAAATCTATAACATGCCAAGTCTGAAATGTCATCCAGTTCAATCCATGTATTTGTTGTATGACGTTGTAAAGAGAAATGGTTATGAAACGGTCATGATATCTACGTCATCCTCTGTATATGCTGTATTGTTATTGATTGCAAAGATAGCAGGATGCTGTAAAACTGCTTTGCGATCTACAAATTCAAACTTACCGCAGGAAGCAAAATTACTAAGATTACTTCATAAAATTTTTTATCTACTTCCTAAATATGTAGTAGATGTAAAGATAGCACCATCAAAACTAGCTGGAGAATTCATGTTTGGAAAGGCTGGTGTTAAACATAATTTCAATATATTAAACAATGGAATACCAAGTTCAAAATTTCTGTTTAGTTCACAAGAGCGGGAAAAGATTCGTAAAGATCTAGGTATAGAGAAGAATGTGTTGTTGATAGGGCATATTGGAAGATTCGAAGAGCAAAAAAATCATGATTTTCTAATACGAATATTCAATGAAATAAGAAAGATACATAACGCCAAACTTGTTCTTATTGGAAAGGGGAGCAGAGAAGATGATATAAAAGATATGGTTATGAATATGCACTTGGAAAATGATGTATTATTTTTAGGGATTAGAAATGATGTGCCACAATTACTAATGGGGATGGATGGGATGATTTTTCCATCGCTATATGAAGGGATGCCTAATGTTATTATAGAAGCGCAGGCAACAGGCTTGCCATGTTTATTGTCAGATAGAATAACTAGCGAATGTAAAATAACAGACTTAGTGGAGTTTCTTCAGTTAACGGACAGTGAAACTACATGGAGAGACAAAATAACTCAAATGATTGATAAATGTCATGATAGGGAAGTATATAGTGATATGGTGGACAAATCTGGCTATGGAATTGAGAACGTGAAAAATAAATTTGTAAAATTGATTTTTGAGTAAATAACGCATGTTGGAGATTATATCGAAGTCTTTTAGGGAGATAAACTTAATGCGGATAGAAGATATACTGTTGCTGAGTGTATTGGTATTATCATTTAGTGCTATGTGGTTGGATGTAAGCGACATAGGAAAGATAAATAAGAAGATAATATTACTTTTTATAATGATGTATTCATTATATGTCGGATATATATATTTCCCTATAACACCAGATTTCTGGGGATATAAAAGCACTTATTATGATTATACATCTGGAACGTTTGATTTTGAAGATGTCCAGGATGGTATACTGGATTACGGCTTTTTATGGATATGTGAGCTAGTAAAAAGTATGGGAGGTTCATTTGAAGCCTTTTATCTAGTTGTATGTGCTATAGCATTATTTTGTTGTTACAGTTGTTTGTTGAAGTATACACCGTATGTTTTTTCTGCATGGTTCTTATGGTTCGCAAGAACTTTTTATGAAAATAATGTTAATCAAATTCGTCAAGGGTTAGCAATTTGTATTTTTCTTTTTGCATTGAGATATGTTATTGAGAGAAAACTACTACAATTTACTATAATTGTAATAATAGCATCGCTTATTCATAAAACGATGATCATAACATTCTTGATTTATCCACTGGGGGATGTTAAATGGGACATAAAGAAGATAGCGCTATTTATTGGTTTATGTGTGGTTCTTTATATATTGAATATTTATCAATATATGATTGTATTCATGACAGATTATTTAGGCATAGGTGTGGCAAAGATGGATCAGTACAGTGGCAGTTTGGAACATATGGCAAGTGAATCTGCTTCGTATCTAATATATAGAAGTATACTGGTTTTGTCTTTGGTTTTATATTTACTTAAATGGAATAATATAAAATATAATAATCTTCATATATCTATGTTGTTGATGTCGTTCTTTACAATGTTAATATTTTCGGAATTAAGTATATTCTCGTCAAGATTATCGGCAGTTTTTTCAAGTAGTTTTTGCTTTGCTTTGCCTGAAATATATAGGGATGCAAAATGTTTGTCAAGAAAAATGATTTTTGTACTGATTATAATTGGTGTTGGAATAACATTTTTTCTCAAAAATCACTTTTTGTCAGCTATTTAGAAAATTTATTATATAAAGGAATCGTTAAAAGTGATGTCCAATAAGATAGCTGTTGATTTGAAAAAAATAAAGCCGTCAAATAATCGTCGGCATAGTGAAAATCACAATGGGTATTCAAAAACATCCTTAACATGAATTTTCAAATAGTCATAAAGGCGCATTTGTTTCATGGCGTATGTCATATAACGCACTCTTTCTTCTTCTTTGATTTTTATTTCTTTGATAAAGCTGTCTATTCCCGTTACAAATTCATCATTTACAGGCATTCATTTTATATAGTCAAGAAAGGCTTTGATATCAGCAGAAACATCGTTAAGTGCTCCATGTCAGAAAAATCTTTTTTCTGACATGGAGAATGCTTTTTTCTTACATTATAACAAATAAATTATAGAATAGTAAATATTCTGCCTACTGGATATTATAGCATTCTATAGAACTAAGTACATCAAAGATGGATTTTTATATAGATTATTTATAATGATTCAATGAAAAGAGGTTTTTGTATTGAAAATCGCAATCGCAGGTACAGGCTATGTAGGCCTGTCCAATGGTATTTTACTGGCGCAGCATAATGAAGTGGTGGCACTGGATATCGTGCCAGAGAAAGTGGAAATGCTCAATAAGGGAATTTCGCCCATTGTGGATGGGGATATTTCGGAGTTCCTGGCGAGTAAAGATTTGAATTTCAGGGCAACATTGGCGGCGCAGGAAGCAATTGGTGGCGCGGATTTCGTAATTATCTCCACGCCCACCAACTATGATCCGGATAAGAATTTCTTTGACACATCTTCTGTGGAAGCTGTGATTGAGGAAGTTTTGGCCATCAATCCGCAGGCGGTGATGGTGATTAAGAGCACTGTGCCCGTTGGTTACACGGAGCAGATGAAAAAGCGGTATCAGACGGAGAATATCATCTTTTCTCCGGAGTTCCTGCGGGAAGGCAAGGCGTTGCATGATAATCTCTATCCTTCACGGATTATCGTGGGGGAACGTTCTGAACGGGCAAAGGTTTTTGCTGGACTATTGGCAGAAGGTGCCGTGAAGAAAGATATTCCTACATTGTTCACTGGTTCCACTGAGGCGGAGGCAATTAAACTTTTTGCCAATACATGTCTTGCCTTGCGGGTGGCTTACTTCAATGAACTTGATTCGTACGCAGAGTCTCGTGGCCTGGATACGGGAGAAATTATTCGTGGTGTCAGCCTTGATCCGCGCATCGGTGATTTTTACAACAACCCTTCCTTTGGCTATGGTGGTTACTGTCTGCCGAAGGACACCAAGCAGCTGTTGGCCAATTACCGGGATGTGCCCCAGAATCTGATTGGCGCAGTGGTGGAGGCTAACCGAACCCGTAAGGATTTTATTGCTGATGCCATTATTGCCAAGCAACCTAAGGTGGTGGGGATTTACCGTTTGACCATGAAGACGGCTTCGGACAATTTCCGGGCCAGTGCCATTCAAGGAATAATGAAACGCATCAAGGCCAAGGGAATTCCCTGTATTGTCTATGAGCCGACATTGAAAGAGAATAATTTCTTCCGTTCCGAAGTTGTCAGCGACCTGACAGAGTTCAAGGATCGCAGTGATGTGATTGTGGCTAATCGTTGGAATGATGTGCTGACGGATGTGCGGGACAAGGTATTCACAAGGGATATTTTCAGCAGAGATTGATAAGTCAAGTTAGCATATAAAAATGCCGTCATGTATGGACATGACGGCACTGAAGTTAAAGATTTTCCAACTTGTTTGCAATGTTGGATGGTGAGTAGGCAACACGTGAAATGTTTACAGTATGTTCTGTGATGGTAAAGATTACGGAGTAATTGTCAACTAATAGTTGTCGAAATTGTTTTTCCGGGCGTTGGGAATCTGTCATGACTTTTATACGCTCTGGAAAAAGGTGTAATGTCTCAATTGCATCGGCGATACGATTAAATTGGCCCATTGCAATTTGAGGCATGCCAATCGTGGTGCAGATGTAATCATATATGTCGGACATATCTTTGGCAGCTTGTTCGGAGATTATGACATGGTATTCAATCATTGGCATGCATTCTCCTGAAGTTGGCAAAGAAATCCTTAGCAGGCATTGACTTGCCGTTCTCAATATCCTCGATTCCTTTATCAAGGAAGGCGCGGATCTCATCGGCGTTCATTAAATTGGTATTCAGGTGGTTCGGGCCTTTGGGGAGCGACAATTCAAAGGGAATAGCGCCCTTGAGGGCAATCTGTTTCAGATAAATGGTGATGGCCGCTGTCATAGATAGACCTAAGGCTGACAGCACCGTTTCGGCATTGTGTTTCACGTCTTGATTTATCCGTAGATTCAGAGTGGCAGTTTTTTCCATGACGAAAACCTCCTCGATGTTTTTTCTTCAATTGTAACGCTTATGTAACGAAAAATCAATATTTTACTTAGAAGGAGTGTGTATAAAGTTGGCAAACTATAGAGAGTTTGATGTAAGTAAAAAGGTGCTGATTACTGGTGGGGCTGGTTTTATTGGCTTTCATTTGAGCAAACGGTTGCTGGAGTTGGGAGCTACGGTGGTGGGTTTTGACAATTGCAATGATTACTATGATGTGTCACTGAAAGAAAGCCGACTGGCGATTTTGCGGGATTTTCCCCAATATGAGTTTATAAAAGGAGATTTGGCTGATGAGTCAGCGGTGAATGCGCTGTTTGAGCATTCCAAGCCGGATATTGTGGTGAATCTCGGTGCTCAGGCCGGTGTACGCTACAGCATTGACCATCCACGTTGCTATATTGATTCTAATATGATTGGTTTCTTCAATATATTAGAGGCCTGCCGACATAATCCTGTGGAGCATTTACTTTTTGCCTCCAGTTCTTCCGTGTATGGTAACCAGGAGAAGACGCCCTTCAGCACCACGGATAATGTGGATCATCCCATCAGCCTTTATGCGGCAACGAAGAAATCCAATGAGCTGATGGCCTATACGTATAGTCATTTGTATGGCATTCCTGCTACGGGTTTGCGGTTCTTCACTGTATACGGCCCCTATGGCCGTCCGGACATGGCTTATTTCAAATTTGCCAATCTGATTCGTGAGGGCAAGCCCATCAAGATTTACAACAACGGTGATATGCTCAGGGATTTCACCTATGTGGATGATATTGTTGCCGGGATTGAGCATATGCTTTGCAACCCGCCTAAGGAAAACAATGTCGGCGATAAGTACAAGGTCTACAATATCGGCAATAACAGTCCAGTAAGACTGATGGACTTTATCGAGACATTGGAAAAAGCCCTGGGCAAGAAGGCAGAAAAAGAATACCTGCCCATGCAGCCCGGGGATGTGTACCAGACCTATGCCGATGTCAGTGAGTTGGAACGGGATTTTGATTTCCGGCCCAAGACTACTATTGCTGAAGGCTTAGGTCATTTTGCCAAGTGGTATCGGGAGTATTACGGGGCATAAAAATACACCGCCGAAGGTAAGCGGCGGTGTGTAATACTTATTGAGTTAGTGTAGTGTTGCGGCGAGTTCCTGCACGCGTTCCAGCGGCAGGTGGGAATATTTGACGATTTTTTCTAAGGGCTCGTTATCACGGAGCATATCCATGGCAGTATCTACAGCCATTTGGGAGCGTCCTTCTTCAAAACCTTTTTTGTGGCCCTTGTCCTGAATTTCTTCCATTATTTTGCACATGGTTTTAACCCCCTCGTCTTTGTTTTTAAAGTAATCGGTTATGCTGGCTAACATTGCGTAGTGCATTCCTTTTGGGTCGGTGCAGTGGAAATCGTGCATTAAGCGGCCCAAGGCGGTGTCGTCATGATAAGCGGAGTTGACATAAAGAATGTGCGCATTGTCATTGAAGCTATGTTTAAGCTCAACAATATAGCGCTCTACATGGTACAGCGGCAGGCCGAAGGATTATCTGCAATATTAGTTGCATACATTCGATGTTATCATCCATACAGACATTGAAGAAGGCATCGTCAATAAGTCGCAACCGCTTGATGGCATCTAAGTATTCTTGATTGGGGCTATCGTCTATCATGCTCATAAAACCGCTCCCTTCATATATTATACCAAAGAAATAAATGAAGGGTAAATATTTGTTTCATAAGGGATTATATCACTTTTTATAATATGTGTACATATAAAGTGGACATTGACAGAAACTGCATTTTGAAAAGGAGAGGCTATTTTGGGGATAAAGAAAATTCTTAAGGAAAATCTGCCGTCGGTTATGCTGGTGCCGCTGAAAAGGGCATACAGTGATATGCACTATGCCGCTATGCATGTGGTGCCGGAGGAATGGTATTTGAAGCGGCGTTTTAAGAAGCGGGTGGGGTATCCTTTGAATTTGGATAATCCCCGTACGTTCAATGAAAAGCTGCAATGGCTGAAGCTGCATGATCGCAATCCGCTGTATACGAAAATGGTGGACAAATATGAAGCTAAAAAATATGTGGCAGAGTTGATTGGGGAGGAATATATTATTCCCACTTTGGGAGTATGGGATCATTTTGATGAAATTGATTTTGATGAATTGCCCAATCAGTTTGTATTGAAATGTACTCATGACAGTGGCAGTATTGTTATCTGCAAGGATAAAAACAACTTTGATAGACAAGCGGCCAAAAAGAAGTTGGAGCGAGGGTTGAGACACAACTATTATTATGCTGGCGGTTTTGAATGGCCATATAAAAATGTAAAGCCGCGAATTATTGCGGAAAAGTATATGGTGGATGAGTTGACAAAAGAATTAAGAGATTATAAGTTTTTTACTTTTCATGGAGAGCCTAAAGCTCTTTTTATTGCAAGTGAAAGATTTAAAGATGGTGAAGAAACAAAATTTGATTTTTATGATATGCAGTTTCATCATTTGGATTTAAAATCTGGTCATCCAAATGCAAAATGTTTTAATGAGAAACCGAAACAATTTGAACGTATGAAGGTATTGGCATCAAAATTAGCAGGAGATACTGCGCATTTAAGAGTTGATTTTTACGAAATTAATGGAAAAATATACTGGGGCGAATTGACGTTTTTTCATTGGTCTGGGATGGTTCCTTTTGAACCATTTGAATGGGATAATAAATTTGGCGAGTGGTTGACACTAAGCTGAAATGATGATTCTGGTAGGAGCGTGGAGATTGCGGATAAAACAGGCGATTTAAATCGTAAGGTCAATAATGCGACAAAATGGTCATTTTTGACGGAATTAATAGCAAAACTAATCACCCCGGTAACGGGGATGATATTGGCACGATTGCTTACGCCGGAGGCATATGGTGTCATGGCGGCCATTATGGTGGTCACATCTTTTGCGGAAATGTTTGCGGATGCCGGTTTTCAAAAGTATTTCATTCAGCATGAGTTTTATGATGAAGAAGAAAAGCGTAGAAGCTTTGGTACGGCACTGCTGACATCCTGCCTGTTGGCACTTATTATTTGGGGCTTGCTAGCGGTGTTTTCTACAGAAATTGCCACCCTGATGGGAACACCGGAAGTGGCAGAGGGAATAAAGGTAGCGGGCTTTGGGATCGTGCTGACTTCGTTTAATGGTATGCAGGCAGCAATTTTCAAGCGTAGCTTCCAGTTTAAACTGTTATTTAAACTACGACTGTTGACGCTGACAATTCCCGTGGTGGTAACAATTCCGCTGGCCATAATGGGATGGGGATATTGGGCGCTGGTTTGGGGAATGCTGGCCCAGCAGATATCTACCTGTTTGATTCAAGGTCACTATACCAATATGCCACTGCCGAAAGGTCTTGATATGGATTGTCTGCGGCGTATGCTGTCCTTTTCCTTGTGGACGCTTTTTGAGTCCCTGACTATCTGGCTTAGTACATATGGCGGCATGTTTTTGATAGGAACTTTGCTTAGTAGTTATTATCTAGGGCTATATCGTGGTGTATTAAGCCTTACAGGTGCAGCTTTTGGTATGATAACGGGTGCAATTGTGCCTGTGCTTTTTGTGGCGTTGTCGCGTTTGCAAAATGATATGCCAGAGTTTCGGCAAATGATGTACAATATGCAAACTAAGGTAGCTTTGGTACTTTTGCCTTTGGGAGTGTCGTTGTTTGTGTTTTCTGATGTAGCGGTGGGAATTCTGTTAGGAGGACAATGGCAGGAAGGGGATTTTTTCTTTGGCTTGAGGAGTCTTACAGAGGCAGTGTCAATCTTAGTAAACAGTTTTGCTTCGGAGGCTTTGCGGGCTAAAGGAATGCCGCGTTTATCTGCTTTTTCCCAAGTATTGCATTTCCCTGTCCTGTGGATAGCCTTGTGGTATGCATCTACGATTAGTTTTAATGCTGTCGCAGTAGGTGTTTGCATCAGTACAGTATGGATAAATTTGGTCAAAATGATAATGATGCGGCAAATTTTGGGCTTTTCGTTGCGTAAGATGCTGGCGAGTATAACCAATGCTGCGCTGCCCGCCGGGATAGCTGGAGTTTTGGCCTGGCAAATACGTTTGATGCTTCCTTTTTATGATATGGTGTCTGCAATAGTGTCTATGGGGGCGTTCTGCCTGTGTTATCTGTTGCTCATTATGATAAGAAGTGAAAACAGAGTGATGGTGTTGGCAGGATGGGAAAAAGTTCGTTTGATCGTAGCTCGCAGAGTTCATTGAATGGGTAGTTTCTTACAGTTATGAGGTGATTAACAGTGAAAATTTTACTTACAGGCGGAGCCGGTTTTATTGGTTCCCACACAATCATTGAACTGCTGTATGCGGGCCATAGCGTATGTGTGGTGGATAATTTTGTTAATTCTTCTGCCGAAGCGATGCGGCGGGTGGAAAAAATCACGGGCGTTTCCATTCCTTTTTATCAGGTGGATATCAGGGATCATGATGCTCTGTCTGCGGTTCTCGATCAGCATCCCGTTGACTGTTGCATTCATTTTGCCGGTTTGAAGGCTGTTGGCGAGTCTGTCTCCTTGCCTTTGGAGTATTACGAGAACAATATTAGCGGGACTTTGGTGCTGGTGGATGTGTTGCGGAAGCATGGCTGCAGAAATATCATTTTTTCGTCTTCTGCCACTGTGTATGGAGATCCTGCGGTGATTCCCATTACGGAGGATGTTTCTAAGGGAAAGTGTACGAATCCTTACGGCTGGACGAAATGGATGATTGAACAGATCCTGACGGATCTGCATACAGCTGACCCGTCCTGGAATGTGGTGCTGTTGCGGTATTTCAATCCAATTGGTGCGCATCCTTCCGGGCTGATTGGTGAAAATCCCAATGGTGTACCGAACAATCTGATGCCTTATATTACGCAGGTGGCTGCAGGGAAACTGGAATGCCTGCATGTTTTTGGCAATGATTATGACACGCCGGATGGAACCGGGGTGCGGGATTATATTCATGTGGTGGATCTGGCCCGTGGCCATGTTGCTGCCTTGCAGGCTGTGGAAAAGAATGTCGGTGTTGAGATTTACAATATTGGTACGGGGAAAGGGTATAGCGTTTTAGAAATCGTTAAGGCCTTTGAGAATGCTACGGGAATTGAAATTCCTTATGTTATTGATCCGCGGCGACCAGGTGATATTGGGACGTGTTATTCTGCACCAGGAAAAGCTCTGGCAGAACTGGGCTGGAAAGCCGAGTTCGACATCGAAGATATGTGTCGTGACTCATGGAATTGGCAGAAAAGAAATCCTAATGGGTATGTGTCCGATTAAAATTATTCATAGGATAACTACTAGTTACAGTAAATCCTTTGGAGGTGATGTTTATGGCAGCTAAGGTTTACGGATATGCAGAAAATGAGGCAGATGTCGCGGAGTTGCGTTCCTTTGCTGGTGTAGATGTCATCTTGGAGGATATGGCGGAGCGTGGGCAGTATCGGATGCTCAGGCGATTCCTGCGGGAAGGCGATACGCTGATGGTGGCGCATTTGTCGGCACTGGGGGATAGCGATAGGGCTGTCCGCGAAGAAGTGGACTATTTGGTGCAGCATCAGATTCGTCTGCAGGTTTTGGAGCTGCCAGTCACATTACAGGATTTGGATGAGGTGTCAGCTGTTGTTGTTTACCAGACACTGAAGGATGTTTTGCAGGTTTATCAGCAGCGGGATGATGATAGGCAGGCGTTGCGGAGCGTGCGTCAGCAGGAAGGGATTCAGGCAGCAAGAAAAGCTGGCCGCCGTTTCGGACGGCCAGCTATTGCGTATCCGCAGGGCTGGAAGCATATATGGAAGGAGTGGCAGGCTCGGGAAATCAGTGTGATGGAGGCCTGCCGCAAATTGAAAATGTCCCGCTCGACTTTTTATCGAATGGCAAAGCGTTATCAGCAAGGGGAGAAAGGAGGGCCTGAAGAATGTTTGTCGTAAAACAGAGTCAGGATATGGTGAATAAGACATTCCGGTTTCCGCAGGATCTGGTGGATCGGTTGGAACGAGTCGCCAAAGAACAGAATGTTTCCGTCAACAGCCTGGTGAAGCAGTGCTGTGAGTATGCGCTGGGAGAAATGCCGGACGTGCCCCAGAAGGCTGAATAAGCAAAAGATGATTGCGAATAAATAAGAAGGAAGTGTTTATTATGAAGAAACATATAATCTGCAGCCTGCTGGCTGCAGCGGCCCTTTTGGCACATGTACCTGCTGATGCAGCTCCGGGTAATGCCGGCGCCAACATGGTGGAAGTGCCCGCCACAGAATCGGTTCAGCCGGTGGTCAATGGCTATGTGAAAGCTCATAATATTTTTAAGACGGCTAGCCTGCATCGTGACCAGCTGACCAGTGAATATCGTCTGACCAAGTATGATGTGATTCAGCTGAGCATTTTGGGCTTTCCCAATGGCATCGGCTATAGCACCGGTTCTACGGACAGCAGTGGCGATGTGGTGGCCATCGGCCCGGATGGATATGCAACCCTTCCCTATGTGGGCGGGGTAAAACTGGCCGGTCTGACATTGGAGGAAGCCGGCGAAGTCATCAAGGAAAAACTGTCCCGTTACATTAAGATTCCCAGCATTGTGGTTTCCATGAAAAGCTATGGCCCCCGCAAGGTTTATGTGATGGGGGAAGTGGGCAGCCCGGGCATCAAGAACATGAATATCGATAATCTCAGTGCCTATGCCGCCATCACTTCGGCCGGTGGTTTTACTAGTCGCGGCCGCAGTACTCGTGTACAGGTGATCCGTGTCATTGATAACACCATGTATTACCGTCAGCTGAATATGAAGGCTTTTATCAGACACCATGACCTTACCCAGAATGTGGCTTTGCAGGACGGCGATATCGTCTATGTTCCAAAATCCAATGGCATCAAGTGGAAAGAGGATATCCTGCCCTTCTTCCAGGCTTATACTTACTACAAAGCTATTGTAGACTGACAGGCGCGTTTGAAAAAAGTCCGCTGAAACTTGTTCCTAAGTTTCAGCGGACTTTTTTGTATTTGTTTTACTGTACGTTCATGGAAAGTTCGATGAACTTGTTAGCCAGTTTTGCCTTCTGGAGGACTTCCTCGGTGATGTCCTGGCCGGCTTCTACGATAACGATGCCGTTATCCATCTTAATGTCGCGAGCGGCCTTTTTACCCAGGAGAAATCGACGATGGCGTTCTTCGGACGCTTTGTCGGCAGCGGCCTGTTTGGCAGCATCTGCTTTCGGAGCCTCTTTCTTGGGCTCAGCCTTGGGGGCGGGAGCAGCCTTCGGAGCTTCCTTCTTGGGTTCTGGCTTTACTTCTTCAGCTTTTTCCTCAGCTTTCGGTGCTTCTTCTGCTTTGACAGGTTCAGCAGCTTTCGGAGTTTCGACTGGTGCTTCTTCAGCCTTTGGTGCTTCCGGCGCAGCGGGAGCAGCTTTGGGGGCTTCAGGAGCCTTGGCTGCTACGCTATTTTTTTTTTCCCCGGTGGGATCGATTACCGTTACCTGCTTACCGAAGATGGAAATCTGATCGGTAGCGACATCGGACGTCGTGCCATCGGGTGCAGTGATTTCGCATTTTTCAATTTTGCCATCGTCGCCGATGTAGAGTTCCGTGACTTTACCCTGGATCGTACCGGATTTGGTGATGGCCTTGGTGTCGATGATGCGGATGTTTTCATCGAGCAGGGCTTCGTAATCACCGGCAGCGTCCAGCGTCAGGATGTTTTCGCTGTTGGTGATGGTGACAGCATCGTCACCGATGGCGATAACGGATTCGTAGGGGATGAGTTTTACCCCACGGTACCAGTCAGCGTCCTCAATGGTGATGGCTGCTACCGTGCCGTTTTTGGCATCGATGAGGAGCGTTTTGCTGACGCCCAGCTCGCGGCCTTCCGTGATGCTGATGATCGGCAGACCAAGGATTTCTACACTTTTCTTCATTAATAATTCCTCCAATTATTTTGCGCTGCCCTTGTGAGCCTGAAATTCGTCTTCGATTTCCTGCATAATATTCCCCGGTATCTGCGGGAAAGGCGTAGATAGCGCAGCATGTTTGGCAAGTATATCCTGAACGGTGCCAAGGTAGTGAATGTTCTTGGTGAATTCCTGACACATGGCATCGTTTTGGGCAATGATGGGTATATCGAGCGCCTTTTTGTAGGTGGCAATAGCACCGCTGTAGTTGGCCTGTTCCTTGTAGAGATTCCCCAATTCAATGACGAGGAACGGCGTGTAATCGTCGTCGCTATAGCGGTCGATGGCCTCGTGATAAGCAAAGATGGCATCTTTGGGCTGCGCATCTTTTGCTTCGTAGGCGAAGTCCAGCAGTGCGTCCAGGCTGTCCATAGCGGAAAGTTCGGCTTTGAGTTCCTGCTCGTGGGCGCGGCGTTTTTCGGCCAATTTGCGCTCCTGAGCCTCTTTTCTGGCAGCAGCTTCCGCTTTTTTGCGGGCCTTTTCTTCTGCCTGGGCCTTGGCTTTCGCGGCAGCTTCGGCTTTTGCCTTTTCTTCTGCCTCGGCTTTAGCCTTAGCCGCGGCAGCTGCTTTTGCCTGTTCTTCTGCTTTTTTGCGAGCCGCTTCTTCCTGGGCTTTGCGTTTGGCTTCCAGTTTGGCTGCTTTTTCTGCTTTGGCCTTAGCCTTGGCTTCTTCTTCCGCCTTAGCTTTGGCTTCAGCCTTCTGGGCTATGATCCTGGCTGCTTCTTCGGCTTCGGCAATGGCCTTTTGGGCTGCTTGCTTAGCAGGAGCCGCGGGGGTTGCTTCTGTTGGAGCTGCCTTTTCCGGAGATTCTGCCGCAGGTTTTTCCGCGAGGTCCGCAGGCGCTGTCTTGCGTCTGGCCTCCAGAATTGTGTCTTCCGGTGGCGGCGCGGGCTGATCCTCGGGCGGCAAGGCTTCTGTATGCAGAACCGTACAACCGCCAGCAATGGCTTCCTCCCGGCGCAGCATCCGTTCATTGAAAAAGGTAACTACTGCAGCCGCTGTTACGACTAATATCCCCAATCGCAGATAGTGTCCTTTGTCGAGGAAGGGACTCATGGTGATTGCCAAACCATTGACCAGCAGGGCCATCACGGCGCAGAGCGCTAAGGAAGTCCATTTCATCTCGATCCCAAAAAAGTGACATAGTCGATAAATGAGGAAGATGCTGATGGTCATGATGGAGCCTGTTATCAGGATGAATGTCATCGTTCCCACCTCTTCCTGAAAGTGAGCGTTAAGAGTATACTCACCATCTTATAAACTTTTCGACAATAATAGAAAAATTCCTGTCGTATTTCACACATTTGTGCAAAAAAGACAAACCTTTCCCCCCACAGTATACCATATTATAGGGCTTTTGTGCAGATAAATTTACTTTGTATTCCGCCTGCTCTTTGATGTATAATGTAGGAAAGAGAAAGGAACGATGCGAAGTGATGTATGAACAGGAGGCCGTGGTTCATCATGAAAGCGGCATACATGCACGTATTGCAGCGATGATCGTTCAACGGGCTCAAGAACTAAGCGAGAAATATGCGACGCCCCTTTTCCTGCGCAGCCGGCGCAGTGAAAGGCTGGAAATGCGCAGCCTGATGAAGCTGGTGGCCCTGAAGATACGCAAGGGAGATTCCCTGTTCGTATCGGCGGAGGGGGATGCCGGGCGGCAGGCTGTCTATGAGATGGTGCGGTTTCTCGAGGGAGATTTTGAGATGCGGGAGCCGGGCAAGATCCATGAGATGGATAAGCTCCTGCATGAAAATGCCCTGATGCAGGAACGCCTGCAGATGATCTTGGAAGCGGTGCAGGATGGCATCTGCGTGGTGGACAGGACGGGAGAGATAACTTATGTGAATCCCTCCTATCTGCGCATCGTCCATAAGACTCCGGAAATGGTCATGGGGCAGAATGTCTTCAAGACGGCGCCGGATGGCAACCGCTGCGCTGTTCTGCGCACGGGCGTGGCCCGGATTGGCAGCATCAGCCGCAAGAAGGATGGTACCACTGTGGTGGCCAATGTAAATCCGATCTTCGTCAACGGTGAGATTGCCGGTGTGGTATCGGTCATCAAGGATATCACGGAACTGCAGAACCTGATGGCGCGGTTGTCGCAGGTATCGGCCAAGGCGGAATATCTGGAACAGGAACTTCTGCGCACGAAGAAGACCGCCAATGCCTTTGCCAACTATATCGGCAAGAGCGGCAAGGTCATCGATGTGCTGGCCCTGGCTTCCAAGGCGGCAAATTCCGGGGCCACGGTGCTGATCCGCGGCGAGAGCGGCACAGGTAAGGAAGTCATTGCCGAGGGCATCCACTATGCCAGCGAGCGGCGGCGGGGGCCTTTCATCCGTGTGAACTGTGGGGCCATTCCCGGCACGCTTTTGGAATCGGAGCTTTTTGGTCATGAAAAGGGCGCGTTCACGGGGGCCGTCAAACGGAAACTGGGCAAGTTTGAACTGGCTGACCATGGCACGATTTTCCTGGATGAAATCGGCGAAATGGACAAGAAGATGCAGGTCAAGCTGCTGCGGGTGCTGCAGCAGAAGGAATTCGACCGGGTGGGCGGCGAGGAAACCGTCCATGTGGATGTGCGTATCATTGCGGCCACGAACCGTCATTTGGAAGATATGGTGAAGGAGGGCACCTTCCGGGATGACCTCTATTACCGTCTCAATGTCATTCCCATTATCCTGCCGCCGTTGCGGGAGCGGATTGACGATATCCCGCTGCTGGTGGAGCATTTCATTGAAAAGATCAGTGCGGTCACCGGCAAGACGGTGCGCAGCATCACGCCGGAGGCCATGGATATCCTGATGCGCTACAAGTGGCTGGGCAACGTGCGGGAACTGGAAAATGTCATCGAGCGGGTGATCACGCTGATGGACAGCGATACCATCACGGTGGCTTCGTTGCCTTCCTATATAAAAGGGGAGGCGGCTGACCGGGAGGTGCAGCGCCTGGATGAGGAAAGCGCCGTGCTTCCCTGGGAGGAATACGAGAAGCGCATCATTGCCAAGGCCCTCAAGCAGTGCGGCAGTTTCAACGCGGCGGCCAAGGAACTCCGGATCACCCATAAGACTGTGGCAGCGAAAGCAAGAAAATACGGACTTTCTTGATTTTGGTAAAAAATACCATATCTGGTAATTTTTACCAATAAAACCAATAAAATTGGTAATTTTTACCAAAATAATAATTGTTCCAATACAGAGTGCGGGAATTAAATCTTATTTTTCATTTTGCTGAACCCTGTAAATGCAGGAGTTGCAACTGATTTTGGGGAATTTTTACCCGAGATTTAAAAGTTGGCACGCTGCTTGCATTTATATAGGGCAGTTAAAATAATTCATGTTCGTAAATCGCATTGGCGATTCAGGATATGTTATGTGAAGAGGAGAGGTATTCAAATGACTCAGGAAGTAGTAACTATCGAAAACAAAACTGGTATCCATGCCCGCCCGGCATCCATCTTCGTACAGACGGCTACGAAGTTCAAGTCCAAGGTTCAGATCCAGGCCAAGGGCAAGACGGTTGATGCTAAGTCCATTCTCATGATCATGAGCATGGGCCTCGTTCAGGGCACGGAAATCACGATCGTTGCTGATGGCCCGGATGAAGCAGATGCAGTAAAGGCTCTGAAAGAGCTCGTTGATTCCAAGTTCGGCGAAGAATAAGAACTAATTGGAATTTTAGGAATCGCCTTCTTTCCAAGGATTGGAACTTTGGAGGAAGGCGTTTCTTGTATGTATCGAATTATCTATTCAGGGGGAAAATTAAAATGGCAGACGCAATCAGAGGTAAAGGTGTTATTTCCGGTATCGCCATCGGTAAGATCATGCTGGCAGGTCAGAACCTGGACGGCTATCTGGTGAACTACCAGCCGGAAAGCAAGGAAGTAGAAGCAAAGAAGGCTCAGGATGCCCTGACCGCCGTTGCTGAAACTCTGCGTGAAAACATCGAACGCCTGCAGAAGCAGGAAATGGTGGAGCAGGCTGCAATCATGGAAGCTCATCGCATGATGGTGCAGGATCCCATGATGGCCCAGAAGATCGAAGAAAAGCTGGATGAAGAAGCCAATGCTCCGCAGGCTGTGCTCAAAGCTGCCGAAGAACAGGCTCAGATGTTCGAGTCCATGGAAGATGAATACTTCGCAGCCCGCGCAGTTGACCTCCGTGACGTTGGTAAGCGCGTTGCCAAGTACATCCTGGGCGTAAAAGAACCGGAACTGGGCGATGAAAAAGTTATCCTCTGCGGCCGTGAAATCGAGCCTTCCGTTATCGCTGGTATGCCGACGGACAAGATTGCCGGTGTAATCCTGGGTTCCGGCTCCACGACGGCTCATGCTGTTATCATCGCTAAGGCTCGTGCTATTCCGACCATTGTTGGCCTCAACAAGGAAGACCGCATCGACAAGATCGCTGACGGCGACCATGTCATCATGGACGGTGAAGAAGGGAAGATCATCGTGAACCCCAGCGAAGAAGAACTGGCTGGCTACAACGAAAAGATCAAGAAGCAGCAGGAACTGGCTGCTCATTATGCACAGCTCAAAGACCTGCCGGCTGTTACCACGGACGGCGTGAAAGTTGACCTGATGGCCAACATCGGTACGCATATGGATGTGGACAACGCCCTCAAGTATGGTGCTAAAGGCGTAGGCCTGTTCCGTTCTGAGTTCGTGTTCATGGGCCGTCAGGACATTCCGAACGAAGAAGACCAGTTCAAGGCTTACAAAGAAGCTGTGGAAAAGTGCCAGGGCAACCTCTGCGTTATCCGCACCATGGATATCGGTGGTGACAAACCCCTGCCGTACCTGAACATTCCGGAAGAAGAAAACCCGTTCCTGGGCTACCGTGCAGTCCGCATCAGCCTGCAGCGCCGCGACCTCTTCCTGCCGCAGCTGAAGGCAATCCTGCGTGCTGGCGTATATGGCAAGGTTGGTATCATGGTACCGATGGTCATCAACGTAGCTGAATTCAAGAAGGTTAAAGAATTCATCGAAGAAGCTAAGCTGGAACTGACCCATGAGGGCAAGGCTTATGCTGAAGATGTTCAGGTTGGTATCATGGTTGAGACGCCGGCTGCTGCTGTTATGACGCCGGTTCTGGCCAAATACGTGGACTTCTTCTCCATCGGCACCAACGACCTGGTTCAGTACACGCTGGCTTGCGACCGCGGCAATGCCAACATCGCTGAACTCTACAACCACTTCAACCCGGCTGTACTGCAGCTGATTCAGCGCACCATCACCAGCGCCCGTGAAAACGGCATCTGGGCCGGCATGTGTGGTGAAATGGCCAGCGATCCGAACGCTGCTGTTATCCTGATGGCTATGGGCATCAGCGAACTCTCCATGTCCGCTCCGTCCATTCCGCGTGTTAAGGAAAAGATCCGCAACATCAGCTCCACGAAGGCTAAGGAAATCCTCGCTGACGTGATGAAGATGGAAGATGGCGACGAAATCAAAGCTTACCTGAGCAAGGTACTGTAAGATTATACCGTAAACAAAAAGACGCATTCATTTGAATGCGTCTTTTTTATGAACAGTATTTTGTGGATAAATAGGCATAAAATGCACAGGTTATCCACAAAAATAGGGATAATGTGGATAAAACTGTGGATAACTTCATGGCGCTGGGGATTATTTCCCTTTTTGGGCGTTGTCATAGAGCGCATGCAGGAATTTCTTCATGTTAATATGTACTTGGGATGGACTGGGTTTCTCGTCGTTTTCCAGCAGGCGCATGGTATTCCGGATATCGTTGTAGTCGAAATACAGCGGAGCATAGTCTTCGAACTTGGGGTTGGTATAGTCGAGGACGCCCATGCTGGCCACGTTGATATGGGCCTGATAAATGGTGCGGCGCAGGCGCTGTTCCATGGCTTTGGCTTCTTTGGCTGGCTCTTCGGCGCCGTGTCTTTCGGCGACGGCGGTGAACAGGCCTTTTAAGGCGGTAATTTCACCGCCGTTTTTTTCGATATAGCTGACAATATTCAACAGATCCTGCGCACCGGGGGCGCTGCGGATGCCGAGTTCCTTGAGCTGGTTTTCTGCGCGGGTGCGGGTATTTTCTTTGGGCTGGGCAGGCGCAGCGGGATTTTGCGGATTGAGGCTCAGCAGGGAGTTTTGCAGGTTGTGGGCAAAGGACTCGAGCCGCAGGTGTTCGCTGACGTTTTTGAGGACGCTGACAATCTCGTTGCGGTTCAGGGGTTTCATGATGTAGTAGTCAATGCCTTTCTCGTAGGCCTTGCCGACGAGGTCTTTGCTTTCAACCTGGGAGAGCATGATAATCTTGCCGGGGAACGTGTCTTTGATGCGGCTGACGGCCTGGATGCCGTCGAGGCCGGGCATCAGCATGTCGATGATCAGGATGTCGATATGCTGGCTCAGCAGCATTTCCGTGCTTAGTTCCAATGCGGTGGGCAGGGAAGCGGTTACGTCGCCGAGGTTGTAGTCTTCGATGATGTCCTGCAGCATCATGCGGACGGCATCGTCATCGTCTATCAGCATAATATTCATGAAGGGTTTTCTCCTTTGCTTTTTGTTAAGCCTTCCTCTGGAGGGCATGTGCCCTTTGGGGTAGAAGGTGGCACGCGCAGCGTGACGGATGAGGTGGCGGGCTTATGCAGTTTTTGACATGGTAAGTCTAAATGACAGGTTACATTGTCTTTGCCGTCAGAGGTCAGTTCGATCGTCCCGCCCAGGGTTTCGGTCTGGTGTTTGACATAGGTAAGGCCTACGCCGCTGGAGGCTTTGCCGGTGGAGTCGAATTTCGTGGTATAACCGGGGGCGAAGACGCGCTCCAGGCGTCGGGGGGGGATGAAGCTGCCGGTGTTCTCCAGGGTTATCTTCAACCTGCCGTCGCCGGTGCCGCCGACGATGGTCAGGGTTATGGTACCGTGCTTTTCAATGGCCTCCACGGCGTTGGCTGTCAGGTTGTTGAGGATGGACAGCAGCATGAAGGAGTGGAGCGGCGGGAGACCTGCAGGTACGTGGGTGCGGAAAAATATTTCCTTGTCCAAGGAGAGGCCACTGAAAAAGTCTATATATAACGATAACCGTGGATGGATGTGATGAAATTCGCATTCATCCACGGTTTCTAGTATAATGGAGCCATCAACACTTGGAGGTTCAACATGTTACGGAATAGCCAGCAACTCAAGCTTAGTGAATTTACAGCCATCTATGATCGTCTCATTCCCAAAAATCATTTTCTGCGAAAATTTAATACGCTTGTAGATTTTTCTTTCATTCAAGATGAACTGGAGCATAAATATTGCCTGGATAATGGCCGTAATGCTCTTTCTCCCATAATGCTGTTCAAATATCTGCTGTTAAAGGTTATCTACAATATGTCGGATTCCGATTTAGTTGAACGTAGCCGATATGATATGTCATTTAAATATTTTCTGGGACTCCGCCCTGAAGATGAAGTAATCCACCCTTCTACCTTAACCAAATTTCGTAAACTCCGCTTACAAGATGAGAATATTCTGGATTTGTTACTCAAGAAAAGTATCCAAATTGCTTTGGAGAACAAAGTAATCAAGAGCAAACGAATTATTGTAGATGCTACGCATACTAAGGCTCGCTATAACCAGAAATCTGCCTATGAGCGGTTGTTGGAACAAGCCAAGCTATTGCGCAAGACGGTTTACCAGACAGATTCTCCCCAAAAGAAAGAAAGGTTTCCCAAGAAAGTAGAAAATGGCTCACTGGTGGATGCGCTGGAATATTGCCGACAGTTAATCAATACAATAGAAAATGACAGCCAGATGGCAGAAATGCCTGCCATACAGGAGAGGCTGAACTTGCTCAAAGAAACGGTCGAAGACCATGCAGAACATTTGGCCACTTCCAAAGATGAGGACGCCCGAATCGGGCATAAAACAGCAGATACATCCTTCTTTGGCTATAAGACACATATTGCCATGACCGATGAACGGCTGATTACAGCTGCAGTAGTAACCAGTGGCGAGCGCAGTGACGGGGAACAATTAAGAACATTAGTTGAAAAAACCAGAGCAGCCGGACTGGAAGTGCAGAGTGTCATCGGTGATACCGCATACTCCGGCAAAGAAAATCTTAAATTTGCTGAATCGAAAGATGCGCCAGAAAAATCCTTTGAACTGATTGCCAAATTGAATCCTGTTATATCCAACGGCTCCCGTGTTGAAGGCAGCAATGGTTTTTCTTTCAACAAGGATGCGGGAATGTTCGTATGCCCTGAAGGGCATATGGCCATCCGCAAAGCAAGAACTGGACGCAAAAACAATAGAACAAATCAAAGAATGAGCTATTATTTTGACATTGAGAAATGTAAGCAATGCCCACATTGTGGAACCTGTTATAAAGAAGGTGCCAAAAGCAAGATTTATTCCGTTACGATAAAATGCGATTTACACAAGAAACAACAGGAGTTTCAGGAAACAGAATATTTTAAGGAACAGGCTAGAAAGCGTTATATGATAGAAGCTAAAAATAGTGAGATTAAACACAGGCATGGGTATGACATAGCGTCATCCGCAGGCCTGATTGGTATGGAATTACAAGGAGCCCTAACGCTTTTTGTAACAAATATGAAACGAATTGTGAAAATGATGGAGAAATAAAGCCCTAATAACGGGGGAGATATACAAAATCGTCGCAGAATGATGATAAAAATATCATTCTGCGACGATTTTTTTTGTGGATAATTTGCCAGTCGTATGAAATGGATAGTTTTTCAGTGGCCTCGTCCAAGGAGCGGGCGTATTTTTTCTGGGTGTGGATCAGGAGTTTTACGATCTTGTCCGGGGGCAGATAGTCATCCACCCGGCGGTTCTGGGTGAGTTCCTGCAGGCCGGCGTAGATGCGCTGCTGATTTTTTTTGATATCGTGGCATTGGCCGGCAATGCGCAGGATTTCATTGGCAAGGGCTTCATCGTCAGGCGTTTTGGCACGGCTTTTGAGCTGTTCGTATACCTTATAGCAGTCATGGGTGATAGCTTCACCGTTTTGCATGGAGTTTTTCAACTCGAAGACTTCTTCGTAAAGACTGGCAATCAATGTGGTGAGTCGGTCTTTTTCTTTTGTCTTGCGCGTCAGCCGCATTTCCGTATTGTAGAGCTGGAACAAGAAGAAGAATGACAGGATGAAGAAGCAGCGCAGGATGGCAATGAGTATCAGCCTGCCCAGCATGCCTAACGTGAAGCTTTCCGCCTGTTGATAGGCAATGGCGTTCATGGCGGCCAGTTCCCCGACGCTGGCGAAAACCTCAGCGATGATGGCCCAAAAGGCGATACCCAGGGCCTGTTCATAGATGGACTTGCGGGAGAGCTGGGGCAGGGCGAAGAACAGGGAGTAGATGAAATAATAGAAAAAATTCGGGATATGCTCAATCAGCGCGTCGGGGAAGGTGGCTCCGTAGAACATATCCAGTCCTGTGCGGAACAGCATGACCGCAATCCCCGCCAATGCCCCGGTAAAAAGGCGGGGAAAGGTGCTGAGCCAGATCAGGAACAGCAGGAATACCGGGGAGCCGAAACTTACCCGAAAATTGGCGAAGTCGCCGCTGAAAGGGTGCATCTTGGGTTCCCCGGCTAGGGGCACGAGGATGATCATGAATAAGAGTACCAGCCAGTCCTGGCGGGTGGGTTTGTCCGTGTTCATAGGCTGCTCCTAAGCTTGGCAAAATAAATGAAAAAATAATTCGAATAGTTTAATCGGATTCTGTAGTTTTCTGTAGTCTTTCCTTTATATTATTATCATCAATTATATCATAAGTCAATTCTGTGGATAAGATTGGCTTGGATAAAGGATTTATATTTTTTAGGAGGGATTAGAGATGTCTGATTCTAAAGGCGGGTTGAGTCCGCTGATTCGTGGCCTGATGTGTGTGGCCATCGGAGCTATCATCTGGTTCATTCCGGCACCTGCCGGAGTTACGGCTCAGGCCTGGGGCCTGCTGGCTATCTTCATTGCCACGATCGCCGGTTTCATTCTCCAGCCGATGCCTATCGGTGCCATTGCCCTGATTGCGCTGACGCTGCTGCCGATTCTTGGGATAATGAAAACCGGTGAGGCCTTGGCAGGTTTTTCCAATACCATGATCTGGCTGATCGTATCGGCCTTCATGTTCGCGGAAGGCTTTATCAAGACTGGCCTGGGCAAGCGTATTTCCTATATGCTGCTGTCCAAGTTCGGCAGCAGCACCTTGCGGGTTGCTTATGTCATGAGCGCTGCCGACTTTGTCATCGCCCCGTTTACGCCGTCCAATACGGCCCGTGGCGGTGGTATCATCTTCCCGATTGTCCGCAGTATCACGGCGGCGGTTGGTTCTGATGCCGATAAGAAAACCAATGTGCGCACGGGTGCCTTCCTGATGTTCAGCGCCTATGCCGCAGTCATCACCTCTGCTTGTATCTTCCTGACGGGCGCTTCCAACAACGTGCTCTGCAACACGCTGGCCCAGCAGATCTTCGGCACCTCCATTGGCTGGGGTGAATGGTTTATGGCCTGCATCATCCCCGGTCTGATCCTGACCATAGCTACGCCGTATATCCTCTATAAACTCATCAATCCGGAACTCAAGAACACACCGGAAACCATGGAACTGGCTAAACGGGAACTTTCGGAAATGGGCCCCATGAGCACGAAAGAAATCATGTTGAGCTTCATCTTCGTGATTGCCTTGATTCTCTGGGCTACAGGTTCCTACCATGGCATTGACTCTGCCTTTGTGGCCTTGATGGGCCTTTCGGCAATGCTTCTGACGAGAATCCTCGACTGGTCTGATGTGGCACATCAGCATGCCGCCTGGGATGTATTGGTCTGGATGGGCGTGCTGGTCAATATGGCGGCCTTCCTGTCCAAGTTCGGCCTGATGAAATGGTTCGCTGATGTGATGGCCGCACAGTTTGCGGGCATGGAATGGCTGACCATGCTGGTGGTGCTGAGCATCATCTATACGCTGGCCCATTATCTGCTGGCCAGCAACTCGGCCCATATCATGGCCCTGTTCGCGGCTTTTGCCACGATCCTCGTGGCTGCCGGTGCTCCGGTATTGGGCGTGCTGATCCTGTTCGGCGCACTCTGCAACAGTGCTTCCTTCCTGACGCATTATGGCTGCGGCGTAACCCCGATTTTCTTCGGTGCCGGCTTTATGGGGCAGGGCGAATGGTGGAAGATCGGGTTCATCATCACCGTGCTGCATATCGTGGTTTGGATGGGCGTTGGCCTGCCGATCATGAAGATCATTGGAATGCTGTAAAATTTCGTGGACAAAATTTTAAAAATGTACTTGAATGTATTCTGTATACATGATACAATGGGAAACAAGTTAAGGGATTGGCGATAAACAATAAATAATGCGACAATCTTTGGCGGTTAAAATGTGATGTGTGTTATTTCGACGTAGGTTGGAAAGGAACGTGGATAAAAATGAGAACAGAGCATGATTTCCTTGGTGAACTGCAGGTACCGGATGATGTATATTATGGTGTACAGACCACCCGTGCAATGGAGAATTTCAAGATTACGGGACAGAAGGTTGACTCCGATTTTGTCCAGGCTTATGCCAAGGTAAAGAAGGCCACGATCATGGCGAATATGTCCACTGGCCGCATGCCGAAGGAAGTTGGCGAGCCGCTGATTCAGGCTGCTGACGAAATCATTGCGGGCAAGATGCTGGATCAGTTCCCCGTTGATCCCATTCAGGGCGGCGCCGGTACTTCCATGAACATGAATGTCAACGAAGTTCTCTGCAACCGTGCTTTGGAGATCATTGGCAAGCCGAAAGGCAGCTATGATATCATCAGCCCCAACAACCATGCCAATATGGCTCAGTCCACGAACGATACCTTCCCCACCAGCATCAAGGTCTGCCTGTCCTATAAGGGCAAGAAGCTGATTGCTGCCCTCGAAAGACTGGCCAAAGAGCTGGACAACAAGGGGGAGGAATTCAAGGATATCCTCAAGATGGGCCGTACCCATCTGCAGGATGCTGTACCCATCACCCTGGGGCAGGAAATGCAGTCCTATGCTTCCGCAGTGCGCCGCGGTGCTGACCGCATCAACCACGCCATCGATTCCATCCATGTGGTGAACATGGGCGGTACGGCTGTAGGTACAGGCCTCAATGCGGAACCGGAATACATCAAGAAGATTGCCGAAACTCTGTCGGAAGTTACCGGCGAGAAATATGTGACCGCTGACAACATCATCGATGCCACCAACAACACGGATGGTTTCTCCGATGTGTCCAGCGCCATGAAGACCACGGCCCTCGTGCTCATCAAGATGGCCAACGACTTCCGCCTCATGGCTTCCGGTCCCCGCTGCGGCCTCAACGAACTGAAGCTGCCCATGCGTCAGCCGGGTTCCTCCATCATGCCGGGCAAGGTCAATCCGGTTATCGCCGAAGTCCTCGACCAGGCCTGCTATCAGGTAGTGGCCAATGATATTGCCGTGTCCCTGGGCGTGGAGAACGGTCAGTTCGAACTCAACGTCATGGAGCCGGTCATCAGCTTCAACCTCTTCAATTCCATGAAGTTCCTGACCAATGCTGTGAATACCTTTGTGGACAAGCTGCTCCTTGACCTGCAGCCAAATGAGAAACAGTGCCAGGAATGGCTCGACAAGAGCGTAGGCATCGTCACGGCTATGCTGCCGCATATCGGCTATGAGAATTCCGCGATGATTGCCAAGGAAGCCTATAACACGGGCCGTCCGGTGCGCGAAGTCATCCTTGAGAAAGGCCTGATTTCCAAGGAGAAGATGGAGAAGATCCTGCAGCCGAGAGAAATGACGACTCCGGGTATTGCCGGCCAATAATCTGCCAGACCAATAACATTTCCATAAATAAAGTGCCTGCCTTCCGGGGCGGGCACTTTTATTTTATGGATATCGGTGTTAAAATATAAGGTATTGATTTGGAAGCAGAATTCCTGACGATAGGAGAATTTTAATGAATAAACAAAGGCTTGCGGGGCTGGTGACGGCGGCGCTTTTCCTGCCCCTGTTGGGCGGGACAGCCAGCGCAGAATATCACGCAGATTCCGATACAGGCATTAACGCATTGGATTACATTGAAAATCAGCACCGCAGCGAGCGAGAAAATCGACTGACGGAGGAGCAGAAGAAGCTGCTGGCGGATGCCAAGGCCATGGAAAAGAATCTGCGTCATCCTGTAGATCCAAAGAAGGCTGCGCCAGTGGCCTTTGAAGGCGAGGAGCTCACCTATGATGAGCGGGATGGCAGCTTTATTGCCAAGGGAAAAGTGGATATCCTGCAGATGGATGCCCATCGTTTCCAGGGGGAGGAAGTCACGGGCAATACCAAGAGCCAGGACGTGAATATCCCGGATAAGTCCCATATCCTGCAGATGACACCGGGACAGGTGCGTGTAACTTTGGATGGTTACAAGGCCCACTATAACTATGGCACCAAAACCGGTTCGCTGGAAGATGTAAAGGGCAAGGCGGGTTCTCATTATATTATCGGCAAACGCTTTGAATTCTATCCGGACCGGATTGTGGTTTATAATGGCACGGAGACAAAATGCGGAGCCAAGAAGCCGGACTATCATCTGGCGGCTGACAAAATCGTCTATTATCCCAATCAGAAGATTGTGATGGATCATGTGAAGTTCTATATCCGCGGTCAGGTGCTCTTTTCCCGCAAGCATTATGAAGCTGGTGTGGGAGAGGGAGCTGGCCAAAAGCATGTTTTCCCTCGAGTAGGCTACACTAGTGATGATGGAGCGTATCTCAAATGGGATCTGAGTTTTCCCTTGCGGAAGAATCTGGCAGCCAATGCCAATATCTTTGTCAATACAAAGGATAGCTGGCGCAGCAATTACGACCTGACTTGGCGGCATGGCGGCATGAAAACCGGCGTGACTTATGGTCATTTCGAAGATAGTAATGATAATTGGATCAAGAAAGAACCGTCGGCCTTCTGGAAGTATAACGACCATATCGATGGAACACATTTCACTTATGGCCTTAGTGCAGAGTATGGCCGTTGGTACGGCAATGGTGTGCATAGTAATCATGGTGAATACAGTGTTTCCCTGGGCTATGATCCTATCAAGTTCCATCGCTATACCCTGTATTTGCAAACAGGCTACGGCATCACCCGGGAATCTTATGATAATTCACGGGTATCTGGCATGCGTGGGGATGCGGTGTTGACCAAAGACTTCAACGATCGCTGGGCAGCCTATGCCGGCTATCATTACAATAAGAAAAATCAGGCCAATAGCCTCTTTGATTTCGATAATGACAATTACTCCAAGAAGCTGGAGGGTGGTTTCAGCTATCGTATTGATGATATCAACCGTCTGGCTGTGGGCACCCGTTATGATCTGGATCACAAGCGTTGGCGTAATATCGACTATTATTGGTATCATGACCTCCATTGTTCCCAGATTATCCTGCGCTACAAGTCCCGGGATAACAAGTGGAACATCCGCTGGCAGTTTACACCGTGGTGATAGAGCATGAAACAGGAATTAGAAAATATCATTGAGGAAATACAGGGCAAAAAAATTCTTGTCATTGGGGATATGGTGGCGGACATCTATCTGGATGGCCGCATTTCCCGCATTTCCCGGGAAGCGCCGGTGCTGGTGCTGCAGCAGGCCGGGGAGAAAGTTGTGGCTGGCGGGGCTGCCAATGTGGTCAACAATGTGGCTACATTGGGCGGCAATGTCTTTGCTGTGGGCCTGCTTGGGTTGGATAGCGCGGCCAAGGGGCTCAAAGAAGCGCTAGAAAAAAATGGTGCCCATACGGAGGGGCTGTTCTGTGACGAAAAGCGGCCCACCATTTCCAAAACCCGCGTGATCGCCGGGGGGCGGGCGACGGTAAGCCAGCAGATTGTGCGCATCGACAGGGAAAGCGATCAGCCTATGCAGAAAGCCCATGAAAGCCAGATCAGCCAGTATATCAAGGGACTTTTGCCCAAGATGGACGGTGTGGTTATCAGTGACTATGGTTCCGGTACGGTCACGGAAAAACTGCAGCAGCAGATTATCGCCTATTGCCGTGCCCATGATATTCCCAGTATCGTGGACAGCCGCTATGATATTCGTCGATTCAAGGATATTGGCTATGTAAAGCAGAATGATGCTGAGTTGGCTGCCGCTGTGGGCCGGGAACTGCCTGATGATGAGAGTATCTTTTCTGCCGGACAGGAACTGCTGGAAGCATTGAATGCTGATGGCGTATTGGTAACCCGGGGCGAAAGGGGCATGGTGCTGTTGGAACAGGATGGCGCCATCCATGATATTCCTGTGGCGGATAAAAGCGAAGTCTTCGATGTATCCGGTGCCGGTGATACCTGCGTCGCCACGGTGATTTTGGCTTTGGCGGCCGGTGTGGAGCCGGTGCGGGCTGCAGAACTCAGCAATATTGCCAGCGGCATTGCCGTGCGCAAGCTGGGAACGGCAACGGTTTCCGCTGAGGAACTGCGTCGGGCATTGCATTAAAGGAGTATATAATGTTAGTTGAACGCAAAGATATAGCCAAATTCTGTGAAATCCTGCGCAAGGGCGGCCAAAAAGTTGTCTTTACCAACGGCTGTTTTGATATCCTCCATGCCGGGCATGTAACTTATTTGGAAGCAGCCAAGGCTCAGGGAGATGTGCTGGTTTTGGGGCTGAATACTGATGAATCCGTACGCCGGCTTAAAGGGCCTGAGCGTCCCATCAATGGAGAAATGGATCGTGCTAAGGTGGTAGGAGCCCTGAAAGCGGTGGATTATGTGGTGTTCTTCGGGGAACAGACGGCTGAGGCGGTTATCGCCGAAGTCAGGCCCGATGTCTACGTCAAGGGCGGCGATTATACGCTGGACACTCTGCCAGAGGCGAAGATAGTGCAGAGTTATGGTGGTAAGGTGGCCTTTATCGATATGGTAGAGGGCCGTTCCACGACGAATATCATCAATAAGATAAAGAGTTAAGCATATGAAAAACTTTTTGATTGTTAAATTAAGTGCCATCGGGGATGTGATCCATGCATTGCCGACAGCTTATGCACTAAAGGAGAAATATCCTGATTGCCATATCACCTGGGTGGCTGAACCGGCCGCAGCAGAGATTCTTAAGATGGTGCCGCTGATCGATGAACTGATTATTTTCCACAAAAAGGAATTCCGTTCCCTGCGGGGCTTCTTGCGAAACTTCCCCAGTCTGAAGCGGCAGTTGAAGCGTCGCCGCTACGATGTATCCCTGGACTTGCAGGGGCTGTTCAAATCCGCTGCCATTACCTGGGTGGCGGGCGCAAAAGAGAAGATTGGCACCTGCTTTATGCGGGAAGGCAGTGAAAAGATCAGCCGGCCGATCGTAGGGGCCAATGCCCATAATCATGTAATCGAGCAGTATCTGGATGTGGCACGTTTCTTAGGCTGCCGTCCGGAAAAAATTGTCTTTCCCATCGAGGTGCCGGAACGGGAACAGGATATTGCCCGCAGGCTGCTGGCCCAGTGCGGTATGAATGCGGCCAATCCCTATGTGGCGCTGGTTATTGGTGCCAGTGCCCCCAATAAGCGCTGGACCTCGGAGGGCTATGCGAAACTTTCCGATTGGCTCTATGAGCAGAAACTGATTCCCGTGATGGTGGGCGGCGGCCCGGTGGAGGAACAATGGGCAAGGGAAATCGAATCCCTGACCGAAGTGCCGCCGGTCAATGTGGTGGGCCGAACCACCCTGCCTCAACTGGCAGCAGTGCTGCAGGGGGCGGAACTTACGGTCTGCGGCGATACTGGCCCCGGTCATTTGTCCCTGGCTTTGGGCACGAAGACCGTTATGCTGCTTGGCCCCACCAATATCCAGCGGACAGGACCCTATACACAGATGGAGAATGCCGTGACCATCAGCAGGGATTGTCGTTACTGCTGGAAACGCGTCTGCCCCAAGGGCCTTGACAAGGAGTGTATGGAAGATATTACCACGGAGATGGTTACGACAAAAATCAAGGAGATTTTATAAATGCGCTTAACTACCTACTGGCAAAATATCCAGCTGGATTTGCGGATGTTGCTGTTTTTCCTCGTTTTATTGGCTGTTTACCGGTTGCTTTTTATGTTCGGAATGGCGGAGTCCATGGGGCCGGCTGCTGACATGTCGGATATTTTGCAGGCCAATTTCACAGGCCTGCGCCTTTCGATGAAAGGTGCTGGTGGGATTGCCTTGCTGGGGTTCCTGCTGGCTACATTGCCAGCTCTGTTAAATCCGCGTCTGAATTGGGGGCGGGCAAGGCTGGTGGTAGGGGCTCTGGCGAATTTCCTGTTGACGGTTCTGTTTATTGCCCGGTTTCCGTACTATGAAGAGTTTCGTACGACCTATAGCATGCAGGTCTTTCAGGGCCTTCATGATGATAAGATTGCTCTGCTGGGGACAATGGTCAGCCAATATGGTCTGATTCAATGGCTGGCAGTGGCTGTTCTGGTGGCAGGCGTCCTGACGTTGGCCTTACGCTATATACTGTCTATTCCAGTTGTGGGAAGTATCCGGCCTGAGCATAAAGTGCAATCTGGCATCATTGCTTTCCTGCTGACATTCATCGTTATGTTTTTTTGTCGATGGGGCGGTGGATTTTCCTATGCTACCGGAGTAAACTGGGAACATTGCGCGATAACGCGGGATGATTTCCTCAATGAATGTATTTTGGATGATATACAGGGATTGTATCGGGCTGTGCAGATGGAGAGACGCATGCAAGCCGGCGATATATATGGTGTAGATAAGGATTTTGCTTACAGTCTGACGGCAGATGAGGCGGACAGACTGTTGACACATAAGGCTGCGGGAGCCCAAATTTTCAAGCCCAGACATATTTTCATCGTGTTGGAAGAGACCGGCATGCAATGGCCGCTTTTGCCCAAGTATGAAAAAATGCATCTGGCCGATGGCCTTAAGAGCCTGATAAATTCTGAACAAGGTTACTATACCCGCAATTTCATGCCTAATGGTGAATTTACTTCTGTGGCCATAACCGGTCTGATTACTGGTTTGCCGGATGTGAATATCCGCGTGAATTATCAGCCGCGCACCTATCATGGTCTTTATGCCACGGCTATGGCTAAGCCGTTTCATGAGCTTGGCTATCAAGTGGACTTTTGGTATGGGGGGGCTCCCTCCTGGGATGATATAAGCCGTTTGGCATTAGCTCAAGGTTTTGATCAATTTTATGGTTATCCGCAGTTAGGCGCTCCTAAGACAACGCCTTGGGGAACGGACGATGAGTATTTGTTTGCGTCGCTGTTTCGCCATCTGGACGATGAGGAGCCCACAGTACATGTAGTTATGACTACGACCAATCATCCGCCTTATAATCTCGATTTGCATAAGGAAGGCTTCGATGTGGAGGCGATGGAAAAGCTGGTTAGAGAACTTATTCCTGAGGAAGCCAAACCAGCTGATCTGGCGCGGGAGTTGGGCCATTACTGGTATATGGACAAGGTGGTCACGAATTTTGTCCAAAAGGTGCAGGAGCGTTATCCTGACAGTCTCTTTGTCATAACAGGCGACCATGCTGTGCGTTCTAATCCAGGGCCGCAACCCTCGTTGTTTGAATATCAGTCTGTGCCGCTGGTGCTGTATGGTCGGGGGATAAATAAAGATATCCTGCCTGCAGATGCCGTGGGTGGGTGTACGGGCATTGTCCCGACGATACTCGAGCTGATTGCACCACAGGGATTTGTTTATAAGTCGGTGGCACCTCCTTTGGGAGAGTGGCCGGCAGCTTTTAATCGCAATACATTTTTGACGGATAAGGTAATAGGGCGTATCGAAGATGGAAAAACAGAGCTGCTGCCTGGGGGAGGGCCGGCAGATTTTGCTGCTGAACGGGAGAAGATGCAACCTTTTCTGAGAAAAATGCGTACGTTGGCTTGGTGGCAGATCATGGTGGATCAGAAAGAGGTGAAATAGTATTGTATCATAATATCCTGATAATCAATATGATGCAGATTGGCGACTTGATGCTGACCACGCCCGTACTGCAGGCTTTGCGCCGGGCCTATCCGACGGCACGTCTTACTCTGCTGGCTGACAGCCGCTGGCAGGATCTGGTGGAGTGCAACCCCCATCTGGATGCGTGTCTGTTTATGGATAAAAAGGGTACGGATAAAAGTCTTTTGGCGGTCTTGCGTTTTATTCGCAGGGTGCGGGCGGCCCGTTATGATCTGGTCATCAATCTGCATCGCAATGAACGCTCCTCGGCCATTGCTGCGCTGAGCGGGGCCAAGAAGATTATCGGTTACAGCAAGCCATTGTTTGCATCAGGCTTTACCCAGGTCATGAAAAATCCTTCCCTGGCCCGGCGGGCGGGGAAGCGGCGGATTCCCGGCACCCAGCATCAGGTTCATTCGCATATGGATGTGCTGCGTCAGGGGCTGGGCATCGAACCTTATGATGGCGGTCTGGAAATGGTGCTCAGTGAGGAAAATGTGCAACTGGCGGATAAACTTTGGCAGGAGCATTTTGCTCCGGAAGATAAGGTCGTTGCCTTTAATATCGGTGCCAGCTGGACGACGAAGCGCTGGCTGGACAGTTATTTTGCCCAATGTGCCGATCAGTTGCTGGAAAAGGGCTATAAAATCGCTTTTTTCGGCGGCCCCATGGATCTGGCTATTGTGGAAAAATGCCGCGGACAGATGGAACAGAAAGACAGTCCCAATTTGCATGTATTTACCGGTCAGGTCAGTCTGGCTGTCTTAGCCGGTCTTTTGCGCAGGTGCTCTCTGTTGCTCACGACGGATTCCGGCCCTATGCATATTGGCGTGGCCATGAATGTGCCGGTGGTTACCATGTTTGGGGCTTCGCCGGTGCCAGGCTTTTATCCCTATGATGGACGTTCGGTGCTCATCAAGACACCGGAGCCCTGCCATCCCTGCGGCATCCATGAATGCCCCAAGGGGCATGGTGACAGGCCAGCTTGTATGGTCAATATTCCCGTGGCGGCAGTCATGCATTATGTATGGGCGCTGCTGGAAGAATTCCAAGGGCTGCCTGCCTGCCAGCTGCCGGATCATCCGGGAGACTATCAGTGCCGGGTGGTGGAACTAACCAAAGGAGATTTATAACGGATGGATAAGCAGATCATGTATGACTTTATCGCCGGTAATGCGGCGAAATGCCGCCTGCTGGTGGTAGGGGATGTCATGCTGGATAAATATTATTACGGTGAAGTCACCCGCATTTCCCCGGAAGCACCGGTGCCTGTCACGCGGGTGACCAGTCAGAAGGAAACCTTGGGCGGGGCTGCCAATGTGGCCCATAATCTGGCTCGGTTGGAATGCCAGATTGGCATTGCCGGCTTTGTGGGGGATGATTATCACTGCCAGAGCCTCACGGACAAGTTTACGGCCCGAGGCATCGATTACAAGGGGCTGATTACCACGGACCGGCCCACCACTACGAAACTCAGGGTTATCGGCGGCCATCAGCAGATGCTTCGTCTGGACTTTGAGGAAGCAGAGGATGTGGAGGGGGCCTTTGCAGACCGGCTCCATAATTTTGTGGCAGCCCGCCTCCAGGAAGGCGTGGATGCGGTCATTATCTCGGATTATGGCAAAGGCGCCTGCACAGAGGCAACCTGTCAGATGATCATCAAGGCCGCCAATGCCCAGAAGGTGCCGGTATTGGTTGACCCCAAGGGCACGGATTGGGAAAAATATCGGGGAGCAGATTATATTACCCCGAATTTCAAGGAATTAAGTGCGGTTTTGCCCACTAAAATAAAAAATCAAGATGAGGACATTGAAAAGGCGGCCCGCTTCGTGATGGACAAGTTCGGCATCAAACAGGTGCTGGCTACCCGCTCGGAACATGGCATGTCTCTGGTTATGAAGGATGGTGTTATCCATATACCCACCAAGGCACAGGAAGTCTTTGATGTGTCCGGTGCCGGGGATACGGTTATTGGGGTGTTTGCCTTGGGGCTGGCCGGAGGACTTGAACCGGAGGTCAGCGCCTATATGTCCAATATGGCAGCCAGTGTAGTGGTGGCCAAGCTGGGCACTTATGCTGTAAGCAAAGAAGAACTATTAGAAGTTTTGAAATAAGGAGGATGTTTTCATGATTATTGTTACTGGTGGTGCCGGGTTTATCGGCAGTAATATTGTCAAGGAACTCAATCGTCGCGGCCGTACGGATATTCTGGTGGTAGATGATCTGAAGGACGGGCAGAATTACAAAAATCTGCGCGGGCTTAAGTTCATTGATTACCAGCATAAGGATGATTTCCTGCAGAGCATTGAAAACGATGATTTCGATGGCACGGATATCGATGCGGTGTTCCATGAGGGCGCTTGCTCTGATACCATGGAATACGATGTGAACTATATGATGCGCGTGAACTACGAGTATTCCAAGTCCCTGTTGCACTTCTGCCTGCAGCACCGCATTCCCTTCCTCTATGCTTCCTCTGCTTCCACCTATGGCAGCGGCAAGAACGGTTTCCGCGAGGGTGATGAATGTGAGGATGCATTGAATCCTTATG
This sequence comes from Selenomonas ruminantium subsp. lactilytica TAM6421, assembly GCF_000284095.1. Lineage (GTDB taxonomy): Bacteria > Bacillota > Negativicutes > Selenomonadales > Selenomonadaceae > Selenomonas_A > Selenomonas_A lactilytica. The sequence continues at coordinate 2,806,054 of NC_017068.1, read as the reverse complement.
CCTTCTCCAAGCTGGCCTTTGACCGCTATGTGCGTCAGGTGATGCCGGAAGCCCGCAGCCAGATCGTAGGGCTGAAGTATTTCAACGTCTATGGCCCGCAGGAACATCATAAGGGCAAGATGGCGTCTATCTTCTATCAGCTTTACAATCAGGTCAACGAAACGGGCAAGGTTCGCCTGTTCAAGGGCTGGGGCGATATTAACGGCACGCCGGTCAAAGACGGTGAGCAGCGTCGTGACTTCGTCTATGTCAAAGACGTGGTCAATGTGAACCTCTGGTTCTGGGAAAACAAGGGCAAGAGCGGCATCTACAACTGCGGCACGGGCCAGGCTCATACCTATAATGAAGTGGCGGAAGCAGTCATCGAGGCCATGGGCAAGGGTGAAATTGCCTATCGTGACTTCCCGGAAGTCCTCAAGGGCAAATATCAGAATTACACCGAAGCTGATCCGACCAATCTGCTGGCTGCCGGTTATGACGAGGGCTTCCATGAAATGAAGGCAGCGGTCAAAGAATATGTGGAATTCCTCAACAAAGGTGGTTATTTTGACTACAACGAGTAATAAGGCAGTCTTCTTTGACCGGGATGGCACATTGAATGTGGACATCGACTACCTGCATCGTCCGGAGGATTTTATCTGGATTGAAGGGGCCAAAGAAGCCATCAAATATGTCAATGACAAAGGCTATCTGGCAATTCTCGTCACCAACCAGAGCGGCGTGGCCAGAGGCTATTATCCGGAAGATGATGTCATCAACGTCTACAACTGGATGAATGAGGAATTGAGTAAAATCGGAGCGCACCTGGATGCGCTCTTTTACTGCCCTCATCATCCCACAGGCAAGGTTCTGCAATATGCAAAAGAATGTACTTGTCGCAAACCTGCGGCAGGAATGGTAGATGAAGCCTGCGCAAAGTTCCATATTGACCGGTCGAAATCCTTTCTGATCGGTGATGGTGACAGGGATATGGAATGTGCCCGGCGGGCGGGGATAACAGGAATCCATTATCAGACTGGAAATTTACTGGAATGTATAAAGGATTTTTGTTGATGTAAAGAGGTGGTTATGCCATTGTTTGCAAAATTTTTTGAGGGAATACAATGTGATCTGCTGTTAGTGATGTTAGCGGCATTGGTTTGTGCATTGTTCAGAGCAGTGTTTATCTGGAGGTTTGCTCCGGACGAATCTCGTCATGATTGGCGGCGTATTCGGGGCTGCTTCAACTATGGATTTTGGTGGGGCCTGGATTTCAATGCCTATGTTTTTTTGATTTCGATGGTATTGGTATCTATTCCCGCCAGTTTTTTTCCTGCGTATTATGAAATAGCGAATGATATACGTGCGGTAGGACTTGTCATTTATCTGCTGATAATATATCTTGCTTCCTGGGGGAATATGATATTTTATTATCATTTCCATGATGTTTATAATGCTACTGTGCGTTTGGGGCGTAACGCGGATAAGAACAACTTAGCGGATATTTTCTTTAATCAGAATAATGGCGGTTGGATTATGGCGGGGATCATTCCGTATGGGCTGGTGATGTATTATAGTGCTCAGGCTGCATGTTGGTTGCCAAAAGTTCCATATCCTGTTTTGTTTGCTGATTCCTGGCTGCAATATGGGGTGAATTCTGTCGTCTTTGTTTTGGCCGTAATGACGTTCTATTGGCTTCGGTATGGTGGTACATTGGACCATCGCAAGAAACCGGAATGGGATGAGGTTCCTGTCTATGTAAAGCAGGATGAATTTTTAGGCAAAATGTCCATGGATGCATTAATTGCCTTGGAAATTGCCTTCCATAATAAACTCAGCGATGCGCTGCGGCATACAGAAGCAGAATCCAGAGAAATTATGACGAAGGTTTTTCCGGCAGGGCTTGACTGGCAAAGACCATGGTCAAAATTTGTACGTCGGGCTGGTGGGGCAAAGATCACCAAACCACGCAAAATTTTTCTGCTTTTTGCTGAGAGCCATGGTCAGGCGCCTTTTGATTCTTTGTATGATAAGCTGAATCTGATGGAGGCCAGCAAGAAGTTTCGGCAGAATCCACATACCTTGGCCATCAATAATTTCCTTCCTGGTGGGATGGTTTCTGCACCCTCTTTGGCAAGTATATTGTCAGGAATCTATGATGCTGACTTGGAATTGAATGAAAGCAGGGCTTTTTGGCAGGGGACAACGCCTTTGTCGATGGCAGTTCAATTAAAGAAATTAGGTTATCATACGGCTTTTTGGTATGGTGGCAGTCTTAATTGGGGCAGTTTGGATCATTTTATTCCGACTACAGGCTTTGATGAATATCATGGGGGGCCGGATATCTGTGAGCCCGGGGCACCGCGTACATGGCTGGGAATTTATGACCATTTATTTTTAAAAGCAGCTGCGGAAAACATTGAGCAGGCAAAAAAAGACCGCTACGAATTCCATTTTCTTTATACCACATCCAATCATGGGCCGTATAATATGCCTTATGATGAATATGGGGCTGATTTGGATCAGATCATGCCTGATGTATCGGATGACATGAAAAAAGATAAGAAAACGCGGCGCAAGATGCAGGGAATCTGGTATGCTGACCAGGCTTTATGCAAATTCGTTGAGCGTATGCAGGAAAAATATCCGGATGCCCTGTTTATTGTTACCGGTGACCATACTACAGGACTTATTCCTTATGAATATGGCGTCACAAAAAGGCACGCACCTTCTCTTAGGGAAAAGGTGCTAACCTCTTTTGCCATGTACCATAGAGAGCTGACACCTGATATGTTGGCAGGCAATACCATTGGTGGGCATTTGAACATTTTACCCACGCTTATGGAATTATTGGCACCGGCTGGACATGAATATTATTCCTTGTTTCCCTCGTTGACGGAAAAGATAGACCATGTAGTAACGCCGTATTGCTGGCTGACAGAGGATAGTATTGGGGACTATAGAAACAATACCAGTCAGTCCTTAGCTGTTTCGTCGCAAATGCTGCCAATAGAACATGAAGCTTTATTTGTGGCCGAACGGGATGCATACAGTGAATTCAGCGGTTATTTTATCAAGCATCCAGAATTACTGATTAACAAACAGGAAAAAAACATTGTCTTGACGAACTAAGCAATTATAGAGCAAATTTTCAATACAAAGTGAAGAGGTGAGTTCTGTGACCTTGTTGTTTTTCGCTATACTGCCCATCCTGTGGCTGATTGTGGCACTATCTGGTTTGAAAATGGCGGCCTGGAAGGCCTGCCCCGTGGCTCTGTTGTTGTCGTTGTTTGCCAGTGTGATTTACTTCGGGATGCCCTTTGATTATATGGCCAGTGCGGTTTTAGAAGGCACGGCTTTGGCCTGTTGGCCTATTCTGCTGATTATTACGGCTACGATTTACACGTACCATCTGTCTGTCCATACCGGCGGCATGGAGATCATCAAGGCCATGCTGAATTCCGTCAGCAGTGACTATCGGGTGCTGATCCTCCTGATTGCCTTCGGTTTTGGCGGCTTTCTGGAGGGCATGGCGGGCTTTGGCACCGCTGTGGCCATTCCTGCCAGTATGCTGGCTGGCATGGGCATCAATCCGGTCAGTGCTGTAGCTGTGTGCCTGGTGGCAAATTTCGTGCCTTCGGCCTATGGTTCTATAGGTATTCCATTAGTCACCCTTTCGGGGATTATGGGCACGGATTCGGCTCAGCTGGCCACTTATGTGGCTTTGCAAATCTGCATTCTGGGACTGTTCTGTCCTTTTCTGATGGTGGCCATCGCCGGTGGCGGCTTGCAGGCCATCAAGGGCATGGTGTCGGTATGCGCGGCTGCAGGTGTCAGCTATGTGCTGGCCCAGTTGGGGGTATCCTATTTCCTTGGGCCGGAACTTGCCGGGGTGGCAGGTGCCATTTGTACTATGGGGGCCATTATCGGTGCGGTGCGTCTCTTTTCCGTGGAGAATGAGGCTTATGTGCTGCAGCGGGCGGAAATGCCGCCAGTGACTAAAAAGCAGGCCATTCTTGCCTGGCTGCCCTTTGTACTGATTTTTGTTTTGTTGTTGCTGACCAGCAAGCTGGTGCCCACGATTTACGATTCTATTTCCCAGATTCGTACCTCGGTGCTTATTTACAAAGGTGAAGGAGGCAGTCCCTATACCTTCCATTGGATTGCCACGCCGGGCATGGTGATTTTCTTTGCCACCTTTGTCAGCGGACTGATCAAGAAAACCTCTGTGGCGGATATGGTGCAGGTACTGGGGAAAACGGTGCTCAGCCTGAGGCCTACCTTCATTACGATTATTTCCATTATCGCCACGGCCAAGGTTATGGGCTATAGCGGTATGACCACTACCATTGCCGATAACACCGTGGCCGCCACTGGTTTGATGTATCCTGCCATTGCGGCCTTTATCGGCTCGGTGGGCGGTTTCATTACCGGTTCGGCTACATCGACATGTATCCTCTTGGGCAAACTCCAGATGGATGCGGCTGTGGCCATCGGTGCACCTCAGGATGCACAAATTTGGATTGCCGCCGCTAATGCCACTGGTGCCTGTGCAGGCAAGCTTATCGCCCCTCAGAGCATTGCCATCGGCGTAGCCGCTATCGGCGTGGCTGGCCGTGGCAGTGAAAGCCGCCTGTTGGCCCTGTCCATGAAAGTCTACCTGCCTTTCATCATTCTGCTGGGCCTGCTGGTATACTTTGGCGGCGCCCTGTTATAACTTGATAAGTGAATAAAACACCTTGATCCTTTTTCTAAAAAGCTTGCTTTGGTTGTAACTATGTGATATCATATAGTCAAGGATAAGGCAAGAAATGTCGTAGAGCCACGACGTTATAAAGAAAGCTCACTGAGAAGATGGGTCGTAGAGCCACGACCGGCACAAAAGAAAGCTCACTGAGAAGAACCCTCATTTGAGGGCTTTTCTTGTTTTTGGAAGTAATAATGAACAAGTTTGTATTTTTGTCAAAAGAATTTTACGCAAGACATAAAGAACAACAACATACAGAAATAGAGCAAAAACAGGACAGACCATATATCCAAGTATGCGTAGAGATCGATGGCGTACAGTACGCTATTCCTATGCGTTCACATATAAAACACAAATTTGTACTTTGGACAGATAAGAAGAATGGCTGTGGGCTAGATTTTTCTAAGGCTGTTGTTATCGAAAGCTCAAAAGACATAGATGATACAAAAACTCCGTATATTCTTGATAATGAGTTTGCCTCTCTGATAGGTAAAGAATATATCATTGAGACGAAGTTGCGTAAATACATTAAGAAATACAAAGAGGCGAAAAAGGACTTATCACTTGACAGAAACAGAAATCTTTGTAATTTTTCTACGCTACAATATTTTGAGGACTATATTTGACCGCTACATTGGCGGGCCTACCTGCCTTTCATCACCCCGCTGGGCCTGTTGGTATACTTTGGCGGCGCCCTGTTATAACTTGATAAGTGAATAAAACACCTTAATCCGCACGGAAAGTGCGGATTTTTTTTGTGGGATGTAGTATAATTAGATGTTAGTAAGTTTTTATGGCGATGGGAGTACGATAATCAGCAACTGGCTTCGAATCAAGGCGTAGGGGCTGAATAAGTCGTGGCAGTTGTGTTATATTTGCTTGATTTTCACGTAAAGTCCATAAAGCGCAGTTGATATTAGGAAAAGAGGTTAGTTGGCATGAAAATCGCAATTGCAGGTACAGGTTATGTGGGCCTGTCAAACGGGATCTTGCTGGCACAGCATAATGAGGTTGTGGCTTTGGATATTGTACCGGCAAAGGTGGAGATGCTGAATAGTGGAGTTTCTCCTATTGTGGATGAAGATATTTCGGATTTTCTGACACATAAGCAGTTGGATTTCCGTGCTACCATAGATGCGCATGAGGCGTTTGCAGATGCGGATTTTGTAATCATATCCACACCGACGAATTATGACCCGGAAAAAAATTTCTTTGATACGTCTTCCGTGGAAATGGTGATTGAGGAAGTTCTGGACATAAATCCCCAGGCAGTTATGGTAATTAAGTCTACAGTGCCGGTTGGGTATACGGAACGGATGAAAAAGCGGTATCAGACAGAGAATATCATTTTTTCACCGGAATTTTTGCGCGAGGGCAAGGCTCTTTATGATAATTTGCATCCATCCCGCATTATTGTGGGGGAATCCTCAGAGCGGGCTCGCACCTTTGCCCAGCTTTTGGCGGATGGTGCAGTGAAGACCGATATCCCTATTTTGTTTACAGGCTCCACTGAAGCAGAAGCAATCAAGCTCTTTGCCAATACCTATCTGGCTTTGCGCGTGGCTTATTTTAATGAGCTGGATTCCTACGCAGCCGCTCGGGGGCTGGATACAGGCGAGATTATCCGTGGAGTCAGCCTTGATCCACGGATTGGTGATTTTTATAATAATCCATCCTTTGGCTATGGCGGTTATTGCCTGCCCAAAGACACTAAGCAGCTTTTAGCAAACTATCAGGATGTGCCTCAGAATCTGATTGAGGCTGTGGTTGAGGCCAATCGTACCCGTAAGGATTTTATCGCAGATGCGATTATCGCGAAACAGCCGAAGGTGGTTGGAATTTACCGCCTGACGATGAAGACAGCTTCGGATAACTTCCGTGCCAGTGCCATCCAGGGCATCATGAAACGTATAAAGGCTAAGGGCATTCCCTGTATTGTTTATGAGCCGACCTTGAAAGAGGATAATTTCTTCCGGTCAGAAGTAGTGCGGGATCTGACGGAGTTCAAGGAACGTAGTGATGTAATTGTAGCCAATCGTTGGCATGATTCGTTGGCCGATGTCAAAGAAAAAGTTTTTACCAGAGATATTTTCAGCAGGGATTAAGGGAGCAAGTAAATTGGCTAGCTATAAAGAATTTGATAAAAGAAAAAAAGTTTTGATTACCGGAGGTGCTGGTTTTATTGGCTTTCACTTGTCTAAGAGGCTTTTGGAGGCCGGGGCAGAAATCATTGGCTTTGATAACTGCAATGATTATTATGACGTGTCTCTAAAGAAAAGTCGTCTGGCAATTTTGCGCACTTTTCCACGTTATAAATTCATCAAAGGTGATTTGGCTGATGAGGACGCAGTTAGGACGCTGTTCACGGATGAAAAGCCGGATATTGTAGTAAACTTAGGTGCCCAGGCAGGCGTACGTTATAGTATTGACCATCCCCGCAGCTATATCGACTCCAATGTAATTGGGTTCTTTAATATTCTGGAGGCTTGCCGCCATAACCCGGTGGAGCATTTGTTATTCGCATCCAGTTCTTCTGTGTATGGCAATCAGGAGAAAACACCTTTTAGCACCACGGATAATGTAGATCATCCCATCAGTCTCTATGCTGCAACGAAAAAGTCCAATGAATTGATGGCCTTTACTTATAGCCATCTTTATGATATTCCAGCTACGGGATTGCGTTTCTTTACTGTGTACGGCCCTTATGGGCGCCCGGATATGGCATACTTCAAATTTGCCAATCTTATCCGGGATGGCAAGGCTATCAAGATTTATAACAATGGTGATATGCTTCGTGATTTTACCTATGTGGATGATATTGTTACCGGCATTGAGCATATGTTGTGTAATCCGCCAAAGGCCGACGGTGCAGGCGATCGATACAAGGTATACAATATCGGTAACAATAGCCCGGTAAAACTCATGGATTTCATAGATACTTTGGAAAAGGCATTGGGAAAGACTGCGGAAAAAGAATACCTGCCTATGCAGCCCGGGGATGTTTACCAGACATATGCTGATGTAAGTGAATTAGAACGTGATTTTGACTTCCGTCCTGCTACTACTATTGCAGATGGACTGGAAAAATTTGCTGCTTGGTATAGGGGTTATTATGGTGTGTAAAATTATAGTAGTTGTTAGGAGTATAAATTATGGTGCGTAGAAAAATATATGATGGCTTTACATTTTATAAAGAGTTTGAGTTGTTGGAATGGCGTCTTAAAATGCTCTATGATATTGTCGATTACTTTATAATAGTAGAGTCAGATCGCACTTTTCAAAATAAACCTAAGCCTTTTTATTTCGCAGAAAATAAGGAGCGATTTTCGCAGTATGCGGATAAAATAAGGTATATTCAAGTAACAGATAAAATAGAGTGTAAGGATAATTGGTCAATTCAGATATTTCAGCGCAATTGTATTTCCCGTGGTTTGACAGATTGCCAACCAGATGACATCGTGATGATAGGGGATATTGATGAATTCCCAGATCCTGAAGTGCTGAAGAAAATTCAAGAAGATAAAGTGGATGTGCGTACTTGGCGTACGTTTGGGTATGTTGCAGAGCGTAGTGGGATTAATGGGGTATCCCGCAATTTACGTTGCTTTATTCGTTCGTTAATGATTGGAGCTGAACAAGATAGTATACAGAAATTTTTAGAGAAGAGTCCTGTAGTATCAGAGCAACGTATGTTTGAATTCTATGTGAATTACGAATGTGCATCTCATTGGTGTGGGACAATTATTACATTATATAAAAATATGCTTGAACCGCAGAGATTGCGAGATTTACGCAATAAATTACCGATGATAGAAAATGGTTGGCATTTTTCATCTATGGGTGGGGCTAAAGCTGTACTTAACAAAATCAAATCAATCTCAGGTGGTGTAAACAACCCTGTACTAAAATTACCTCCGAAGGAGCAGGAAGATTTTGTGAAAGAACAGTTGGCAGAAGGATTGATTTGGTGGCGAAATGAAAAACTTAATCGACATTCGATTGATACAATGAATGTTCCACAAATACAATGGCTGGCAGATCGATATGGGATTATGGTAGGCGAATATGAAAAAAGATTGGAGGAAAGTAAATGAATGTTTTGCACATAGTATCAGCAAAAGTATGGGGCGGTGGTGAAACAGCCGCTTTGTCAATGTGCAAAACACTAAAAAAAAATGGATATGGTGTTTATGTTGTAATAGATGGTAATGAAAAAGTATTGCGGCCAATGTTTGAACAGGTTGGCACTGTATGTTCTTTGAAGGTAAAGTGGATAAATCTATGGGGATTTATCAAGGGGTTGAGAAGTTTTATACAAAAGAATGATATACAAGTTGTACATACACATACAGGAAGAGTAATTCCATTAATAATACTGGCTATAATAGGGATGCCTGTAAAACTTATTGCATATAGACATAATGCGATAAGAAATAAAAAAGATATTATTCATAAGATTATTTACAAAAGGATAGATGCATTTATATGCGTGTCTAATCTGGTAAAAAAGTGTCAGGAACTGGATATGCCAGACTGGATGAAGCAAAAAACATATGTGGTTTATAATGGCGTAGAAAAAACTGATGCTCATGCCGTTATTCAGCGCAAGAAAGATGCGAATGACTTTGTTGTTGGTTATGCAGGGCGGATAGTTGAAAATAAAGGCTTGCTATATCTGATCGATGCGTTTATGCAGATGGCGGATCATGGAAGTGTGTTAAAAATTGCTGGTGATGATAATACAGAATACGCTCAAAAAATAAAAAGGTATCTTAGCGGAAAAAAATGTGACAATATAGAATGGCTGGGATATGTTAGCGATATGGACTCGTTTTATGACGATGTAGATGTGATGGTGTGTCCATCGATAGTTAGAGAGGCCTTTGGCTTGTCCATTTGTGAGGCGATGTATCATGGCAAACCAGTGATTGCTTCTAATAATGGTGCGCAGATAGAAATTATTGATGATAATGTAGATGGAATTCTGGTAAAGCCCGGTAGCGCAGATGAAATAGCAGAAAAATTACGACTGCTAAGAAGTGATAATATATTATGCAATGAGATGGGAAAGAAAGCTAAGAAAAAAATATATGATAACTTTACTATGAGTAAGTGGATGGCTAATATGAATATGATTTATACAAGAATAGTGGAAAGGGTATAGGATGCTGTCACTGTTAGTTTTTTTAGAATTACTGATCATTATAACAAAAAATGAATACAGTAGACAATTTAGAAATGAAATTAGTTGTAAAACAATGAAAAGAAATTATAAATGTATAATTATACTGTTGATTTTATGTGTAATTTTTGCTGGATTGACAGTAATGGTATCTATTAGTGAGATGAAGTCATATGGAGTTATACATATTTTAAAGTCACTCTTTGTGGGCTTGTTTATATTTTGTGCATATATTATATATGTGTATAATAATAGACTGGGAACTGCTAGAAATAGAAGATTATATTATGAAAGGGAGAAGAATCATTTTAAAAGATGGCGTACATATCAATTGAAACGTGAATTATCGATATATGAAGTCGATAATACTTTTTTGCCAATGCTATACGAAATAATTAAGTGGGCTATGAAGCTCTTTTTGGGGGCTATAACCTTGGTTTTTACTGCTACTGGCTTGGGATATGATACGTTGTTAAATCATATTTTTGATAGTTTATCAATAGGTGATGAATTATTAATATATCTATGTGGCGTGGTTTTGGAGATATTTATAATATTGTTTTTAGGATGGATAATTAATTTTTCGGGATTGCAAATTAGAAAAAGTGTAGTTAGTGACATATATGCGTTAAGAAATTGAAATTTAGAAGAATTTTCATACTGATAAGAGGTTGTTATGTTAGATTTTGGTAAAATAGGAAAAAAAATATATAATTTGGATAATCCTCGTGAGTTTCGGCGCTATATAGTTTTTCGGGGGCGCTGCATGCTTCATCCGTTGCGCATGAAGCGGTTGGAAAAATTTTTTGTCAGCAGTGAGTTGCTGGCTAAAATTGCTGATATATATCCGTTTGTATATGAGCAGCCTACGAGAGCTTTTTTTTATAATAAATCAACCTTTGAGGAGCGGGCAGATCTAGTCGAGAAACATATGATGTTTTTGATTGATAATCTCAAAGAAAACGAGATTATTGACTTGTATTCGAAAAAGGAAAAAATTCTTTGGGAATCTTCTGATGACGGAGAGACTCTTCATTTAGAGTTGATGTATCATCCAGGACAACGCAAAGAAGGATTACTTTCTATTAGACTGGTGGCTGCTGATAGTGGTATATTATATCAGATCATGTTTTGGATAGCGCCAGATAAGAGTGGAGAGTGGTCTTTGTGGATTGGGGCAATGCAAGGGCCTAACATGGAAAATGCCCGCGAAGTTATTAAGCAATTAACGAAACGGTGTCATGCTTATCGTACCAAAAATTTGATTTTGCATGCTACACAAGAGGTTGCAAAAGCTCTTGGCTTAAAACATATCTATGCTGTGACAAATTACGGTTATTACGCTATGAATCATATACGTACCGATCGCAAGTTGAAGAACAGCTTTAGTGACTTTTGGGCAGAGTCAGGTGGGATTCCTTGTAAAGATAAGCGTTTCTATGAGTTGCCTTTGACAGAATATCGCAAAACTATGGAAGAAGTTCCTACTAGAAAACGAGCTAATTATCGTAAAAGATATGCATTGCTGGATGAGATAGATAATGCAATAAGAGATAATATAGGATTTTTATGTAAGTGATTTTATATAGTGTAATGATTCATTAAAAATATTAAATTAAAATTCATATTTTATATAATATATGGTATAATCAAGCCAAGGAAGGAGGATTGTATCATGTTAGCCAAAGATGTGCTCCGTGTCCTTGGAATAACACGCCCTACACTGACCAAGTATGTCAAAACTGGCATAATCCGAGTGACTGTCCTGCCCAACAAGCGTTATGACTACAATGAAGAAGATGTGTACGGCTTTTTGAATAAGGACATGAAGCGGAAAACATTTATTTACGCTCGTGTATCGACAGCCAAGCAGAAGCCAGACCTTGAAAATCAGATTTCCTTATTGAAGCAGTTCTGTTTTTCCAATGGCTACACCATTTCAGGCATATATTCCGATATTGCCAGCGGGATAAGTTTTGAGAAGCGCAAAGATTTTTTCGAGATGCTGGATGAAGTCCTTGAAGGCCATGTTGAGAGAGTGGTGGTTACCTATAAAGATAGACTTTCCCGCGTGGGATTTGAACTTTTCCATCACCTGTTCCAGAAGTACAACTGCGAAATAGTGGTCATGAGCGAGGTTGGCTCCGTGAAGCTGGACACACAGGAAGTGTTTGAGGAGATTGAGAATCTCCTGCACTGCTATTCTATGAAACTGTATTCCAGTCGCAGGAGGCTCAAGAAAATCAAGGAGGCGGTTGACGATGTCGATGAAGGATAATGAATCGCTGACTCGCGTAGAGAAGCATCTTATTCGTCCGTCCTCCCCTTGTTTTTCCCTGATTGGAGATTTCTGCCACAGGGCCAAGAATCTTTATAATCATGCCAATTACATTGTCCGCAGCAGGTTCATCAAAGATGGCTATTGGACTAGATATAAGGAGCTTGATCAAATTCTAAAGCATGACCTGGAATATCCCGATTACAGAGCTATGCCCACAGCCCAATCAGCTCAACAGGTGCTTCGCCTGCTCGACAAGAACTGGAAATCTTTCTTTGCCGCCATCAACGATTGGAAGCAACATAAGGAAAAATATCTCGGACGGCCTAAACTACCAAAATACAAAGAAAAGAATGGCCAATTCATTCTCGTCATGACAAACCAAAACTGCAAGCTGGTGAATGGTGAGATTCGTTTTCCGAAAACATTCAGAGGCTTCCATGTTGTGCCAAAATTTGTCAATCACCAAGATACTGGCAGGAAATTTGATACATTCCAGCAGGTAAGGTTCGTTCCTAGCGGCGCATACATTATCATGGAGATTGTCTACACCATAAAGCCCGTGCCGCAGATGAATGAGAACGGCAGGTATGCGGGCATTGACATAGGCGTGGACAACCTGCTGACGATGGCAGCCAATACAGGAGCCGCGCCGCTGATCGTGAATGGCAAAGTCCCCAAATCTGTAAATCAGTTCTACAATAAAGAACTTGCCTACTGGAAAAGCGTCTGCAGGATGACCTCCGGCAGATATTCCTCGGCACGAATCGACAGGCTGACCGCCAAGAGGAATCGCCGCATAGACGATTACATGCACAAGGCGAGTAAACTGATAATCAAGGAATGTGTCCAGCAGGACATCTCAACTATTGTCATAGGCAAGAACAAGGAATGGAAGCAGGAGAGCCGCCTGTCCAAACGGGTGAACCAGCATTTTGTCCAGCTTCCTTTCGCACGACTGATCCGGATGATAGAGTACAAAGCTAAGGAGAAAGGCATAGCAGTCGTCCTCACCGAGGAGAGTTATACGAGCGGTACATCATTTCTGGATGGAGAAGAACCAGGCAAGAAAAACTATGACAAGAACAGACGAGTTCATCGTGGGCTTTTTAAGTCCAATACTGGCAGGTTGATAAACGCTGATGTCAATGGAGCGTTTCAGATCCTGAGGAAAGTATTCCCGAATGTTTCGGCAGACGGGGTAGAGGGCGTAGTGCTACGTCCAGTTGTGGTAGTTGCTGCGTAGACCGCTTGCTTGGTGAGGGCTTGCCCTTACTCGGCTTGTCGAGAGCAGTTAATGAGCAACAAAGTTTATAAAAAACTTTAACATTATTTGTTGAGTTTGGTTATAAACATAGCATTATGGGAAACTATTCACCAGTAGATGAATAATTCAAATATTGCAGTTTTCAAACTGCTAATTAATTAGTGAATCCGATTTTTATAGCGTCTGCAAGATAGAGTGACTATACAGGAAAATGACGTGAGGGAATTCTATGATGAATTAATGAAAAATATAACAAATGTGATTTGAATTTTTCAAATCACTGGCTAATCTAAAGGCGATTGTGGGGAATCAAAGATGCGCAGGAACGATTCTTGCCGATGTTTCTGAAGCTGCAAAAGAATATCGAAGATAATTGGTTGTGAGGTGCCAAATATGGATTTGCCTGAAAAAATTAAAACAGATTTGATTAAATTGGCCCGACAATATGATGTGAAAAAAATTTTATTATTCGGTTCTCGTGCAAGAGAAGATAGTGCTGAGAAAAGCGATGTGGATATAGCTGTATATGGATGCCGTGATTTTACCAATTTCGCTTTTGATGTTGATGAGAAGGTATGGACACTTTTGACTTTTGATATTGTTGATATGGATGAAAAGGTATCGGATGAATTAAAAAGCGAAATAAAAAGAGACGGAGTTATTATATATGAAAAAGTATGATAATTTTTGTAGTAATTTGCATATATTATCAAAAGCATCAGAGCAAGATTTGCAAAATGAATTTATAATTAGTGGAATCATTGATAAGTTTTTTGTGCAGTTTGAGTTGGGCTGGAAGTTGATTAAGGAATTGATCAAATATGAAGGTCGTCCTATTGCAGCATCTGGTTCGCCCAGGACTATTATAAAAGAGGCCTATAAAATCTATGATTTTTTTGATGAAGATATATGGTTGGAAATGTTGGATCAAAGAAATGATTTAACGCATATATATGATGGAAAAAAGGCAAATGAATTAGTGTATGTTATCATGAATAGATATATACCGGAGTTTCAAAAAATGGAAAAGAGTATAAAAAAATTATATGGCAGTTCTATAAATGATTTGTAAATGAAGATTCTTACGCTGTACAAGATTGGGTGAGAGATTTGCGTGGCAGCTATGATCTTGTGATAAACAGCCGACGATTGCAGTTTAAAATCCGGCTTGATGTGACCGTTATTCGCGGACAGAGCGCTACGGGGAAGACCACGTTGGTGGAAAATGCTTCGGGATTGCAATGAGAATGGCATAGACAGCGGCATTTATTCGCTATGTCTGATGGGACTGGCAATAATTTTTAAGAAATTAAGACCTTCCCTATTGCAACGAGGCACTCATTGTGTTATACTAAGTCCTGTCGTTAGATATATGACATGGGGTTATAGCTCAGTTGGTTAGAGTGTCTCGTTGACATCGAGGAGGTCACAGATTCGAATTCTGTTAACCCCACCATGTTGCTCGCCTAGCTCAGTTGGCTAGAGCATCTCCGTCACATGGAGGGGGTCGGGGGTTCGAATCCCTCGGCGAGCACCAGATTGCATAGTTTACGGGAACCTTTCTTCGGAAAGGTTCCCGTTTTTTGTGTGCTTTATTCTTCGACCTGGGCGTCTTTCAGGGCCTGTTGCTGTTCTTTGTTGATGGTGATCTTGCCGTGGAACAGGGTGATGAGGCCGGCTTCTTTCAGTTTCAGCACGCCGCGGTTGACGGTTTTTACGCTGGTGCCGATGTCGTCGGCAATCTGCTGGCGGCTGGTGTGCAGGATGAAGAGGTCGGTTTCGATATCACCAAGACGCTTCAAGAGGTAGCTATGGAGGCGTTCGAGGCTGGGCAGGAATTTGATGCGGCCGGCTTCGTTGGAGGTGGGATACATTTTTGCGGCCAGCATGCGGGCTACGGCCACGGCAAATTCGTTATCCAGATGCATCCATTGGATGAAGGTTTCGGCCCGCATGGCGATGACTTCGCAGGTGCTGTCTGCTTCATTGGTGGCGGCGTAGACGCTTTTGCCAGCCAATACATCCAGATCGCCGATGATGTCGGCTTCGCCTAAGGCGGCGAAGGTGTAGCGCTGGCCGCTGGCGAATTCGTTGCTGACGCGGGTGCTGCCCTTGGTTATGAGGTAGACATGCTTGGCATCTTCGCCCTTGCGCACGATGGTTTCGCCGCTCATATAGGTCTTGTGGGTGGTCTGCCGCCGTATTTCTTCTGGCATATGGGCCAGGATGAAGTCTAATTCCATAGTCGAAATCCTTTCTGTCGTGAATGGGAAAATGTATCCATTTATTATAAAGCATTTCTTTGCGGAAAAAAAGGACATATTTTGGACGAATGTCCTTTTTTTTTAGCGGGCAAATGGGTACAATGTTTATGAAATGATAAACAATGAAGGGAGAGTGCGAAGCATGCGGAATTTGTTTGGTCATGCCCTGAGTCATCCTAAGGTCTGGCAGCGGGAGATTGTGGCCGGGATTACGGCATTTTTCGCAATCTCTTATATCATAATTGTCAATCCCCTGATTTTGGCTGATGCGGGTATTCCGGTGGAGTTGTCTGTTTTTGCCACGATCTTCTCATCGGTGATTGGCTGCCTGCTGATGGCTTTCGTGGCCAATGCTCCCATCGTGCTCACCCCGGGCATGGGGATTAATGCCTTCTTTACTTACACGATTTGCGTACAGATGGGGCTCAGCTGGCATGAGGCTTTGGCGATTTCGCTGTTATCCGGTGTGATTTTTGCGCTGGTGGCCTGTACGCGGCTGGCGGGCAAGCTCAGCCGGGCAGTACCGCCTTCGCTGAAATGTGCCATTACCGTAGGCATAGGGCTGTTCCTGGTGGAGATTGGTCTGGAGAAAGCTCAGCTGATTCGCCGGGGCACGAATACCATCATCGAACTGGGGTCGCTGACTGATCCTGCGGCGCTGCTGGCAATCTTTGGTCTGATCCTGAGTTTGGGGCTTTACCTGCGGAAGGTGATGGGAAGTTTCTTCATTGCCATTGTGGTGACCAGCGTTCTGGGGTATTTCCTGGGAATCAGGGAGGCAAATCCGGTCAGTGTCAATCTGGCCACGGTCGGTGATTATCCGCAGCTGTTCATGCAGGCTGATTTTTCCCGGTTGTTGAGTATTCCGTTTTTATTGGCAGTCTTTTCCATGTCCATGATCATGGTCTTCGAGACCATGGGGCTTTTGGAGGGCATCCTGCCCAATCAGGCCAAGTTTGCCAGGACCTTCAAGGGGTCGGCCATCACGACGATTCTTTCCAGCGTGATGGGCACCAGCCCGACAGTGGCGGCAGCGGAGAGTGCAGCCGGCATTGCCAGCGGCGGCCGTACGGGACTGATGGCGCTTACGGCGTCTATCCTGTTTATTCTCTCTTTGTTCTTCATTCCCCTGCTTGCATATGTGCCGGCGGCAGCTATTGCCCCGGTGATCATCATTACGGGAGCCATGATGATGCAGCAGCTTAAATATATGACTTTTGATGATTTTTCTGAATGGTTCCCAGCATTTTTGGTGGTGGTGCTGATTCCTCTGTCGGGCAGTATCTCAACTGGCCTGGCATTTGGCTTCGCCGCCTATCCCCTATTGAAATGTCTGAATGGCAATGGGCGCGAGGTTCATGCGCTCAGCTATATCCTGGGCTTTCTTTTCCTCTTGAATCTTGTTTTCCAGGCAAGGTTCTAGAATTTACATAAAGCTTTTGACGAAAGGCGCAACTTTGTTCCTGCAAGACAAGGTTGCGCCTTTCGCCATGAGGAAGCGGGGAGTTTTTCCTTACAGATAGCAGGATTTTTTCTGCTTTATGTAGTATAATAAAAACAGTATACCTATGGGCGAGATAAAAACTCACACAGTAAAGAAGGCGATATTGTGGACGACAAACCTGTGATGTTAATCGTAGATGATGTGGAAATCAATCGGGTGGTGCTTACCCAGTTTTTCCAGGAAGATTATGCGATCATAGAAGCAGAGAATGGCCAGGAGGCTCTGCAGGCTCTTACCGAGCATAATGTGAGCATTGTGCTGGTGGATTTGGTTATGCCGATCATGGATGGTTTCCAGGTGCTGGCTTTTATGAAACAGGATGACCAGTATATGGGTATCCCTGTGGTGGTCATGACGGCTAACAATGATGGGGACAGTGAGGCCAGGGCCATGGAGATGGGGGCAGCGGATTTCATCACCAAACCCTATAATCCCACCATTGTGCGTTGCCGCATTCGGAACGTTATGGCCAGAGAGGAGAATGAATGGCGCCGGGCGGCGCAAGTGGCCCAGAACCGTCAATTGGCGGAAATGCATCAATTTGCCGAGCGGGATCCTCTGACGGGAATCTTCAATCGGGAGGCTTTTTACCGGCGGGCTTCAGAGCGCATGCAGGCGCATTATCAGACCCCTTATAGCATTGTCTATATGGATATCAGCTGCTTTAAGGTGGTCAATGACCTGTTCCGCATTGAGACGGGAAATCTGGTTCTGAAGACTGCAGCGTATTATCTGGATGTGCTGGCGGGGGAAGATGGCATCTGTGCCCGTATTGAGGCGGATCATTTTGCCTTGTGCATGCCTACGGATAAATTGGATATGGATACTGTGATTGCCGGATTGGATAGCACCATCCAGTCTCTGGGAATCAGCCACAATGTGCTTTTCTATGCGGGAGTCTATCCGGTGGAGAATGCCTTCTTGCCAGTGGATCAGATGTGTGACCGCGCCCATATGGCTCTCAATCGTGTCAAGGGGAAGTATATGCCCCGGTATGCCTTCTATGATAAGGCTATGCGGGATCAGATGATTGAAGAGCAGATGATCGTTCGCAATATGGAGTATGCGCTGCAGGAGCGGCAGTTCGTGATCAAGCTGCAGCCGGTCTATGGCCTGCAGGAAAAACAGGTCATTGGGGCAGAGGCGCTGGTGCGCTGGAATTATCCCAAAGGGATGATTATGCCTGGCAAATTCATTCCGATCTTTGAGAAAAATGGCTTTATCGTGCGACTGGATCGCTATGTGTGGGAAGAGGCCTGCAAGGTGCTGCGCTCCCAGCTGGATGAAGGCGTAGAGCCGGTGCCGATTTCCGTCAATGTTTCCCGGCTTAATTTCTTCAGTCATGATCTGCTGGAATTCCTGCAGGGGTTGGTGAAAAAATACGATTTACAACCTAATCTGTTGAAGCTGGAGATCACGGAAAGTGCCTATGTGGAGAATCCCCATCAGCTTATGGCCATGGTCCGGGCTTTCCGTGGCAATGGTTTCCCTGTGATGATGGATGATTTCGGCAGTGGTTTTTCTTCCTTGTCCATGCTGAAGGATCTGCCAGTGGATGTGCTCAAGATCGATATGGCCTTTGTGCAGGAAGTGGATAAGTCCAGCCGGGCGGGAGCCATTATGGAGACCGTTGTGGAATTGGGCCAGCGGCTGCATATGAATGTCGTGGTGGAAGGTGTGGAAACCAAGGAACAGTTGGATTTCCTGGAGCGCATCGGCTGCCGGGAGGTTCAGGGCTATTATTTTGCCAAACCCATGGATGTGGAAAGCTTCAAGGGGCTGGTTAAGAGGAGTAGGAATATTGCTGAGTAAAAAAGCGGTTATCTTTGATATGGATGGTGTCATCATCGACAGTGAACCCATTCACAGCCGGGTGAAAATGGATACCTTTGCTCATTTCGGCCTGCCCTTTGACGAGGCGGATTTGATTCACTATATGGGGCGCACGAGCCGGGTGATTTTCGGCGAGACGCTGGCAAAGCATGGGCGTACGGATGTGACGGCGTCTGATATGGCCGCTTACAAGCATGAGCATTATCTGGAAGTGTTGGAAAGTGGGGCCATTGAACCGGTGGCAGGCTGTGTGGAGTTTATCCAAAGGCTGCATGAGGCCGGCGTTCCCTTGGCCTTGGCCACATCTTCCAATGTGCGGGCCATGAATGCGGTGCTGGATAATTTCGGGATCCGGAAGTTTTTTACATCCATTCTTTCTGGAGGAGAGCTGCCGGAAAGCAAGCCCCATCCGGCCATCTATTTGATCAGTGCCCAGCGTTTGGGCGTCAAGCCGGAGGACTGCATGGTGGTGGAAGACACCACCAACGGCATACGGGCGGCCAAGGCGGCGGGCATGTACTGCGTGGCCTATCGGAATCCGAATTCCGGCGAGCAGGATCTGACCTTGGCGGATGAAATCGTGGATAGTTTTGCGGATATCAAGCTATAAATAAAAAAGCAGGCGCTGAAATTTCAGCGCCTGTTTTTTAGTCGAACTGATAAGGTTTATCTACTTTATGGTAGTGGGTATGCAGCAGTTCATGGGCTCTTTCGCTCAAGGGCTCGCCCAGGAAATCCTGGTAGAGTGTCTGAATGTCCGGATTTTCGTGGGATTTACGGATGGGCAGGGTCCTGTCGATCTCATAGAGGGCCGCAATGCGCTGCTTGCGGATGGCGTTGGTGGTGCCGATGGGCTGGCCGCCGCCGCCGATGCAGCCGCCGGGGCAGGCCATGATCTCGATGAAATCATAGGGGCTCGTGCCCTTCTTGACCTGTTCCATGATCTTGCGGGCGTTCTTGAGGGTATGGGCGACCGCGATGCGCACGTCCCGGCCCGGCAGATGGATGGTGGCTTCCTTGATGCCGTCAAAGCCGCGCACATCCATGAATTCCACTTTCTCTAAGGTCTTGCCTGTGACTTTTTCGTAGACGGTTCTGAGGGCTGCTTCCATTACGCCGCCGGTAGCGCCGAAGATGGCACCGGCACCGGAGGCCAGGCCCAGGGGGCTGTCAAAGTCGTTTTCAGGCAGCTTGCCGATGGACAGACCTACGTATTTGATAAGCTTGATCAGCTCTCTGGTGGTCAGCACGATATCGACATCCTGATACCCATCGCGCCCCATTTCCGGGCGGGCGGCTTCGAATTTCTTCGCCGTGCAGGGCATGATGGATACCGTGACGATTTCCTGTGGCTTGAGTCCGGCCTGCTGGGCGTAATAGGTCTTGGCAATGGCCCCGAACATGCTCATGGGGGATTTTGCTGAGGACAGGTGGTCGATGCAGGAGGGGAAGTGCTTCTCCATATAGTTCACCCAGCCCGGGCTGCAGGATGTCATCATGGGCAGCACGCCGTCGTTATTGAGGCGGTGCAGGAATTCATGGCCTTCTTCCATGATGGTCAGGTCAGCGCCGAAGTTCGTGTCAAAGACCTTGTCAAAGCCCAAAAGCTTCAAGGCGGTGACCATCTGGCCCGTGACGATGGCGCCGGGTTCGAGGCCGAAGGCATCGCCCAAAGCCACGCGGACAGAGGGGGCGACCTGGACAATCACATGTTTCGTGTTATCCTGCAGGGCATCGAGCACCTTCTGGGTATCGTCCTTTTCCACGATGGCGCCAGTGGGGCAGACGAGGCTGCATTGGCCGCAGAGGATGCAGTCGGTGGCTTCCATGGGTTTGTTGAAGGCTGTGGTCACCACGATGTCGCTGCTGCGTCCGGCGTAGGTCAGCGCAGCAATGCCCTGCACGTCCTTGCAGGCACGGATGCAGCGGCCGCAGCGGATGCACTTGGAGGGATCGCGGACGATGGACGGATTGGTTTCAATCCGCGGCTCTTCCTTGACCACGCTGGGCAGGTGGGATTCCAATATGTTGAAGCGGCTGCAGAGGCGCTGCAGGTCGCAGTTCTGGTTGCGGGGGCAGCTCAGGCAGTCCTTATGGTGATTGGCCAGCATGAGCTGGAGGATGGACACCTGGGTGTCGCGGACAATCTGGGTGTCCGTATGGACATCCATGCCCTCCCAGACTTCTGTGGAGCAGGCAGCCAGCAGGCGCTTCTTGCCCGTGACCTCCACGGAGCAGAGACGGCAATGGGCCTTGATGCGCTGGTCTTCATGGTAGCACAGGTGCGGGATATCGATGCCAATCGTCTGCGCGGCCTGCATGATTTTCGTGCCTTTGGGCACTTCGATGGGGATATTGTTGATGGTGAGTTTCACCATTTCCTGGCTTTCGTTCATTTCGCTCATGCTTGGGTACCTCCGAGATCAAATACTTCCGGGAATTTCTTCATGGCTGACTGCAGGGTGTTCTGGGCCGTTTCCCCCAGTCCGCAGAGAGAGGACATGCTCATGACCTTGGCAATGGTGCCCATGGTCTTGATGTCCTGTTCCGTGGCTTCGCCCTTGGCCAGTTTGTCCAAAATGATCTTGATATGGAGGTTGCCTTCGCGGCAGGGCGTGCACTGGCCGCAGCTCTCCTCAGAGAAGAATTCCTGATTCATGCGCAGAAAATCCAATACGCTGGTGCGCTTGTCGATGACCAGCATGCCGCCGGAGCCTACCATAACGCCTGCTGCCCGCAGATCATCATAGGTATAGGGGGTGTCCAAAATGCTGGCATCGGAGACCTTGCCCGAGGCGCCGCCGAACTGGATCAGCTGGATTTCCCGGTCATGCTGGAGGCCGCCGGCCAAATTATAGATGATATCCCGCACGGTGGTGCCGAAGGGGATCTCGAAGACGCCGGGATTGTTGACATTGCCGGCCACGCTGACCAGCTTCGTGCCGATGGACTCGCCCATGCCGCAGTTCATATAGGTGTCCTTGTCCAACAGCAGATGGGGAACGAGCGACAGGCTTTCCACGTTGTTAAGGCAGGTGGGGCGGGCAAAGACGCCGCTGACCTTGATAAAGGGCGGTTTCATGCGGGGACGGCCCGCCTTGCCCTCGATGGAGCGGATCAGCGCCGTGCCTTCGCCGCAGACATAGGCACCACCGCCGGAATAGAGGTGGATATTGAAGTCAAAGCCCTTGCCTAAGATGTTTTCGCCCAGGAAGCCATAGTTCTTGGCCTGGCGGATGGCATTGAGCAGGATGGGGCGATAGCAGGCGTACTCTGCCCGCATGTAGATGTAACCATCGGTGGCGCCGCAGACAAAAC
Source organism: Selenomonas ruminantium subsp. lactilytica TAM6421 (assembly GCF_000284095.1). Classification (GTDB taxonomy): domain Bacteria; phylum Bacillota; class Negativicutes; order Selenomonadales; family Selenomonadaceae; genus Selenomonas_A; species Selenomonas_A lactilytica. Next base: position 2,783,682 of record NC_017068.1, on the reverse strand, counting down.
CGGCGATGATCATGGCTTCGATGAGGTTGAAGGGATCGTTTTTGATGAGTTCCCGGTCTTTGAAGGTGGTGGTTTCCCCTTCGTCGGCGTTGCAGATGATGACCTTGTTCTCACCTTTCACAGCCCGGGCCTGGCTCCACTTGCGCCCCAGCGGGTATTCAGCACCGCCGCGGCCGCGGATCTTGGCGTCAGAGAGCATGGTGCAGATATCTTCGGGATCCATGGTGACGGCCTTGCGCAGGGCCTTGAAGCCGCCGATATTCATATAGGCGCCGATGGAGCTTACGTCATAGGCGCCGAAGTTTTTCGTCAGGAATCTTACTTGTGTGCTCATACATTTCCCTCCTCACTTCAGCGACCGCAGCAGGGCTTCGATTTTCTCGATGCTGTCCAGATGGTCGTAGACATGGCCGTTGATGCGTACGGAAGGAGCCCGGTCACAGGCACCATAACAGGTGGTACGCTCCAGCGTGAAGCGGCCATCGTAGGTGATCTCGCCGATCTTGATATCCAAGAGATTCTGCAGCGTATTCAGAAGTCTTTCCGTATCGATGCGGTTTACCCGGCAGGCTGGTGAGGAGCAGACCTGGATCGGATACTTGGCCCGGGGCGTTGCCGACAGCTCACTGTAAAAGCTCAGGCAGTCAAAGACATTGGTCACCGGAATGCCCAGCCGGTCAGCCAGATAGTACGCGGTGGGTTCCGGCACATAATGGCGTTCATTCAAATCCTGCACTTCCAGCAGTATGCCCACGATTTGCGTAGGATCATTGTCATGGGATTCCAAAACTAAGTCAATCTTAGCCTGTAATTCCGCTGATAGTGGATACTCTTTAGTTTGTGCTGTTAGCATCGAAAGACCTCCTAATAAATAATAATCACATCAAAGTAATAATAACAAAAATTCACCACACTTACAAGAATTGTGAAAAAAGAAACAAAATGGTGTACAAGTTTACAAAAAAATGGTATAATATAGGTGCAACGCAGAGAGCATGTAAATATACTTCATAGGGGATTATGGGGGGTTGTTTATATGGCTATCAAGAACATAGAGATGGACCGTCGTGACAGCGCGATTTTTCGCAAACAATTAAAACGAGGAGGTTTCCTTTCTGCAAGTTACTTGTCAGTCAATGGCTTCGATGTGACGAAATTGCGTAAACTGGCATTGGCTGGGGAGCTGGATGCTATTCGTTGCGCCATTGGCAATTCTATCCGCTGGTATTACAGGGAAAGACAGGCGGAGAACGCTCACCTGCGTGGTTTGGCATAATGGATTTATAAATTTTTATCGCAAAATTTTATTATGCTCTTATCGTTCGTATACTAAGAATCGGCGTTGCCGGTTCTCTTTTTTTTCTGGAGGAACTATTTTGTTTTGGATGTCGGTTTTTATTGTTTTATTTGCAGTGCTGATTTTGTTGCCGGCAGGGCTGACTTTTTTTGTTTACCGTCGGATTCCGGTGGATCAGAGCAGGCGGCGGTTTTTGAAAGGAGCGGCGCTTTATCCGGCGGCTCTGGTTGGTGGGAGCGCTTATGGGTATGGTTATGAGCGCAAGCTGCAGGTGAAGCGGTATTATGATATCACACTGCCGGCGGGAGCGGGGCTTTCTGTGGCTCAGATCAGTGATGTACACTTGGGAAAATTCTTTTTGCTGGAGGATTTTCGCAATCTCCTGCGGCTGGTGGCGGCAGATGAGCCGGATATTCTGGTGGTTACGGGGGATTTGTTTGATGATGTGGCGATGAATCCGGAGGCTGTGAAGATTCTGGATGAAGCCGTGGATTATTTTCCAAAGGGGATATATTTCTGTATTGGCAATCATGAGCAGTACCGCAATTGGGGACGTACGGCGAAGCTGCTGAAAAATACCCGGGTGCATATGCTGATCGGGCGGGCGGAAAAGGTGACAGGCACGGATCTTTGGCTGGCGGGGGCGGAATTCCCCTGGGCCCGGGATGATGAAAGTTTCATGCAGGAAAAGGCGGACCTGATGCAGAAAGCTATAAAAAATATCCCGGCGGAGGAACTGAAGCAGACGATTCTATTGGCTCATCATCCGGAATTCATCGATAATGGAGCGGAAGCAGGCATTCCGCTGACGCTTACAGGTCATTCCCATGGGACGCAGTTCGGCATTTTTGGCCTGCCCTTGCTGCCGGTCTATAAATACAACCGGGGCATGGTGAAGATTGGCGATTCTGTGGGCTATGTCCATTGCGGCAATGGCAGCTGGCTGCCGATGCGCATTGGCTGTCCGCCGGAGATTGCCTATTTCCGGCTCAAGGGATAGGCCGGTAAGGCGGAAAACAGGAAAAGGGAAATGAGGTGAGGTCATGGAGGAGCAGTGGCAGGCAATCATCGATCTTTTGCAGCGGGGCAGGACCCATGCTGCCCGGGCAAAGCTGGATGGCTTGCGGGGACAGGTTCCCCCGGAGGAGGAATGGCGGCTCCATGAACTCTATGGGGCAGTGTTCCATGATCTGGCGGATGCGGAAGGCGTGGCGGCGGCTTACAGCAATGCGGCCCAATGTGACAGGTTTTTGCGCAGCCAGCGCCAGCACTATTCCAATTATCTCTTTGCCCTGCACTATCTGCCGGGGTTGCATGGGGCGGATTTATGGGAACAGCATAAATTCTATCAGCAGCTTTATCGGGATGAAGAGATGCTGCCGCCCCGGCGGATTGCACCCCATAGCCGGCTGCGCATTGGTTTTATGGCCAATGATTTCTGTGACAGTGCGGCGGCCCGCTTTTATGAGGCCTTGGTAACGGGGCTGGATGTGCGTTATGCGGATACATACCTCTATGCGCTGGAGGATGAGGAAGATTCCTTCACCCATCGACTGCAGGGCGGAGGGCTTGTCTATCGTTGCCTGGCGGGGAAAAATCTGCGGGAAATGGCCGAGGCTGTTCGTTGGGACGAGATCGATATATTGGTGGATCTGTCCGGACATACGGCGGGGGGGCTGACCTTGATGGTGCTGGCTCAAAAGCCCGCACCTGTGCAGATCACTGCCATTGGTTACTTTGACACCACGGGGCTGGAGGCAGTTGACGGGCTGCTGACGGATGCCATCCTTGACCCGTCAGAAAATGACCAATCATTTTTCAGTGAAGGACTACTGTATCTGCCACAGGCTTTTTGTTTTACTCCGAGTCCGGCAATGGTCAGAGTGAAGCGGCGGCCCCGCCTGAAGCGGCCATTGACTTTGGGGGCCTTCCAGAATGGCATGAAGCTCAACAATGAGGCATTGGCCCTTTGGCGGGAAATCATGGAAATTTGCAGTGATGCAAGATTGATCTGTCAGGATACCACAAGACTTCCCGAGCGGCGATTGGCGCTGGAAAGGCGCCTGGAAAAAGCCGGTCTGCCCATGGAACGGGTGGAGGTGCGTTCGGGCACGGATAATTATCTGGCTGATTATCAGGAAATCGACATCATGCTGGATACTTTTCCTTATAATGGCGGGGGCATGACGGCGACATCCCTCTACATGGGCGTGCCGGTGGTGACGCTGCGGGGGGATCATCATAGTGCCCGTTTTGGCGCCAGCCTGTTGACGGCGGCAGGTTATGGGGAATGGATTGCGGATACGCTCGGGGATTATGTGAAGATTGCCCTGCAATTGGCCGCTGACCAAGCCTTTTTGACCGCCACCCAGAAAAATCTGCGCTGGGAGGTGGAGCATTCGCCGCTTTGTGACAGCAGGCGTTATGGCGCGGAGTTTTGGCGGGTGTGTATTGACCTTTGGGGGCGTAAGGGGGATTTTGCTTTATGAAGCAGGATTTGACCTGTTTTCTCACCGGCGGCCCGGCGCCTATGCGCTGGCTGCTGCTGGAGAGCCTGACCTATATTGCACGTTTGGCTGACCTTTACCCACAGGCAAGCTTCACGGTGGTGACGGAAATCCAGGAGGCCGCCAGCCTGCCAGAGTTTGACAGGCTGGATATCAAGTGGGTGTTCCAGGACTGCCGTCAGGACAGGCTGCCATTTCCTGAGCATAGCTTTGATGCAGCGTTGGCTGAAGGGCTGCTGACCAGAGCCTATGAGCCCTATGAGGTCCTGATGGATATCAGCCGCAAGCTCACGGATGTGGGGGTGTTGTACGGCGATTTCCTCAATGTGCGCTATACCGGCGTATTGGAGGCGTTGCAAAACGGGGAATTTCCTGTGCGGGAAAAACATCTTTATGCCAAGAGCGAAATGGTGCGGCTGCTGGATGATACCCTGTTTAAGGAAATCGATTTTGTGCCCGGCGCCCTGGACGATGATGAACAAATTGCCCGCAGCTGGGAACAGCAGGGGTATGTGAATATCCAGCATGAACTGGCTGTCAGCCGATATCTGTTCCGGGCTGCTGTCAGCACTGCCAGCGTTGCTAATCTCAAGAGCCTATACACTCCGGAAGTACGTAAGGAACTGGCGCGGATTCTCCATCGGATCGAGTATGACGTGCAGCGGGCGGATAATATAATGCGGCTGCAACAACTGTGCAAACAGGAAGGGATTTTCTCAGAGTATTTGCAGGATTTTATAGAAGAAACATGTTATCATGCAAATGAAGTAAAACATTTGTTGCCAGATGAACAATGAGACTCAAAGTCAAATAAAAGTTGTCAGACACTTGCAAATTGCTATTATCTATGATAAAATTAGCGTTGTCTTGGAAATGGATTAGGATTTGCTGAGGAAACATGGACACTCATGGAAAGAATAATCCGCCTTCAAGACGAGTACTAACACTATTTATTGAAGGAGGAGTTTCTTATGAAGAAGACTCTCGTATCCGCTCTGACGACCGCTCTGGTTGTTGGTGCAGCTAGCACGACGTTTGCTGCTAGCAACCCGTTCTCCGATGTTCCTGCTGATCATTGGGCTTATGACGCTGTAGCTCAGCTGGCTGCTGACGGCGTTGTTGAAGGTTATGGCGACAGCACCTTCAAGGGCAACCGTAACATCACTCGTTACGAAATGGCTCAGATGGTTGCTAAAGCTATGGCTAAGAACACTTCCGGCACGGACAAGGCTCTGGTTGACAAACTGGCTGCTGAATTCGCAGAAGAACTCAACAACCTCGGTGTTCGCGTAAGCAACCTCGAACGCAATGCTGACATGGTTAAATGGAATGGCGTTGCTGAGTACACCTTCACGCGTCAGCGTCATGAAAAAAATGGCAAAAAGACGACGAATCATGGCGACGACAATGTACTGTTCCGTCTCGAGCCCTCCGCTGAAGTTAACAGCCATTGGCATGTAAAGGCTCGTCTCGATGCTAACTCCAACCTGAAATCTGACCAGGGTGAAGATAGCAGCAGCGTTAAGCTGAAACGTGTATGGGCTCAGGGTGAATATGGCAAACTGACGGTTAAACTCGGTAAGTTTGCTTCCCTGAACGACGATACCTTTGCTGATACGCCGTTCTCCGGTGCTGAAGTTTCCTACGGCAAGGATGTTAAAGTCATTGCTGCTGCTGGTCGTCTGAACCTTTGGGATGCTAGTGCATTTAAGAAGAATGTAGACATCCAGAATGTTCGTAATTGGATGGTTGCTGGTCGTCACGATGATAGAACTGCAAACTATCAGTATGCTGGTCTCGAACTCAACAAGAGCAAGCTGAGCGGTGGCCTGTACTGGCATCACCTGAACGCAGCAGGTTTCGATTATAAGAAAGGTACGACGGATGAAGCTAATATCGGTGCAGTAAAAGGCAGCTACACCTTTAGCAAGAATGTCAGCGTAAATGGTTTCTATACTCAGAACTTTGATGTTGATACCAAGAATTATCAGGATAAGTCCGCTAGCCTCGAAGTAGACTATAAGGGCGCTCAGCAGGAAAACAAGGGTACTTGGGGTGCTTGGGTTGCATACCGTCGCCTTGGTAACGCCGCAATCATCAACAACACGTACGATGTTATCAATACGGGCTACAAAGGTTGGGAAGTTGGCGGTAACTACACGCTCTTCAAGAACGTTGTAACGACTCTCCGTTATGGCAACCAGAAGGATATCAGCAACTCCAACGTTAAGGACCAGAATTTCTTCGGTCGCGTTCAGTTCTTCTTCTAATCCTGAGATTAGCAGATTATACGCAAATAACAAAGACCTCCGTTGTGGCGGAGGTCTTTTCTTGCAATAAGCAGGGATTTGTAGTAGAATGAACATAGATAAAAAAAGACCACCGATAGACGGCTAGTTTCCACGCTCGATGGTTAATAGCTTAATAAGAAACAGAAATAACCGTCAAGCTTGGACCCTTGGGCGGTTATTTTTGTTTCAGGACAATGATGATAAGCAACAGCATCAAAAGCTGGAAAGACATATCATTCATAGCAAGACCTCGCTTTCTGATGAGGATTTCGATCCTTTCTGCGAGGAAAACAAGCCGCCTACCGAATTGGTGGTCGGTACACAAGTTGTGCACTGTGGACATTATAAGGGAATATTCCGTGCTTGTCAATTTGCCCTCGGCTTTCCGGGGGCTTTTCTATTGCGTAAAGAAACTTCTTATTATATACTAATTTTAGCGAATTTTGTAGTAAAGGAAGGGTTCTCTATGAGCGAAAAGTATGTTTTGGCGCTGGATTCAGGGACGATCAAGAACCGCGCCGTTATTTTCAACTCTAAGGGAGAAATGGTTTCCTATGCGGAGAAGAAAATCAGTGTGAACAAGCCCCACAAGGGATGGGTGGAGCAGGATCCGGATGAGATCTGGAGCACCCAGATATGGACGGCCAAGGAAGCCATCCAGCTGGCGAATATCTCCCATCGGGACATTGCAGGCATTGGGGTGACCAATCAGCGGGAAACCACCATCGTCTGGAACAAGAACACGGGGCGTCCCGTTTATCCGGCCATCAGTTGGGAATCCCAGCAGACGGAAGGCATCTGCAAGCGGTTGGTAGAGCAGGGGCTGCAGGAGGAAATCCGGCAAAAGACTTCCTTAATAATAAACCCCTATTTTTCCGCCACGAAACTCTGCTGGATCCTGGAAAATGTGCTGGGGGCACGGGAGATGGCGGAAAAGGGCGAACTGCTGTTTGGCACCGTGGACACCTGGCTCATGTGGAAGCTCAGCGGCGGCGAGATCTTTGCCACGGATTATTCCAATGCTTCCCGCACCATGATGTTCAATCTGCGCAAGCTGGAATGGGATGCCGAGATACTCGAACATCTGGGCATTCCCCGCAGGATGCTGCCGGAGGTCTGTCCTTCCAGCCATGTGTTTGGCGAAACAGATGCGGCTATGATTGGTTCTCGCATTCCCATTGCGGGCTGTCTCGGCAATCAGCAGGCGGATCTTTTCGGTGAGGCCTGCTTTAAGAAGGGCATGGCCAAGAATACCTATGGGGAAGGCTCTTTCTTCCTGATGAATGCGGGCAAGAAATACCATAGCTCCCAGAATGGTCTGATTACTACAATCGCCTGGGGCATCGGCAAGGAAATCACCTATGCGCTGGAGGGCAGTGTCTTTGTGTCCGGCGCCACCCTGAAGTGGGTGAAGGAAGGTCTGGGGCTTATCGATTCCATGTCCGATTCCGAATGGCTGGCCAAGCAGGTGCCGGATTCGGACGGTGTGTATTTCGTGCCGGCCTTCCGCGGATTATCTGCGCCCTATTGGGACACGGAAACCACGGGCATGATCATCGGCATCAATGAGGACACCCAGCGGGCCCATATCGTGCGGGCCGCTTTGGAGGCTTTGGCTTATCAGGTGCGGGATGTCTATGAATCCGTGGTGTCCGATACAGGGCTGGAAATCAAGAGCCTCCATGTGGATGGCGGTGCCAGCCAGAATCATGCCCTGATGCAGTTCCAGGCGGATCTTTTGAATATCCCGGTGATCCGTCCTTACATTGCAGAAACCACGGCGCTGGGGGCTGCCTTTATGGCCGGCCTGGCTACGGGCGTCTGGGAAAGCGTGGACGAACTGAAGAAACTCTGGCGGGAAGGGATGCGCTTCAAGCCGGCTATGAGCGAGCGGGGCAGAGCTGCTCTCTACGACGGCTGGCAGGAAGCAGTTTCCCGCGTTATGGGCTGGCCGAACAAGTAAGTTTGTGTTAAAATGTAATTTAGTATGTAAGAAAGGCGGGAATCTGCATGAAAATAACGATTGGCAGCGATCATGGTGCTGTGCAGTTGAAAGAAGAAGTGAAGATGGTGCTGAAGGAATACGGCGACATCGAAGTGACGGATGTGGGCACTTTTGGCACGGATTCGGTGGACTATCCGGATATTGCCGAGAAGGTCTGCGCCGATGTGACGAGTGGCAAGGCTGACCGGGGCATCGTGCTCTGTGGCACGGGCTTGGGCATTTCCATTGCCGCCAACAAGATCAAGGGCATCCGCTGCGCACTCTGCAACGATGTGTTCTCGGCCAAGATGAGCCGTCAGCACAACGATGCCAATGTGCTGGCCATGGGCGGCCGGGTGTTAGGCTTCGGCCCTGCCGGCGAAATCGTCCGGGCTTTCGTGGAAGGCAAGTTCGAAGGCGGCCGTCATGAGCGCCGTGTCAACAAAATCATGGCACTGGAAAATAAGTAATTTAAAGTAAGTTTGAAGCAAGTTAGGTAGTGAAAGTCAGGTAGAGTTTTTTGGTCTGGGCCGAGGGGCCCAAAGGAGGCAACCACATGAATCTTATGGAAGTTCTGCAGCAGTCTGATCCGGAAGTAGCAAAGCACGTAAACAGCGAACTGGGGCGTCAGCGGGAGAAACTGGAGCTGATCGCTTCGGAAAACATTGTCAGCCCGGCAGTTCTCGCTGCCCAGGGCAGCGTGCTCACCAACAAGTACGCCGAAGGTTATCCCGGCAAGCGTTATTATGGCGGCTGCGAATTCGTGGATGAAGTGGAGACGCTGGCCATCGAACGGGCCAAGAAGCTCTTTGGGGCAGAGTATGCCAATGTGCAGCCCCATTCCGGTGCCCAGGCCAATATGGCGGTGTTCTTTGCCCTCTTGCAGCCCGGTGATACGGTCATGGGCATGAACCTCAACGATGGCGGCCATCTCACCCATGGTTCCCCGGTCAATATGTCCGGCAAGTACTTCAATATCGTCGCTTACGGCGTGGACAAGGAAACGGAAACCATCGACTATGATGCGCTGGAAGCAAAGGCCAAGGAATGCAAACCGAAACTGATTGTGGCTGGTGCATCTGCCTATGCCCGCACGCTTGATTTCCCGAGACTTTCGGAAATCGCTCATGGTGTCGGTGCATACCTGATGGTGGATATCGCCCATATCGCCGGCCTTGTGGCTGCCGGGGAGCATCCCAGCCCGGTGCCCTATGCAGATGTGGTTACGACGACCACCCATAAGACACTGCGGGGCCCCCGTGGTGGCATGATCCTCTGCAAGGACGCCGAATTCGGCAAGCAGTTCAACAAGGCCGTGTTCCCTGGCATCCAGGGCGGCCCGCTGATGCATGTCATTGCAGCTAAGGCTGTGGCCTTGGGCGAAGCACTGAAACCGGAATTCAAGGAATACGCCAAACAGGTGGTCAAGAATGCAGCTGTGCTGGCCAAGACCTTGCAGGAGGAAGGTTTCCGCATCGTGTCCGGCGGCACGGACAACCATCTGATGCTGGTGGATCTCACCAACAAGGGCATTACGGGCAAGGTGGCCCAGACGGTCCTCGATGAGGTCAACATCACCGCCAACCGCAACACCATCCCCTTCGAACCGCTGTCTCCCTTTGTGACCAGCGGCCTGCGCCTGGGAACTCCTGCTCTCACCACCCGTGGCTTCAAAGAAGCCGACCTGCAGGAGGTCGGCAAGATCATCGCTCTTGTGCTGAGCGATGTGGAAAATGAGGAAAAGAAAGCAGAAGCACGGCGCCGTGTAGCGGCCCTGTGCGAGAAATACCCGCTTTATGCAGGTATGTAAGAAGGAGAAAGAAAATGTCGGAAAAGCTTAATGTAACGGTAATCGATCATCCCCTGATTCAGCATAAACTCACCATGATGCGCCAGAAGGACACGGGCACGAAGGACTTTCGCGAGCTCTTAGAAGAAATCGCCATGCTCATGACCTATGAGATCACCCGTGATTTCCCGCTGAAGGACATCGAGATTGAAACGCCGGTGGCCAAATGTACGGCCAAGGTTCTCTCCGGTAAGAAAGTGGGCGTAGTGCCCATCCTGCGTGCCGGTCTGGGCATGCTCAACGGTGTGGTCAACATGATTCCCGCCGCCCGCGTCGGCCATGTGGGCATGTACCGCGATCCCAAGACGCTGAAGCCGGTGGAATATTACTGCAAGCTGCCCGGTGATGTGGAAGAACGTACGCTGATCGTGGTAGATCCCATGCTGGCTACCGGCGGCAGCGCTTCCGCAGCCCTGTCCCTGCTGAAGGAAAAGGGCGCAACGTCCCTGATCCTCATGTGCCTCGTGGCCGCTCCGGAAGGCATCAAGGTCATCAACGAAGATCATCCCGATGTGCCCCTCTATGTGGCTGCTGTTGACGAAAAGCTCAACGAAAAAGGCTATATCGTACCGGGCCTGGGCGATGCCGGCGACCGCATTTTCGGCACACTGTAATAATTTTGTAAGGTGGAAAGAAATTGAGTAATTTAGAAGTAGGTATTGTAGGCCTGCCCAATGTGGGCAAGAGCACGCTGTTCAATGCCATCACCAAGGCTGGCGCAGAGGCGGCGAACTTCCCGTTCTGCACCATCGAACCCAATGTAGGTGTCGTGGCCGTTCCCGATGAACGCCTGAATGTCCTGCATGAGATGTATGATTCCAAGAAGACCACGCCGGCTTCCGTCCGTTTCGTGGATATCGCCGGCCTCGTGAAGGGCGCAGCCAACGGCGAAGGCCTGGGCAACAAGTTCCTGGAACATATCCGTCAGGTGGATGCTGTGGCCCATGTGGTGCGCTGCTTTGACGATGCCAATATCACCCATGTGGAGGGCGGCGTAGATCCTCTGCGTGATATCGACATTATCCAAACCGAGTTGTGCCTGGCTGACCTCGAAGTGGTGGAGAAGCGCATCATGCGTCTGGCTAAGATTGCCAAGTCCGGCAATAAGGAAGCCAAGGTGGAGGATGAGATCCTGCGCCGCATCAAGGACAGCCTCGACAATGGCAAGCCGGCCCGTCAGGTGGAACTGTCTGCGGACGATCTGGAAATGATCAAGGACATCAACCTGCTGACGCTGAAACCGACACTGTATGTCACCAACGTGGCTGAGGATGAAGTGGCTACGGCCTATGACGAGAATCCCTATGTCCAGAAGGTCAAGGAATTCGCCAAGGCCGAAAATGCCGAAGTGGTGGCCATCTCCGCCAAGGTAGAAGCCGAAATCGCCGAACTCGATGCGGAAGAAGCAAAGGCATTCCTCGAAGATCTGGGCGAAACGGAAAGCGGCCTCGACCGCCTCATCAAGGCAGCCTTTGACCTCTTAGGCCTGCAAACATTCCTGACGGCTGGCCCGGATGAATGCCGTGCCTGGACGATTACCAAGGGCACTACGGCACCGAAAGCTGCCGGCAAGATCCATACGGACTTCGAGCGTGGCTTTATCCGCGCCGAAATCGTCAACTACGATGACCTGGTGGCCAATGGCAGCGTAGCCGCTGCCCGCGAAAAAGGCCAGGTCCGCGTGGAAGGCAAGGATTATGTGATGCAGGATGGCGATGTAGTCAACTTCCGCTTCAATGTATAAGACATAATAAAAAACTCCCTTAATTGGGAGTTTTTTTGTAAAGTTCAGGACGTCTGTCACCGAAGACACCCATGGAATCTTTGATCTGATTCTGGATCAGCAGCCGCAGGTTGCCCTGCAGGATTTCCTCGTCTTCGCCGGCTTCGGCCAGGATCTCGCCCCAGGGATCGATGATAGCGGAGTGGCCGGCCAGTTGCTGGTCGCTGCCGTCAATCCCCGCGCCGTTGCAGGCCAGCACGAAGATCTGATTTTCGATGGCCCGGGCGCGGATGAGCGTCTGCCAGTGAATCAGCCGCTTTTGGGGCCAGGCCGCCGGGAGAAACAGGAGCTGGATTCCCGCCAACGCCAGCTTGCGGGCGGCTTCCGGGAAGCGGATGTCATAGCAGACCAGAATGCCGCATCTGATGCCGTCCAGGGTGAAGGTCACAAGGCTGTCGCCGGGGGTGAAATCCTCGTGCTCGCCGCTGGGGGAGAACAGATGCGTCTTATGATAGGTGGCTGTCATGTGTCCTGTGCGGTCGAAGATATAGCTGGTGTTGAAGACCTTGTCGCCAATGGCATTGGCCACAGTGCCGCCCACCACATTGACCTGATATTTCTGGGAGATCGTGGCCAGCACCTTGCGGGTTTCCCGGCCATCGGCATCGGCGTAGTCAAGGACAGGTTTGGGATAGAAGCCCAGCCGCCAAAGTTCCGGCAGCAGCAGCACATCAGGGCGCTGCTGCATGGCTTTTGCCGCCAGACGGTAGAGGGTGGCGATATTTCGCTCCGGCTCGCCTAAAGCCACCTGCATCTGGATCACTGCAACCTTCATAAGCACCTCATTGTTTCGCAGAAAGGAATATGTTCATGGAAAAAATAACCTACGAACTGGGGGACATTGTCCGCCTGAAAAAGAAGCACCCCTGTGGCAGCTTTGAGTGGGAAATCCTGCGGACGGGCATGGATTTCCGGCTCAAATGCCAGGGATGCGGACATCTTATTCTGATTCCCCGGACCAAGTTCGAGAAGATGGTCAAGGGAAAGGTGAATCAGCCGAAGAATTCATAGTACAGGTTGAGCAGGAAGAGCGCTACAGCCATGCCGATGGAACCCAGGCTGGCGGCGTTGATATAAGCTTTGACCTTTTCGCTGAAATTGGCATGGCGGTAGAGATAGGTCAGCGTCAGGGATAAGGTCAGCAGGAAATACATGGCCCGCTGATAGTTCTGGAAGTTTTCCCAGCCCACGAAGGTCAGGATAAAGGTGATGCCGATCATGATCAGCAGCAGGTAATCCTTGCCTTCCTTATATTTTGGTTCTTCCTTTTTCGTTGCCTTGGGATGCAGTTTGTTCTGCAGTTTCTTGTATTGTTTAGCCATACTTCATAACTCCAATCTAAATAAGTAATAGAAAACCTTCTCTAGTATAACATAGGGAAGGTTTTTTAGCTATGCTTATCAGGAGCCAAATGGCAGATTTTTGCCGCCAGCCAGCCGATGATGAGCCCCGTCACAATCCCGCAGGGGCCCAGCACAGGCAGATAGCGGAAGATATTCAGGGAGTCGGCCGCATAGGCTGCCATGAATAGCTGTCCCAGATGATGGGCAAAGCCGCCGGCGGCACTGACACCCAGAAGGGAGAACCGGCCGGTCCGTTTCAGCAGCCACATGCAGAGGAGGCTCAGCAGCCCGCCCGCGATACTGAAGAGGAAGATGGCCGGCCCGCCGCCGAAAAAAGCAGCCAGCAAGGTGCGCAGGTAGATCAGCAGAAGGGTATCGCGCGTCCGGGGCAGGGTGTAGAGGGCGTAGACCGTGACGATATTGGCCAGGCCTAATTTGGCGCCCGGGGCGATAAAGGGCAGGGGAATCAGGCCCTCCACCAGAAACAGCACGAGGGAGATGGCTGTAAGCAGGGCCAGATGGAGTTGTTCACGCAGGTTCATCACTTGTTGTATTCCTTGATTTCGATTATGAGTTTATGGGGCAGGCAGGCGATTGTCTCCCCAGGGCGGCTGATGGCGCCTGTCTGCACGCAGATTTTGTCAGGGCAGTCGGCTTCGATGATGGCGATTTTTTCATTCTCGACGCGGATGAGATTGTGTTCCTCCCGGCCATCATGGGGAAAGGTCACGGGAATCTCCCGGCTGCCAATATGACCGGTCAGGGGAATCTGTTCCAGGATCTTACCGTCCTGTCGGATTTCGGCATAGACTGCCGCCGTCGGCCGGCCAAAGGTCAGCAGAGGCAGCAGGGACAGCAGGATAAGCAGGGCAATCAGCACAATATCCGCTTTTTTCAGCATTTTCTTCATGTTTACATTATATAACGCTTTTGCTATACTTAAAAGGCAATTTGACAATATATGTAAGAGAAGAAGGAAGCGATGAACATGCCGAATCGTCCGGCCTGGGCCGAAATCAATTTACAGGCGTTGCGTCATAACTATAGAGAGATCAAAAAACAGCTGGCGGAGGGCGTCAAGATGTGCGCCGTCATCAAGGCTAATGCCTATGGTCATGGGGCGACAGTGGCAGCCCGCGTGGCTCTGGAAGAAGGGGCAGAATACTTCGCCGTGGCGGCTCTTTCCGAGGCCATCGAACTGCGGCAGGCCGGGTTTACCACGCCTATTCTCGTTTTGGGACTGATCGATCCCAAGGATGCGGGCGAAGTGGTGGACTATGATATCACCCAGGTGGTTTGTGAGCTGGGATTGGCCAAGGCCCTCTCGGCAGCGGCACAGGCTCAGGGCAAGCAGGTCAAGGTCCATCTGAAGGTGGACACGGGCATGGGGCGCATCGGCGTGCGCAAGGAGGAAATCGGCGCTTTGGCCGCAGAGATCAAGCAGCTGCCGGGGCTGGTTATCGAGGGCATGTTCTCCCATTTTGCTACGGCTGACCTCAAGGATAAGACTTATACGAAACAGCAGCTGGCGGCCTTCAAGGAAGCCGTTGCCGCTGTGGAAGCACAGGGCGTGAAGCTCTCTCTCCGCCATATCGCTGAGTCGGCGGCCATTCTGGAAATTCCCGAAGCCCATTTTGATATGGTGCGGGCAGGCATTATCCAATACGGCCTCTGGCCCTCGGAGGAGGTTACCCATCCCATCGACCTGCAGCCGGTGATGACCTTGAAGGCTAAGATCACCTGGGTGAAGACCTTGCAGGTGGGGGAGAGCATCGGCTATGGCCGCAAGTTCACGGCGGCACGGGAAAGCCGCATTGCCACGCTGCCTCTGGGCTATGCCGACGGTTATCTGCGGCTCTACACCAAGTATGGCCATGTCATGATCCACGGCGCGAAAGCTCCCTTTGTGGGGGGCGGCTGCATGGACCAGATGATGGTGGATGTGACGGATATCCCCGATGTGAAAATCGGCGATGAAGCCATCCTCTTTGGCACGCCGGAACTGACCATCGATGAAGTGGCCGGCTGGGGACAGACCATCAATTATGAAGTGCCCTGCCTGATTGGGCCGCGCATACCGCGCGTTTATAAATAAGATACAGGACAGATATGGACTCTCGCATTGCAGAGAGTCCTTTCTTGTGCTACAATAATTTTCGATGGACGGTATTCCGTGAGGAAACTGTACTTATCTTTTTTGAATCGGAAAGCGCATCTTCTAAATGAGGTGATGCGATGAAGATTGGTTTTATTGGAGCCGGCAAGGTCGGCTTTACGCTGGGAAAATATTTCCGCATGCATGGTGTTGAAGTTACAGGCTATTACAGCCGCAGCATTCAATCGGCAAAAGAAGCAGCAGATTTTACACAGGCGCGTGTCTTTGCAAACGAACGCGACCTGCTATCCGCAAGCGATGCGCTTTTTCTCACGCTGCCGGACGGGGCGATTCGTACTTGTTATGAGAAGCTCCGTTCCGAGAAGATTCAAAATAAGATTTTTTGTCATTGCAGTGGCGCGCTGACCACCGAGGCGGCGTTCCCCGATATCGAGCAATATGGAGCCACCGGCTTTTCCGTTCATCCGCTGTTCGCCGTAAGCGATAAGTATCATGCTTACGAGGAACTGGCGGATGTTTTTTTTGCGCTGGAAGGCTCGGGGGAGAAGCTTGCCTTTATGGAAACGTGGCTGCGCAGTCTGGATCTCAAGGTCAAGGTCATCAAGCCGGAAACCAAGGTCAAATACCACTGCGCCGCAGCGCTGGCCAGCAATTATGTGATTGCCCTGCTTTCCCTGAGCCAAAAGCTGCTGATGGAATGCGGCTTTGCCGCAGACGAGGCAGAACGGGCCTTGAAACCGCTTTTCGGCGGCAATGCCGGCCATATCATGCATGATGGTATGGTGGCAGCATTGACCGGCCCGGTGGAGCGGGGGGATCTGGGCACGATCCGGAAGCATCTGGCCTGCCTTTCCCCTTCGCAGGCAAAGCTCTACAGCCTGTTGGCGCAGGAACTGCTCATGACAGCCCAAAGCAAGCATCCGGCACGGGATTACTCTTCCATCAAGGAGTATATACAATCAGCTGACTTGAAAGGAAGATTTGCATGAAAAACACAGTAGCAACCTTTGCCAAGATGAAAGCCAATGGAGAGAAGATCTCCATGCTGACCTGCTATGATTATTCCACGGCAAAATTGGAGGAGGCCGCAGGTATCAATGCCATCCTGGTTGGTGATTCCCTGGGCAATGTGATGCTGGGGCTGCCGGATACCCTGTCGGTGACCATGGAGGATATGATCACCTATGGCCGTTCCGTGGCCCGAGCCTGCCATAATACCATGGTGGTCATCGATATGCCCTTTATGTCCTATCAGGTTTCTGTGGAGCAGGCCGTGATGAATGCGGGCCGTCTCATGAAGGAAGGCCGGGCCAATGCGGTGAAGCTGGAGGGCGGTGCCGCTGTCTGCCCGCAGATCAAGGCCATCACTGATGCCGGGATTCCCGTGGTGGCGCATTTGGGGCTGACGCCGCAGTCGGTCAATGCCTTGGGGGGCAACCGCATTCAGGGCAAGAGCGAGGAAGCGGCCAAGAAGCTCATTGAGGATGCGCTGGCCATTGAAAAGGCCGGGGCTTTTGCGCTGACGCTGGAGTGCATTCCGGCGCCGCTGGCCCAGCTGATCACGGATAAGCTTTCCATTCCGACTATCGGCATTGGGGCCGGGGCCGGCTGTGACGGGCAGATTCTCGTGTATCAGGATATGCTGGGGCTGTTCTCCGACTACACACCGAAATTCGCCAAGCATTTCGCCGAACTCGGCGCCCAGATGAAGGAAGCGTTTGCCGCTTATGTCAAGGAGGTGCAGGAGGGAACATTCCCCGCGCCGGAACATACCTTCAAGATGGATGAGGATGTGCTGAATAAGCTCTATTGAGCCGTTTGTGAAAAATTTTCATATATACAGAAACGTCCGTTGGCATTTTGTCAACGGACGTTTCTGTATATAAAGTTTATTGGTCAGTACGTACTGAATATTATCCCGTTCATGTGCAGTCCGGGGTTCACGGGGGAGTACTTTTTCTGTTTCCGCTAAAACGACCCTCTCGGCAATTTTAGAGCTGTTTAGCCAGATGGCGCCGGGCAAGACCGGCGGCGCGTCTTTCAGCGTGCTTTCTGGTAACTGCCTGCCTCGGGCCGGCCTTCGCTGGCGCTCAGGCAGTCGCTCCCACAGAAAAAGCACTCCCCCGTTCGCCCCAGCCACGTTTTTGGCAATCGGCACGAACCGTTTCTCCTGTAACAAGAACATCGATGTGCTTGTATCCTCCAGCCGAAACATAGCAGCATTGACAAACGTAACTCTGGGTGGCGGGAGGCCACTGAAAAAGTCTATATATAACGATAACCGTGGATGGATGTGATGAAATTCGCATTCATCCACGGTTTCTAGTATAATGGAGCCATCAACACTTGGAGGTTCAACATGTTACGGAATAGCCAGCAACTCAAGCTTAGTGAATTTACAGCCATCTATGATCGTCTCATTCCCAAAAATCATTTTCTGCGAAAATTTAATACGCTTGTAGATTTTTCTTTCATTCAAGATGAACTGGAGCATAAATATTGCCTGGATAATGGCCGTAATGCTCTTTCTCCCATAATGCTGTTCAAATATCTGCTGTTAAAGGTTATCTACAATATGTCGGATTCCGATTTAGTTGAACGTAGCCGATATGATATGTCATTTAAATATTTTCTGGGACTCCGCCCTGAAGATGAAGTAATCCACCCTTCTACCTTAACCAAATTTCGTAAACTCCGCTTACAAGATGAGAATATTCTGGATTTGTTACTCAAGAAAAGTATCCAAATTGCTTTGGAGAACAAAGTAATCAAGAGCAAACGAATTATTGTAGATGCTACGCATACTAAGGCTCGCTATAACCAGAAATCTGCCTATGAGCGGTTGTTGGAACAAGCCAAGCTATTGCGCAAGACGGTTTACCAGACAGATTCTCCCCAAAAGAAAGAAAGGTTTCCCAAGAAAGTAGAAAATGGCTCACTGGTGGATGCGCTGGAATATTGCCGACAGTTAATCAATACAATAGAAAATGACAGCCAGATGGCAGAAATGCCTGCCATACAGGAGAGGCTGAACTTGCTCAAAGAAACGGTCGAAGACCATGCAGAACATTTGGCCACTTCCAAAGATGAGGACGCCCGAATCGGGCATAAAACAGCAGATACATCCTTCTTTGGCTATAAGACACATATTGCCATGACCGATGAACGGCTGATTACAGCTGCAGTAGTAACCAGTGGCGAGCGCAGTGACGGGGAACAATTAAGAACATTAGTTGAAAAAACCAGAGCAGCCGGACTGGAAGTGCAGAGTGTCATCGGTGATACCGCATACTCCGGCAAAGAAAATCTTAAATTTGCTGAATCGAAAGATGCGCCAGAAAAATCCTTTGAACTGATTGCCAAATTGAATCCTGTTATATCCAACGGCTCCCGTGTTGAAGGCAGCAATGGTTTTTCTTTCAACAAGGATGCGGGAATGTTCGTATGCCCTGAAGGGCATATGGCCATCCGCAAAGCAAGAACTGGACGCAAAAACAATAGAACAAATCAAAGAATGAGCTATTATTTTGACATTGAGAAATGTAAGCAATGCCCACATTGTGGAACCTGTTATAAAGAAGGTGCCAAAAGCAAGATTTATTCCGTTACGATAAAATGCGATTTACACAAGAAACAACAGGAGTTTCAGGAAACAGAATATTTTAAGGAACAGGCTAGAAAGCGTTATATGATAGAAGCTAAAAATAGTGAGATTAAACACAGGCATGGGTATGACATAGCGTCATCCGCAGGCCTGATTGGTATGGAATTACAAGGAGCCCTAACGCTTTTTGTAACAAATATGAAACGAATTGTGAAAATGATGGAGAAATAAAGCCCTAATAACGGGGGAGATATACAAAATCGTCGCAGAATGATGATAAAAATATCATTCTGCGACGATTTTTTTTGTGGATAACTTGCCAGTCGTATGAAATGGATAGTTTTTCAGTGGCCTCGGGTGGCGGTGGGGATGCTTTTTCGCCGGCGGAACGACTGCCTGAACGAAGTGAAGGCTGGCCCGCAAACAGCATGTGCTGGATGCTTCGTTGATGGACGCGCCGCCGGACTTGCCCGGCGCAGGTTACTGGAAGATGCGTACTTCTGCTGGCGGGTCATTTAGTGCAGCGGCGGAAAAGTATTCCCACCGCCGCCCCACTGCTCTGTAACAAAAGCGTTCAGGCTCGCATTGACAAACTGCAATTTATCTGTGTGGATGTTTGAGGGAAATAACTTGAAATTTTGACAAAAAAATAGTACACTTATATTTACTAATTGCCTTTTGCCTGTTACAATCAAAGGGTGGTAAAAATTAGTGAAATGTGAGTGAAAGGAGGCACGTTGGATGCGGGTTTTGGAGGCTGTTGGCGCCTGGGTTTTGGCGCGGCTGGCGGAATTTGGCACCATCGTGCTTCTTTATCGTGATACGGTGCAGGAGCTGTTCAGAAGGCCGCGCCCTAAGCATATCCTGGCCCAGATGTCGCATCTGGGGGTGGATTCCCTGCTGATTGTGAGTCTGACACTGCTCTTTACCGGGGCGGTGTTTGCCTTGCAGACGGCGGATATATTGATTCGTTTTGGAGCCCAGGGCACCATTGGCGGCATCATTGCCATTGCCATTGGCCGCGAGTTGGGACCGGTGCTGGTGGGGGTGGTCTGCGCCGGACGGGTGGGAGCTGCCATTACGGCGGAGATTTCCACCATGAAAGTTACCGAGCAGATCGATGCGCTGCGGGTGATGGCGGTGAATCCTGTCAATTACCTGATCGTGCCGCGGATGCTGGCCTGCATGATGGTGGTGCCGCTGCTCACGGTGTTCGGTGATGTCATCGGCGTTCTGGGGGGCTATCTGGTGGCGGTGTATTACGCCGGCATCAGTTCCTACAGCTATATCAATTCCATCCATAATTTCGCCGTGGTCTTTGACCTGACCGGCGGCATGATCAAGGCCATCTTCTTCGGCAATGTCATTGCGGTGCTTGGCTGCTACTACGGCCTGCACAGTCCTGCCGGGGCTGAGGGCGTCGGTAAGGCCACCACCCGTACCGTGGTGACTTCGATCATCGTCATCTTTATCCTCAACGCGCTTTTGACCTTTATTCTGTACTAAGGTGTACTTATGATTAAACTTTCCCATGTAAGCAAAATCTATGATGGTGAATACGCTCTCCAGGATATCAATCTGGAGATCCGGGACGGGGAAACGCTGGCGGTGATCGGCGGTTCCGGTTCCGGCAAGAGTACCCTGCTGCAGCTGCTGGTGGGGCTGATCCGGCCCGATGCGGGTGAGATCTATATCAGCGGGCAGGAGATTTCTCATATTTCCGAGAAAGAAATGGATAAGGTGCGGCTGAACATGGGCATGGTCTTCCAGTATTCGGCGCTGTTTGACTCCATGACGGTAGGAGAGAATGTGGCCTTTGGGCTGCGGGAACACCGCAACCTGCCGGAGGCGGAGATCCAGCGTATTGTCAGGGAAAAGCTGGCGCTGGTAGGTCTGCCGGGGGTGGAAGAAAAGCTGCCCGGAGAACTGTCCGGCGGCATGAAGAAGCGCGTGAGCCTGGCCCGGGCCATTGCCATCGAGCCGGAAATCATCTTTTACGATGAGCCGAGTTCGGGGCTTGATCCCCTGACCACGGCGAAGATCGATGAGCTGATCGTGGATATGCAGAAGAAATTGGGGGTCACCTCGGTGGTGGTCACCCATGACATGGCCAGTGCCTGCCGCATTGCCGACAGGATTGCCATGGTTTACGAAGGGGAGCTGATCGCCGTGGATACGGTGGAGCGCTTCCAGCAGATACAGGATGAACGGGTGCAGGCCTTTTTCCGGACGCTGCATCTGCAGAAGGATAAAAAGGAGGAACTGCAAGCATGAGTGTAGAAGCAAAGGTAGGAGCCTTTACCCTGGCGGGATTGGCACTGTTAGCCGGCGTGGTCATCATGCTGAGCGGTTTCCGGTTGGGCGGCGACAAGGGCTATACCCTGTATGCCGGCTTCAAGCAGGTGGTGGGGGTGGAACCCCAGTCGGCAGTGCGCCTGTCCGGCGTGCCGGTGGGTAAGGTGAAATCCGTGGCCAATGATGGCCGGGGCGTCACCGTCACCCTGCAGATTAATGACGGGGTGCAGATTCCCAAGGGCTCTCAGGTGTCCATCGGTTCGTCGGGCATTATGAGTGATAAGTTTATCAATATCACTCCAGGTGAAAGTTCTGCGGGCTATCTCAGCGATGGTGATTATCTTACTGGACAGGATGAGGCCAGCATGGATGAGATGCTGCAGACCGCCAGCAAGGTCATCACTGAGGCCCAGGAGCTGCTGTCCAGCATGAACAACATCGTGGGTAATGAGGCGTTCCAGACTTCCATCGTGCAGATGGTGGTGAATATGCGGGATACGACGGCCCATATTAACGGCATGATGGCGGCTTTGGAAGCCACCATCAATGCCAATCAGGGCAATATTAATCAGATCCTCACCAATATGAATATGATAACCGGCAGTCTCAACCGCACCATGAACAATGTGGAGGCCATGATGGCCAATCTGGCCACGGTGGGAGCTGATCCCCAGACGGCGGAGAACCTGCGCCTTACCCTGGATAATATCGCCCAGACCAGCGAGAAGATACGTGTTGTGTCCGAGGGCCTGGCCAAGGTGGCCGGCGACGAAAAGACCGTGGAGGATGTGAAAAAGACAATCCATAATGCCCGGGAACTGACGGAAAAGGCCAAACGGGGCAAGGAGAAGCTGGAAGCCATCAAGACCTCCGGCGAGCTGTCCACTCTGTACAGCGGCAGTGCCCATGACTGGGATACCAACTGGAATTTTACGGCGGCGCTGGATAAAGGCCCCTTCCTGACCTTTGGACTGGAGGATATGGGGGAAGCCAATCGCGTGAACTTCCAGGTGGGCAAGCGCAAGGGCAATCTGGCTGCCCGAGTGGGGGCCATCCATGGCGATGCCGGCGTGGGGCTTGATGCCTATGCAGGCAAGAATTTCAAATTCTCGGCAGAGGCTTATGACTTCGATGATACGGCGGTGCGCCTTGGCGCCCAGCTGCGTCTGAAGGACAATACCTGGCTGATGGGGCAGTGGCAGAATGTCAACGACAAGGACCGCCGGGCTGCCTATGTGGGGCTGAAACAGGCCTTTTGATGCGATAATCCCAGCCGCGGAAAGCGGCTATCACATAAATACGACCTTTTTATGAGGAGGAATTACATTGAAAAAGCAACGTTTCCATAAAAAATTGACGGCTCTGGTCTTGGGCGGTCTCATGACCTTTACCTTTGGTTCCGCTTCCGCAGCGAATACGGTGCAGCTCAACCTGCAGGATGCCGTGCAGATGGCGCTGGAAAATAACCGCAGCATCAAGAGTGCCCTGGCCGATGTGGATTCGGCACGTTGGAATCTGTCCAATTACCGCCGTCAGACCGGTGTGACATTGTCCCTGTCCAGTGGGGCAAATCGGGTAAATGATACGTTGGCAAGGGCTTCACACCAAGGGGACAATTCTTATTATACCAACAGCGCTACGGCAGCGATTCCCCTTTACAATTTTTCCCTGCGCAGTGGCATTGAGGCGGCAGGCTATGCCCTGAACTCTGCTGATGTGACGCTGGAGAACACCAAACAGTTCATTCGCTATCAGGCTACGGCTGATTATTACAATATCCTGAACTACAAGAATCTCATCAAGGTGCAGGAAGATACGGTCAGGGCCTATCAGGAACATCTGGACAATGTAAACGCCCAGTACCGGGTGGGCACGGTGGCCAAATCCGATGTGCTTTCGTCCCAGGTGAATCTGGCCAATGCCCAGCAGGCCCTGACCACGGCTCAGAACAACTATGATATCGCCGTGGCTACCTTGAATAACGTATTGGGGCTGCCCACGGATACGGTGCTGGAAATAGATGATCAGCTGAAACATCCCAGCTATGACCTGAAGCTGGAGGATTGCACCAGCTATGCCCTGAACAACCGGGCAGACGGGGCGGCTGCCTATTACGCCGTGAAGCAGGCAGAAGCAGGCATCAATCAGGCCAAGGCCGGCTGGTATCCTACGGTGACGGCTTCGGCAACCAAGGCCATCGAAGGCAAGAACGAATTCAAGACCGATCATGGCAATACCTGGACCATCGGTGCCACGGCCAATTGGAATATCTTTGACAATGGGGCAACTTCAGCCAGCGTGCACAGTGCAGAAGCATCCCTGGCCAAGGCCCAGGAAGCCATGCATGCCCAGGATGAGACCATCCAGCTGGATGTGCGCACGGCCTTCCTGAACCTGCAGGCCGCAGAGAAGAATATCGGCACCACGGAAACGGCTGTGAAGCAGGCGGAAGAGGATCTCAAGATCGCCAATGTCCGCTATTCTGCCGGCGTGGGCACGAACCTCGATGTGATGGACGCCACGGAGAAGATGACGGCCGCCCGCACCAACTACAACAATGCGCTCTATACCTATAATCTGTCCAAGGCAGCTCTCGATAAGGCCATGGGCATTCCCGTGGACATCGATGTGGCCAAGTACAAGGCTTCCCAGATGGAAGGCAACAAGGTGAAGAAGGTCCGGGAAGATGCCAAGGTCACGGAAAATCCGGTACTGGAACTTTCGCCGGAAGCCAAGAAGGCATCCAAGGATGAGATGAAGGCTATGCGCAAGGCAGAGCGGGAAGCCCGCAAGGCCGCCAAAGAAAGCAGACGCAAAGATAAAGAAGCAAAAACTGTGAATGAAGAAAAGAGTGCCGCAGCGACGGCACCTGTGGCCACGGAAACTGCTGCCAGCACCGAGGCGGTAGCCAGTGAGATGGCCCAATAAAGGGATTGCAATTCATTGCCCATGAAGGGCCCACGGGGAGAGTCAAATGAAGGGGAAAACATGGATAATCGGGGGGGTGGTGATGGCGCTGATCGCCATCACCAGTCTCTGGTACTATGTACAAACGCATAACTTCATGGAAAGGGCCGGGGAAGAAGTCTCTTCTCTGGCCACCCAGGCCCTGGGGACAGAGGTGGAAATCGGGGAGATCCAGGTAAGATCCCTGCGCGATCTGGAACTGCATAACGTAGCTGTCTATGACAAGCAGGCGGAGCTGATTGCCCGTGCCGATACGGCCCGGGTTAGCTGCCGCCTGCTTGCGGCGTTTTCGGATCCGGCCAATGCCGTAGGGGAAGTGCAGGTCAGCGGCGTGGAGGCAGTCCTTGCTGAGCGGGCAGATGGCAGCTGGAACGTGGAGGATCTGCTGAGCAAGGAAAAGACTTCCCAGGAATTCCATGGCAAGGTCAGCGTCACCGATGCCCATGTGCAGGTGCGCCGGCAGGGACAGGAATTATCGTTGGATGATGTGCATGGCAGTGTGGATTTTGCGGACTACCCGGTATACAAGGCTGAGTTTGCGGCGCAGAATCAGGGCACGGCTGTGACGGGCACGGCGACGCTTTCCGATATGCGGCAGATCGTCAATGCCCGGGTGCAGGGGCTGGATGTGGAAAAATACCTGGCCTTTGTGCCGGCAGGCCTTATCCCGGACAATGTAAAGGTTGAAGGGGGCCGGATCGAGTCGGCAGACCTCCATGCCTATCGCCGGGACGGGGACCTGTCCTTCAGCGGTGAAGCCGACCTCAAGGATGGCAGGGTGCAGGTGGAAGGCACGGAGATCGAAAATATCGCCGGCCACGCTTCCTTCACCAATGCGGAGGTGCTGCTGGATGTCAATGCGGAGGCGGCGGCCCAGAAGGTCCGTGCCCACGGCAGGATCCGGAATCTGAATACCACGCCGTATCTGGAACTGGAAGCCAGCTCGGATTCCTTTGATCCGTCTAAAATTCTTACCAATATTCCCTATCAGGGAGCCGCAAGTTTCGATGTCAAGGTGACCGGGGCCATCAGCAATCCCAGCGTGGATGGCAGGGTGCAGGTGGCAGCCGGACAGGCCATGGATATTCCCTTTACGGGAGCTCAGGCCGATGTGCGCTATCAGGACAAGAACCTCTTTGTGCGGGGCTTTTCAGCCAATGTCTTTGGCGGCAAGGTCAGCGGCGAAGCGGTACTGTCCACGGAAAATTTGGGCTATACGGCTCATATGAAGCTGGAAAATATCGATGCAGCCCAGGGCAGTTCCTTCCTGCCACAGCTTGACGGCCTTACCGGTGCGGTGTTTGCGGATCTGGGCGGCAATGGTGTGGGGACGGATGTCAGCACCCTGCAGCTTTATGGCAGTGCCAAGGTGGTCAATGCCGCTTATCATGGCATCAAAGCCGACAAGGTCAGCACTTCCTTCTATCTGGCTGACGATGATCTTATCATCGATTATCTGAGCGTCAAGATGCCCAATCACAGCAGCCTGGGATTGGAGGGTTCCATCCGGGATATGCGGGGCGCAGCCCAGCTGGATCTGGCCTATTATGGTGGCCATTTTGACCTGTCCCTGTTGCAGGCTCTGGACAGCCGCATCGACATGTCGGGCCTGTCGGATTTCAAGGGCACGATTCATGGCGACAAATCCAATCCCCAGGTGGAAATCAAATTCTCCGGCCTCAAGGGCAAGATCTTCAAGCAGCCCTTTGACAGCCTGAAATTTGCCGCCAGCGGCAGTCTGGACGGCATCGGCATCGATGATTTCCTGATGGAAAAGGATGGCAAGGAGGTCTGGCGGGCGGCCGGCTCGGTGGGTTTCACCGGCGAGAAGAAGGTCAATCTGCAGCTGGATACCATGGGGGCCCGCATGGAAGATATCGTGGCGCTCATTGCACCGGATCAGCCATTGACCGGTAATGTGGACAATATCATCAAGGTAACAGGTACGCTGGATAATCCTCAGGCAACGGGGTATATCCATTTCTATCGTGGCAGTTACCATGGGGTTTTGCTGTCCGGTATGGATGGTGACTATTTCCTCGAGAATGGCAAGCTGCGCCTGCAGGATTTCCATGCGTATTCTCCGATGATCGACATGGTGCTCAATGGTACAATCACCACGGACAACCAGGATTTGGATATGGAAGTGGTGGCCAAGGATATCAACCTCAAGCGGGTGGAACACAAACTGCCCTATGAGGTCAGCGGCCATGGCACCTTCAAGGGCAAGATTGACGGCACTATCAATGCGCCGGTCTTCCATGGTGTTCTCGATGCGCCGGAAATCGTCATGAACGGCCAGACCATAAATAATCTGCGAGGTATGGTTAAGTTCCGGGGGCATAGCTTTGATATCGATCATTTTGGCTTTGAGCAGAATGGCGGTACTTATGATATGGAACTGTCCTATGACACGGAAACGAATGCAATCCGTGGGGCTGTGGTGATGCAGAATGCGGATATTGCCGCTGTGGCAGCTTTGCTGAATCAGAAGACGGAGCTTATAAGCGGGAAGGCGGATCTCACTGCCAGCCTGGGGGGCACGCTTAAAAATCCCAGCGCTAAGGTCAATGGCATGATTGCCAGCGGTCAGGCCGGTGGCTATGATGTGCATGGCGTAGAACTGGATCTTAATATGCTGAACCATGTGGTTTATATCAACAAGCTGCAGGGGAGCCAGGGAACGGCCGGCACCTTTGCCGCCAATGGTTCCGTAGAAATCGGCGGGCCCATCAATGTCAAGTTTAATGCCAGCCAGCTGGACTTTGGCATGTTTACCGGTCTGGCCGGGATCAAGGCCCGGGGCGTGACCGGGACGGCGGATATTGAGGCCGTGCTGGGAGGCTATACCTATAATCCGGCTGCCGACGTCAAGGTCAAGGCAGTCGACGGAGGTATCCAGGGGGCTGGTTTTGATACCCTGACCGGTGAAGCCCATCTGAAGAACGGTCTGGTGGACCTGACGGAATTGCGGGTGGAAAAAGCCGTGGGAACGAAGACCTGTGCCGCCACGGCCAAGGGCATTGTGCCCCTCAGGGCGCTGACAGCAGGCAAGGATGAATGGCTGGATGATTATGAGCAGATCCAGCTGACCATTGGACTGCAGGATGCGGATTTATCCCTGCTGCCCACCGTTTCCAAGGAAATCGATTGGGCGCTGGGGGCCACGGAAGGCGAGCTGAAGATCCATGGGACATTGGCGCATCCTTTCCTGGATGGTACGGTGGTTATTCCTGATGGCGCAGTGAAAATCAAGGAATTGAAGGATCCAGTTACCGATATGACTGCCCGGCTGAAATTCAATGGCAATCAAGTGACAGTCGAGGAATTTTCTGGTAAAATGGGCGGTGGTTACTATAATGCCAATGGTAAGCTGACGCTGAATGGATTGGAACCGGAGCATTATGATTTTTCCTTGTATGTGGTCAATCTGGGGCTTAAGAGCAAGTTTTTTGAAGGCCCCTTGAATGGTGAGCTGCATCTGGCCGATACGGAGTTTTATGGGCAGCATCTGCCGAAACTTTCTGGTCAGATTGATTTCAATAAATGCAAGGTTTCCGTGCCTACGATTCCGGATAGTGACGGTACCATGCCGGAGATGGTCTTTGATGTGCAGGTCAATGCGGGGGATAAGGTGCATTTCTACAGTCCCTATCTCTACGACCTCTATCTTACCGGTGGTTTCCATGTGGGGGGCATCATGAGCCATCCCAAGATGAGTGGCAGTCTGCAGGTGAAGCGAGGCGGGACTATCAACTATCTGAAGACCGAGTTTAAGATCCGGGAAGGCAAGGCGACTTTCAATCAGGTGGCATCCTTCATGCCCAGCATCTACTTCTTTGCCGATACGAAACTCAGTCAGGCTAAGGTCTTTCTGTCAGTGAAGGGGCCATTGGGGGCGGCGGAAATGAAGCTCACCTCTAATCCTGAGATGAGTCAGACGCAGATCATACAGCTGTTGACCTTGCGTGATGCCTATAAAAATGGCCAGAGTACCATGGATATGGGAGATTTGTTGGCAGTAGGGCTGCAGATGAGTTTCCTGTCGGAAGTGGAGGGTATCATGCGCCAGTATCTCTATCTGGATAAATTCTCCATCTCCCGGGGCAGTGGTTCGGCTTTTGACAATCATGCGGCAGAAAAAGAAAATCGCGAAAACAAATATGATTTTAATGTTTCTATGGGAAAATATATAACAGACAAGGTCATGCTCAGATACACCCATGGCTTTGGCGGGGATAATATCAACCGCTATGGTGTCCAATATGACATCAATGACCGTTGGGGCGTGACCGTCGAGCGGGAGTCCAACAAGTATATCTTTGGCGTGGAAGCCCGGGTGACGTTCTGAGCCGGGCTCATGCTGAGAGGAAAGGAGGTGAAGGCCATGCGCTTCGCACAATATGTAGCAGAATTACAGAAGGTGAAACCGCTGGACCGGGAAACGGAGGCTGCCCTGTGGCAGGCCTGCAAGCATGAGGGGGACGAAGCTGCCCGCCAAAGGCTGATTGAAGCTTATCAGCCCCTGGTGTTCAAACAGGCCCTGCCCTATCGCAGCCTGCAGAATGTCATGGATGTGGTGCAGGAAGGGACCGTCGGCCTCATTGAAGCCGTGGAACGGTATGAGCCGGAACGGGGCGTGGCCTTCAGCCTCTATGCCATCCATCGCATCCGGGGACGGATGCTGGATTTCCTGCAGAAGGAGGGGCAGTCCGACAGTCCCTGTATGGATGCCCTGCAGGATGAAGGGGGGGTAACCTACAAGGAGAATCTGATGGATACCGCACCTACGGTGGCGGAGCAGGCGGAAACCAATGAGATGGTGGGGCGCCTGCGTACGGCCATGGAGCGCCTGCCGGCCAAGGAAAAGGCCGTGCTGGAAAATGTCTTTCTAGCTAGCCGGGATGTGGCGGCGGTGGCAGAGGATATGGACCTGAGTACCGGCCATGTTTATCGCCTGCAGCAGACGGGAATCCGCCGGATTCGCGGGATGCTTTCCCGCTTCATGCAAAATTGGTAAATTATTTGCAAATAAGCAAAAACAAGTAAAAATACCCTGAAAAACGCTGAAAAATGGTGCTAGCGTTATATTATCCTGTTATATGGTGCTATATGCTGTGTGAATGACTGTTCTGCTCTGACGATTATTAGGAATAGAGAAGTTTTAAGGATTCCTAGGACGGAGGGGCGCGGATGGACAGGCGTTCACAGCAGAATCATATTCGGGCAGCCCGAGACTGGCTGGGCAGGGCGGAAGATTCCCTGGCACAGGAAAATGATGTGCAGGGAGATCTGAAGCTGATGCTGGCCAGGGCGGAGTTGGCCCATGTGGGGCAAAGCCCACGCAGCCGTACCTTGTTCTTGTGGGGAAGACGGGGCGCGGCTTTATTGCTGGCTTTAGCCCTGGCAGGGGGCGTTTTGTGGAAAGGCGTCCCCCCCTTCATGCCGGTGGAAGAAAACAGGCAGGTCCTGAACCAGACGGGGGCATCTGTAAGTCCCGCACCGCCGGCAGAAGATGTACCGGCAGCGGCAGAGCCACCGGCTCAGCCCGCTGCCCCGGAACCGCCCTCTGTCAGGACGGAGCCGGAAAAGCAGGCAGAAAAGCCGGCGGTGTCCGAGTCCCCCAGGCGGGCAGTGGCAGATACCGAGAGCCTGCCTGTACCGAAGACTGCACCCCAGCCGCCGGATATGGAAAAACAACAACTCATGCAATCTGCAGGCAAGATCCTGCGTCAATGAAAGAAAACGATTTTGGGAGGTTTGACCTTTGTACGATTCCAAACAGAAGAACAGACGATTTTTAGCCTATGCTGTGGCCATGGCCACCAGCTTTGCGGTGGTGCCGGGGATGGCACAGGCAGCACCGGCTGAGGAAGTGGCAGCGGCTGCACCGGCAGCAACGGCCCAGGCTGATGCTGTGGCAGCTCCCCAGGCAGATACGGCTGCTGCGGCTGCGGATAAGCCGGCGGAGACGAAGGCTGCTGAAAGCAGCGTGGCCAGCGAGGCGGTAGGCACCCAGCCTGCAGCAGCGGCAGATAAGGAGGCTCAGGCAGCAGACGCAGACAAAAAAGCGGAGGATGCCAATGTGGATCCCCGGACCAGCGAATGGGCCAAGAATCGTCCCCAGGAAGATGTCATCGAGAAATACAGCAAGGAGTACGAAGGTCAGACCATCGTGGATACCGTCTTTGAAGGCACGACGCCGCTGACGGAGAACACCGCCAAGGCCGCTATCGCCATGAAGACCGGCGATATGTTCACGGTGAAGGGCTTGAATACGGACCGGGAGGCCATCTATAATACGGGTTATTTCTACGACCTGTTCCCCACCTTCCAGAAGGTGCCGGAGGGCGTGGTCGTCACCTATCACGTGCTGGAAAACCCCGTGCTCAAGAGCGTGAACATCACGGGCAATACGGTCATCAAGACGGAACTTCTGGCTTCCTGCGTTACGGTGAAGCCCGGTGAGATCCTGAACAGCCGCAATCTGCAGCAGAATATCCAGGCCATCAAGGAAATGTACCGTAAGGACGGCTACATCCTGGCCAAGGTTACGGATATGAATATCGATAAGGAAGGCAATCTGACGCTGAAGATCAACGAAGGCAAGCTGGAAGGCTTCAAGGTCAAGGGCAATAAAAAGACCAAGGATTATGTCATTTTGCGTGAGATGCGTCAGAAGCCGGGCGAACCCTTCAACTCCAAGCAGGCCCGTCGCTCCATGCAGCGTGTCTACAACCTGGGCTTCTTTGAAGATGTCAACATCAAGATGAATCCCGGTGTGGAACCCAATGCGGTGGTCATGGAACTGGATGTGAAGGAAAAGCGTACGGGTTCCTTCGGTATCGGTGCCGGTTACAGCACGGCCGACGGCGTGCTGGGAATGGTCAGCATCGGCGATACTAACTTCCGCGGCACGGGCGATGCGGTCAGCATCACCTATGAAAAGAGCGGTGACGAGACCGATGCCCAGGGCTATTCCTTCTCCTGGCGCCATCCTTATATCGATAAAAAAGAAACGGTGGGTACTCTGCGTGTTTACAACCGCACTTATGAATATGATGATTATGATACCAATGGCAAGCTAAAGGAAAGCTATATGCGCAAGTATGCTGGCGGCGAGATCACTTTGGGACGTCCGGTCAGCGAGTATTCCACCAACTATATCACGCTGAAGAACCGAAAGGACAGCTATAAGCGTCATACGGAGAATGGTAATGCAGGTGACCGCAGTGGTGCAGCTGGCGCTGCCTGGCGTAAATACAATTTTGGCACCACCCGAAGTGTGACGTTGGAACATGTTACGGATAATCGGGATAATATCTATAATCCGACGGAAGGTGGCAAGGTAAGCCTGTCCGCCGAGGTAGCCGGTTTAGGTGGGGACTTTGACTTCCAGAAGGCTACCATTGAAGACCAGCGCTATTTCAAGGTAGGTCATGCTCAGGTCATTGCCCTGCGTGGTCAGTACGGTCTGGGGCGCGGTCATATCTCCGAATTCAACCAGTACAAGGTGGGCGGTCAGAACAGCTTGCGTGGTTATCGAGAGGATCAGTACCGCGGCACCCGCATGGGGCTGGCAACGTTGGAATACCGTTTCCCCATTGTCACCAAGGTACAGGGGGCCATCTTCACGGACTGGGGCGCAGCCTGGAGCAAGGATTTCATGCCGAAGAGCGACGACATTCATGGCAGTATTGGTGTAGGCTTGTCCCTCAATACCCCAATCGGGCCGCTGCGTCTTGATTACGGCCGGGGCGACAAAGGCGGCCGCGTCCACTTCTCCGTGGGCGGCACGTTCTAAATGAAGCGCCTCTTTGTGGCCTTGCTGGTTGCTTTGCTGATCATCGACTGCGGAAGCGGGCAGGCCGCAGCACGGGTGGAACAGGTGACAGCTGTTACCTGCGCCCGCAGCAATCTGCCCCCCTTGGTGGCAGAGCGCATGAACCGCAGTGTAGCGGCCATTGCAGGCCAGCTGCTGGAAGGCAAGGATATCGCGGCCGTCCGCAGCCAGCAGGTGACTTATGAAAGCCTGATTCATGAGGTCTTTGACAAGGTGCTGGTGGGCTACACGGTCAGCCGCGTACAGCTTACGCCGGGAGCGCAGACGGCGGTGCAGGTAGAGCTCCTGCCCTGGTCGGAAACCATCCAGAAGGTGGAGGTAGAAACCACCGTGGAGGGGATGCCGCTACGGATTGAAAAGCTGGTGCGGGCAGACCTTACCGGTGTGGAGCAGGTCTTTCAGGATGCCCTGACGGGGCTGCCCACCGCCGCTGCGGATTGGACCAATGGCATTATGAAACAGCACCTAAATGCTTATCTGCAGGAACATCTGCCGGAATTCCGAGGGGATTTCGAGCTTACACCGGAACCGCATGCCAAAATCCGATTGACGGTTTATCCGCGGCTGCCGGTGGTGCGGACGGTGGACCTGTCCATGCGTTCCCAGACGATTCCAAGTGTATCCCTGTTGACACACCGAGAACTGATGCAGGATCAGGTCAATGATATCGTGGGGGTACCGGTGGGGTTCGTGCAGCGCCATCAGCAAGAACTGGCAGCACAGTTTGCCCGTACTTTGGATAACAGCCATGATTTCCGGTTGCTGAAGATGCACACCCGGGTGGATATCGAGCCGGCAGAGCGCAGCCACGTCATGAGCCGTTCGGACAGCAGCCGTTACCGCCTGCGGATCACCGGCTGGCTGGATGCAGGCCGCAGGTCAAAGGGCGGCCATGATTCCGACAAAAACCTGCTGTTCCGCCTCCATGGCGGACAGATGCTGGGGCGGCGGGATGAGCTCTTTGCCCAGACGGATTTCCGGCCTGAGGAAGTGCGCTGGGGCTGGCAGCTGGGCTGGCGCCATGATCTGCCTGGCGGCCGGAGGCTGGGACTGCGCTATGATATGCACAACCACGGCTTTATCTACGACGCAGCCCAGAAACTGGGGCCCCGCTGGTTGCTGCGCTATGAATATCGCGGGGCGGAAAGCATCGGGGAAGCGGCACTGCGCTATCAGCTCCATGATTTCATGGGACTGGAGTATGTGGTGGATAATGAGCAGAACTGGCTGCGGCTTATCGGCAACTTTTAGAAGTTTTACAGACAGATTTTGTCATTGCAAAATTTGTTGCATAGAGTTATAATGTCTATCGTATACGGCATTTGTAGAAATTCAACGAAAATCCCCTCAGGGGAAAAGGAGATTTTGAAATGGTTAAATTGCAGAAAAAACAGGTTAAGATTGTTAGCATTCTCATTGCCCTGGCTTTTGTAGGTTCCGTCGTGGCTATGGCTCTGACGCAGTTTGGTCCGAACATGGCCAGCGCTGCCAGCTCCAATGTGGGCGTGGTGGATTACAGCCAGATCATGAGCCAGCATCCGAAGGTGCAGGACGCTTCCAAGGAAATGCAGGAAGCTGTTACGGCTGCCCAGAAGGAATTTGAGACTAAATCCGCTAACATGAATGATAATGAAAAGCGTGATTATTATACCCAGACCCAGCAGCGTCTGCAGCAGAAGAACCAGGAGCTCATGGAACCCATCACCAAGAGCGTGGAAGAATCTGTGAAGAAGGTTGCTGAGCAGAAGGGCTTGTCCGTAGTGCTGGACAAGGGCGCTGTGGTTTACGGTGGCGTGGACATCACCCAGGATGTCCTGAAGCAGGTCAGCAAATAATCTGAATCAGAAAAGCCTGCCCCTGGGGGAAGGAATACATGTTTTCCCCTCCCCCTAAGGGGGAGGCTTTTTTAACAGTGAAGAAGGCGGGGTGTCACCATGGCAGAATCCGGCAAGGATGAAGAAAAAGAGCAGAGGCAGCGGGGCCGCCATATCTTTGTGGGAGCAGTGGTGGCTCTCGCTTTTGTCTTGTTAGGTGCCTGGCTGGCCCGAGAATTCATTATTCCCCGGGAAGCACCGCCGCCGGCGGCTGCAGCAGCAGATACAGGCCTTATCGATTGGCAGCAGGTGCTGGCGGCGCATCCGGATTACGAAAAGTACAAGGCCCTGCAGGCTGAATGTGAGCTGCTGTCCCTGGAGACAAATGATGTGGGGGACCTGCTGTCCATACAGAAGCCGGAGCTGCTGGCGGAAACCTTCAAGGAGTCCGTCTGGCAGAAGAATGCGGCCGATGTCATAGGCGGCCGGGCGGAACTGGAACGCAAGGCCCAGCGCCTGCGGGAGGCCTATAAGAAAAAGACTGAGGCGGAATTCAATGCCCGGCGGCAGGCTATCGATGAGGAATATCTCAATGCCATCCTGAATCTCAACATTAAGCTGGACAATCAGGCTTCCATGCACAATCCGCTGGATTCCAAGGACAGCATCGCTGCCGAACGTGAGGACTGGCTGCAACAGCGCAGCCGCCTGCAGGCTGAGCGGGGACGCCGTCAGTATGAGCTCTGGCAGTCCTATAAGGCCGAGATTGAGGCTTATGTGCAGAAGGAACTGGGACCGGAACTGGCCAAATGGCAGCAGAGCCTGCCTCAGCTGAAAGAGCAGCAAATGTCTGAGGCCTTGAAGACAAAAAGTGAGGCTGAGGCCCGCAATGCTGAAGCACTGCAGAAGCAGCAGGAAATGGCCCTGAAGGTGCAGCAGCGGCTGCAAAAACGTCAGCAACTGGCGGAGAAAAAAAGCGAACTTTCCGCCTTGGAAGCTCATATCCTCAATGATGTGGCGGGCAAGGCGGCCAAGGTGGCCATTCTGCATCATTTCACCTTGATCCTGGTGCATCATCCCCAAAGTATCCAATCCTTCCTGCCCCGTACGGAGGGTGTTATGGATATTGCTCCTCGGGACAGCATTGCCATTGGTCTTACGACACAGGATGTCACGGACGAGATCGTGCAGGAAATGAAAGATCTGCAAAGTAATCAAAAAGAATAAAGTAAGTAAATAGAAAAGAAAGAAGCGAAGTTATCATGAAATTACGCAAGAAAACAACGGCGGCCATGATCATGGCCCTTCTCTGTGCCACTTTGGCCAGTGGCTGCGGCCAGACCAAGATTGGCTATATAGATGGTGAGCGGGTGTCCAAAGAGGCTCCGCAGATCAGCAGCCTCGTGGAAGAGGGCAACCAGAAAATCCAGGAAGCTCAGACCCAGGCTGGGGAAGACCTGCAGAAGAAGATGCAGGAAAATCCCAACATGAGCCAGGAGGATCTGCAGAAGGCTCAGATGGATGCACAGCGCAAGATTCAGGGGCTCAATCAGTCATATTCCCTGCAGCTGCGTCAGAAGATGGATGTGGCTTTAGCAGCCGTCAGCAAGGAAAAGAAACTGGATGCGGTGGTCAACAACAGTGCTGACCAGCCAGTGGCCATTACCGGGGCCATGG
This sequence comes from Selenomonas ruminantium subsp. lactilytica TAM6421, assembly GCF_000284095.1. Classification (GTDB taxonomy): domain Bacteria; phylum Bacillota; class Negativicutes; order Selenomonadales; family Selenomonadaceae; genus Selenomonas_A; species Selenomonas_A lactilytica. Next base: position 2,748,312 of record NC_017068.1, on the reverse strand, counting down.
ATGTGACCGATGAAGTTATCGCCCAGTTGCAGTGAGATGGGAGTGCCAGCATGAGAAAGACATTACAGGAAATCGCAGAACTGGTCGGCGGCCGTATCGTGGGTGAGGCAGTTGTGGAGATCGAGGGTCTCGATAATATCGACGGTGCCGGTGAGCACGATCTGACCTTTGCCGTGGAACCACATATTGAGAAGGCAAAAAGCTGCAAGGCCGCAGCGGTGATGCTGCCGGAAGGTGTAGAAGACTTTCCGAAGACGGCTCTCTATGTGGAAAATCCCAGAGAAGCCTTTGCCAAGCTGTTGGAGATATTCACGCCGAAATTGGAACGTGCCGTGGAAGTCAGCGATAAGGCCCATATTGGCAAGGACGTAAAAATTGGCAAAAATGTTACGATCATGCCCTTTGCCATGGTGGATGACCATGCGGTGATCGGCGACAATGTGGTGCTCTATCCCCATACCTATATCGGCCAATATGCCGAAATTGGGGAGGACAGTGTGATTTACTCCAATGCCACGGTTCGTGAACATTGCCGTGTAGGTAAGCGGTGTGTGGTGCATAGTTCCGCAGTTATCGGTTCCGATGGCTTTGGCTTTACTACGAAGGACGGCGTGCATACAAAGGTTCCCCAGGTGGGTATCGTGGTGCTGGAAGATGATGTGGAGATCGGTGCTCATGACGGCATCGATCGGGCAGCCATGGGGGCCACGGTTATCGGCAAGGGCACGAAAATCGATAACCTCGTGCATATCGGCCATAACTGCAAGATCGGTGAGAACTGCCTGATTGTGGCCCAGACCGGCATTTCCGGTTCTACAACTGTTGGTCATAATGTAACCTTCGGCGGTCAGGTGGGCACGGTGGGCCATATCAATATTGGGGCCAATTCGGTTTATGCAGCCCGCTCCGGCATTATCGGCGATATGCCAGAAGGCGTCTTCTGTGCCGGTTTCCCGGTGCAGAGCCATACGGAATGGCTGCGCATGCAGGCGGCTATGAAGAAGTTGCCGGAAATGATGAAGAAAATGAAGCAGCTGGAAAAGAAATTAGCTAAATACGAGGGCTAAGAAGTTGTTATACTATGTTTTAAAAGCCATCAGCTTCTGTGTTTGTGCTCTACCTCGCAGCCTCAGTGAAATTCTCGGTCGAGGACTGGGATGTTTTGCTTGGCTGGTGGTGCCTCAAAAGCGCAAGAAGCTGGCCATGGATCAGATTCGGATGTGCCTGGATGTCAGTGAGCAGGAAGCCAGGCGCATTGCCCGGGAAAGTTCTGTTCGTTTTGGTCCCATGCTCTTTGAGGTGCTGCGTTTTCCGGTAATCAAGAAAAAGCCAGAGGATTATGTCCGCATTGAAGGGCTGGAAAAATTACATGCTGGGCTGGCAGAGGGCAAGGGTGCTATCATTGCGGCTGCTCATAGTGGCAACTGGGAACTGATGGGGGGCGCTTTTGCTTTGGCGGGTATTCCTTTAGTGGGAGTAGCCATGAAGCAGAAGAATTCAGCTGCGGATCGGTTTATCAACGAATACCGTACCATGATCGGTATGCATATCACCTATAAGACCGGGGTGCGGGAGATGTTTGATATGCTGAAAAAGGGCTGGGTTATCGGCCTTATAATGGATCAGGATACCAACCGTCATGACGGCATCATCCTGGATTTCTTTGGCCGCCCCACGAACTGTACACCGGGAGCGGCATCCATGGCCCGTTTTCAGGGCGTGCCCATCTTTCCCTGTTTTATGCACCGGGATGAGAAGGGAAATCACACACTGGTGGTTCATGATCCTCTCTATGTGGAAAAGACTGCAGACAAGCGGGGGGATATCCGGCGTACCACTCAGAAAATCAACGATATCATTGAAGGTCATGTGAGAAAGTATCCGGAAGAATGGTTTTGGCTCCATGATCGCTGGAAATCCGTGCGGGATGAATTTTCCCCTCAGGAAATCGAATTGGCAAGAAAAGACTGAATTTGCAGGAGGAATCAATTTGCAACAGACAACACTGGCGGCAGAGGCCATCTATAACGGCATTGGTCTTCATTCCGGCCGCGAAGTGCATATGACATTGAAGCCGGCACCGGCTGATACGGGCCTCGTGTTCGTGCGTACGGATCTGGAAGACAGACCGACCATCCGGGCCACGGCGGCCAATGTCACCTCCACCATGAGGGCAACCACTGTGGAGGAAAACGGCTGCAAGGTGTTCACCATTGAGCATCTGATGAGTGCCTTCCATGCCATGGGCATCGACAACTGCTATATCGAAATCGATGCGGAAGAACCCCCGGTAGCCGATGGTTCGTCCCTGGCCTTCTTTCAGGCCATGAAGCAGGCCGGTGTCAAGGAACTGGCTGCTGAGCGACGGGAAATCGTCATCGACAAGGTTTATCGCATTGACGATGAGGAGAAGAACCGCTTTGTGATGGTACTGCCTTATGACGGGTTCCGGGTGAGCTTCACTTCGGTGAATCCCCATAAGCTTATCGGCATTCAGTACGAGAACTTTGAGATTGCACCGGAACTTTATGAGCGGGAAATCGCGCCGGCCCGTACCATTGCCTATGAGAAGGAAATCGAGGCTTTGCGCAGCATGGGCTTAGGTCTGGGCGGTACACTGGAAAGCGTTATCGTCTACAATGACGAGGGCTGGCTCAATCCCCTGCATTTTGAGGATGAGCTGGTGCGCCATAAGATCCTGGATGTCATCGGGGATCTGCGGCTGGCCGGCTCCATCCGCGGCCATGTGATTGCGGTGGCCTCCGGTCATGCCTTGAATACGGCTCTGGCCAAGGAGCTGCAGAAAAGTTTAGGTTGAGAAATTAACAGGAAGAGGGAATAAAAAATGGTTTTGGAAATTACGGATATCATGAAAATTCTGCCCCATCGCCCGCCGATGCTGCTGGTGGATCGCATTCTGGAAATCGAGCCCTTCAAGTCTGCTACGGGAGTCAAGAACATCACCATGAATGAGCCCCAGTTTGCCGGCCACTTCCCCGGTCATCCTATCATGCCGGGCGTATTGATTCTGGAGGCTATGGCTCAGGTAGGCGGCGTGGCTATGCTTTATCCCGAGGAACATCGCGGCAAGATTGCCATGTTCGGCGGCATGGAGAACATCAAGTTCAAGCGTCCGGTGGTGCCCGGCGACCAGCTCGTGACCAAGGCGCATATCGTGAAGGTCCGTGGGGATTTCGGTGTGCTGCATTGCGATGGCTATGTGAATGATCAGCTCGTGGCTTCTGCCGATTTTAAATTTGCCATGAGAAAAGAAGAAAATATGTGATTTGACGGTGAAAATGAACGATAATCTTTGTTCAACTCGGATAACGCCTGAATTTGCTGTCAGATGATTTGTGAGGATTAGAGGTTAGTTTGGGAGTATATAGGAAAGACAGAGCAAAGAGAATGGTTTTACCGCAGGGGTGAGCCTTGCGGCGTTATAAGGAGTTGTAGAGATGAGTGTGGAAAATATTAGTGCAGAAGCACAGATACATCCCACGGCGATTATTGAAGAGGGAGCCAAAGTCGCCGCCGGGGCCAAGATCGGTCCTTACAGTGTGATCGGAGCCAACGTGGAAATTGGCGAAGGCACCATTATCGGCCCCCATGTGGTTGTTACCGGCTGGACCAAGATCGGTAAGGACTGCCATATCTTCCAGGGCGCTTCCATCGGTGAAGAGCCGCAGGATCTGAAGTTCAAGGGTGAGAAGAGCTATACCACCATCGGCGACCGCACGGTTATCCGCGAAGGTGCCACGGTGCACCGGGCTACCGGTGAAGGCGAGGAAACCCGCATCGGCAATGACTGTCTGCTGATGGCGCTCACCCATGTGGCCCATAACTGCGTGATCGGCAACCGCGTCATCATGTCCAATGTGGCCAGCCTGGCCGGGCATGCCATTGTGGAAGACCGGGCGGTTATCGGCGGCATGACCGGTGTCCATCAGTTCGTCAAGATCGGCCGCAATGCCATGATCGGCGGCATGAGCCGTCTTGTGCAGGACGTCGTGCCCTTCACCATTGTGGCCGGCCAGCCGGCCAAGGTGGCAGGCCTCAATACGGTAGGTATTGCCCGGGCAGGCATTGAGCCGGCAGCCCGCCGCAGCCTGAAACAGGCTTATCGCATTCTCTATCGTTCGGGGCTGAGCCTGCAGCAGGCCATCGGCATCATCGAACAGGAAGTGCCGGCCTGCGAAGAAGTGGATCACCTGCTGCGCTTCCTGCGCAATGCCGAGCGCGGCATCTGCCGGGAACGCCGGGACGACAAATAAGCAAGAAATTGAGGTGCGGAGGTTTTTATGGAGCGAATTGGACTTTTGGCGGGGATTGGCGCCCTGCCGGTGGAGATTGCTCGGGCGGCAAAAGAACTGGGCTATGAGGTCTATGCGGTAGCGCTCCTGCCGGATACGGATGCCCGTCTGAAGGATTATGCGGATGATTATCAGGAAATCAACGTGCTCAAGGTGGGCAAGATTCTCAAGCACCTGAAGAAAAGCGATATCCATAAGGTCACCATGATCGGCAAGGTCACCAAGGAAGTGCTCTTCGCCAAGAAGACCTTGCCCGATCTCAAGGCCATGCAGATTCTCATGCGGGTGCCGGACCGCAAGGACGACACCATCATGCTGGCCATCATCGATGAGCTCAAGAAAATCGATGTGGAGGTCTTTGACCAGACGGAACTCATCCGCAAGCTCATGCCGGGCAAGGGCGTGCTCACGAAGCGCCAGCCCACAGCCGAAGAACTGAAGGATATGGAGTTCGGCTTCCAGATGGCCAAGGAAATTGGCCGCATGGATGTGGGGCAGACCGTGGTGGTCAAGGATATGGCGGTTATGGCCCTCGAAGCCATCGAGGGGACAGATGCCTGTATCCTGCGGGGCGGCAAACTGGCTGGCGGCGGTGCCGTGGTAGCCAAGGTGGCCAAGCCTGCCCAGGACAGCCGTTTCGATGTGCCCACGGTGGGGCTCAAAACCATGCAGATGATGGTGGAGACCAAGGCCAGGGCACTGGTAATTGAAGCCGGAGCTACCCTGTTTGTGGAACAGGATGAAGTCATCGCTTTGGCGGAAGCCAATGGCATTACCATTATGGCTATGTGATGAAATTAACACGTCGGGGATACAAAAAAATGTGTGCTCGGCGTGTTTTTATGTTACAATATAGATTGGCTTAGTATTGAATGTTAGGAGGACAACCCATGAAAATAATGCTTTCCGCTGGCGAAGCGTCAGGGGATGTACATGGCGAAAATATCGCCCGGGCCATCCTTTCCATGGCGCCGGAAACCGAGCTGATCGGCTTTGGGGGCAGCCGTATGGAAAATGCCGGCGTGCGCCTGCGGCAAAACTTTGCTGATTACAGCGTGATGGGCGTTTGGGAAGTCCTGATCAATATCCGCCGGCTCTTCAAGCTGCTTTCTGATCTGACGGAGTTCATGAAGGAAGAAAAGCCGGATATGCTGGTGCTCATAGACTATCCGGATTTCAACTGGCGGTTGGCGAAAAAGGCCAAGGCACTGGGGATTCCTGTATTTTCCTATATCCCGCCATCGGCCTGGGCCTGGCGCAAGGGACGGGCGAGGGATTGCGCGAAGATTGCCGATGAATTCATCGCCATTTTCCCCCATGAGCTGCCGGTTTATGAGGCGGCCGGGGCGAAGATTTCCTTTGTGGGCAATCCCCTGGTGGATGCGGTAAGACCGGAGCTGCCAAGGGAAAGAGCCCGCCGTTTCTTTAAGATGCCAGAGGATAAGACTGTTGTCCTGCTGCTGCCGGGCAGCCGTAAGCAGGAGATCGAACTGCTGCTGCCCTCCATGCTGGCAGGGGCCAGGCAGTTATTGGCAGAGCGCCCGGAGACGGTGTTCTATCTGCCCGTAGCGGATACGGTGAGCCGGGAGCGCATCGAGGAAATGATCGCTGCGGCGGGGGTGCCGGTCACGCTGACGGATGAGCGTCGTTACAGCCTGATGGCGGCAGCCGATGCGGCCATGGCTACTTCAGGCACCGTAGTTATGGAGGCGGCCCTTTTGGGGCTTCCCTGCGTGGTGCTCTACCGACTGTCTCCTGTGTCCTATGCCATCGGCAAGCTGCTGGTGCATGTGGACAATTTCAGCCTGCCCAATATCCTGCTGGGGGAGAGTTTCCAGACGGAGCTCCTGCAGGATGAAGTCACGGCAGACAATATTGCCCGGGAAGTGGCAAGGCTCTATCCCGGTGAACAGCACCGGCAGGAGGTTACGGAGAAATTAAAGCTGGCCTGTGGCAAATTGGGTGCGCCTGGCGCCTCTGGCCGGGTGGCGGAGAGAATCTTGAATGCGGCCCGGGAATTTGCCGCAAGGAATTAATAGTGAGGGAAATACATGAAGAATTATAAGCGGCTCTTGCAGTATATAAGACCATATCTCAAGCGTCTGGTACTGGCTATTGTCTGCATTGTGGTGGCAGCGGCCTGTAATCTGTATCTGCCATGGATAATTAAGGATATGGTGGATAAGGTTCTGGCTGACAAAGATATGATGATGCTGTATTTCATTTGTGTCAGCATCGTGGTCGTTTTCCTGATTCGTGGCGTATTCTATTACGGTCAATCCTATCTGGTGTCCTATATTGGGCAGAAAGTGGTCATCGATGTGCGGGAAGTGATGTTCCGCAAGTTCCAGCGCATGCCCATGGCCTATTTTGACAAGCATCAGACGGGTGAGACCATGAGTTATATTACCAATGACGTGGCGGCTATCCAGTCGGCACTGGTTGACCAGCTCATTGAGATGGTCACGGAAGGCTCCATCCTGATTGGTTCCATTGCCATGATGCTCTATCTGGACTGGAAACTGTCTCTGTTGACTTTGGTGGTCATCCCGCTGGTGGGGCAGGCCATGAAGATCTTTGGCCGCAAGCTCAAGCGCAACGGCACGGTGATTCAGGAGCGGGTTGCCGACATCACATCCCTGCTGCAGGAAAGCATTTCCTCCATCCGCGTGGTCAAATCCTTTGTTCGGGAAGATTATGAAATCAAGCGGTTCATTAACCAGAACATCTTGAACTTCCAAGCGGTCATGAAGAATGTGCAGCTTACGAGTCTGCTGACCCCGACGGTAGAATTTTTGGCGGCGGTGTCCGTGACCTTCATTGTGGGTTTTGGTGGTTATGAAGTGGTTAACGGCTATATGACTGCCGGCGCTCTCGTAGCCTTCCTGACGTATGCCGTGAATTTGGCCAATCCGGTAAAAAGACTGGCCCGTGTCTATGGCAATCTGCAGCGGGCTATGGCCGCCGTAGATCGTGTATTTGCGGTTATCGATATGCCGGAAACCATTACCGATAAGGACGGGGCTAAGGCCCTGCCGAAAATTCAGGGACATGTGGAAGTCAAGAATGTCACGTTTGGTTATAAAGAAGGCGTAAATGCCCTGGAAGATGTGTCATTGGAGGTCAAGCCAGGCCAGATGATTGCCTTTGTGGGGCCCAGTGGTGCCGGTAAGTCAACCATTGCCAACCTGATTCCGCGTTTTTATGAAATCAATAGCGGTTCCATTTCCATTGACGGTCAGGATATCCGGGATGTAACGGTTTCTTCTCTGCGTGAACAGATTGGCATCGTGCCCCAGGAAACCATGCTGTTTTCCACTACGGTTATGGAAAATATTCGTTACGGGCGTCTTGATGCTACGGACGAAGAGGTTATTGAGGCGGCTAAGGCAGCTAATGCCGACACATTTATCCGGGAACTGCCCCAGGGCTATGATACGCCCATCGGGGAAAGAGGCTTGAACCTGTCCGGTGGGCAGCGGCAGCGCATGTCCATTGCCCGGGCTATCCTGAAGAATCCCCGAATTTTGATTCTTGATGAGGCGACCTCAGCGCTGGACACGGAGAGTGAGAAAATTGTCCAGGCCGCTCTGGACAGCCTGATGGTGGGACGTACTTCCTTTGTGATTGCCCACCGGCTTTCGACGATATTCAACGCCGATCAGATTTATGTTATCGATGGCGGCAAGATAAAAGAACACGGCACCCATGAGGAATTGTTGGCGCAGAATGGCCTTTACAGCTATCTCTACAATATCCAGTTCCAAAAGAGTGCAGTGTCAGAAGGGGCATAAGATAATGCAGATCCTCTACAATTTAGCGGCGATACTCGTCGTCATTCTGATCATTCCGGTGTTCATGATCCGGTCGGTCCGGGAAAAGGGCTTTGTGGAACGCATCCGTCAGAGCCTGGGGATTTTCCCCGAGCATACACTGGACAAGGTGGCCAAGAAACATTGCATCTGGGTGCATGCGGCCTCGGTGGGTGAGATCGTGGCTACCAGTCCATTGATCAAGGAATTCCATCGGGAGTTCCCTCAGACGCCGATTCTCGTGTCGGTGGTGACCACCAGCGGCTATGAGATGGCCAACCGCATCATCAAGGATGCTGATGCCATCATTTACTTCCCGCTGGACCTGCCCATCCTTTCCGGGCGGGTGTTGCGCCGAATCCATCCCCGGGTATTCCTGCCCGTGGAAACGGAACTTTGGCCGAACTTCTTGAAGACGGCCCGGCAGCTTCATATTCCCGTCATGATGGTCAATGGCCGTATCAGCGATCGCAGCGTCAAGCAGTACAAGTATCTCAACAGTCTGCTGACGGATATGATCGGCACGGTGACTAAGTTCGCCATGCAGTCGGATATCGACGCAGACTATATCAAGCGATTGGGAGCGCCACCGGAACTGGTAACAGTTACGGGCAATACGAAATTTGACCAGACCTACACTGATGTAAGTCTGGAGGAAAAGGCCGCTATCATGCGGGAGATGGGCTTGGAAAAGGCTGAAGGGATATTGCTGGCCGGTTCTACCCATCGTGGGGAAGAGGATTTCGTGCTCAAGGCCTTCAAGGCCGTGCGTGAAAACCACGCCAAGGCCAAGTTGGTCATCGCTCCCCGTGAGCTGCTGCGTACACAGGAGGTCATTCATCTCTGCAAGCGGGCGGGCTTTACGGTGACCACCCGCACGAAGCAGCAGGAGCATGGCCCCCAGGATGCGGATATTGTGATTCTCGATACCATTGGCGAGCTGGGCAAGGTCTACAGCGTGGGCGATGTGGTCTATGTAGGCGGCAGCCTGATTCCCCATGGCGGGCACAACATCCTGGAGCCTGCCGCCCATGGCAAGGCCATCATTGTGGGGCATTACATGTTCAACTTCAAGGACACCCACGCTCTGTTCAAGAAACGGGATGCCTGCATCACCGTGAATAATGAGCAGGAGCTGGCTCAGGAAACGGTGAAGCTCTTTGACGATGCCGACCACCGTCACCGGCTGGAGCGGGAAACCCTGGCTATTGTAGGAGAAAACAAGGGGGCCTCCCGCAAGTCCGCGCTGATTCTCCGGGAAACCTTGGAAAACTATGAAAGCAAGCCAGAAAACCGGCAGCGGGCTCGTTCTACCCAAAAAATCGACAATTTCCAGACCTATTTTATCGATCTGGTTCATCAAAAGGAAGTGGAAGGCTTCGGGATGCATATCCTGACCGCCATCCTCTATGTGTTCTCCAAGATCTATGCCTGTCTCGTGGATATCAAGCTCTGGGGCTACCGCCATGGCGTCTTCAGCCGCAAGCAGCTGGGCTGCTTTGTCATCAGTCTGGGCAATGTCACCGTGGGCGGCACGGGCAAGACGCCTACCGCTCAAAGGCTGGCCAGCGATATCCGGGATATGGGCTATAAGGTTGTGATCCTGAACCGCGGTTATCGGGCCAAATGGCATGGCAATGTGGGCATCGTATCCGACGGTGAGCGCTTGCATATGACAGCGGCGGATGCCGGCGACGAGGCCTTCATGCTGGCCAAGCATCTGCCGGAAGTGCCGGTGCTGATCGGCGCGGACCGTTCTGTTACGGGGCAGTATGCCATCGAGAATTTCGGGGCGGAAGTGGCCATTCTGGACGATGGTTTCCAGCATTGGCAGCTGGAGCGCGATATGGATATCCTGCTGGTGGATGCAGTCAATGTCTTTGGCAATGGCTATATGCTGCCAAGAGGCACCCTGCGCGAGCCCATCTCCCATATCAGCCGGGCTGATGTGTGTCTGATGACCAAGGTGGATCAGGCGGCGGATGGTTCCCGGGAATATATCCGGGATACGGTACACCGCTACAACGAGTCGGCCCAGATCGTGGAAAGCATCCATGCTCCTCGCCGCTTTATCCCGCTGGCGGACTGGTATGTGGATATTGCCGGTGACGGCATTGATGTCAATCAGATGCGGGGCAAAAAGATCATGGCTGTATCGGCCATCGGCAACCCTGCTTCCTTTGAACAGACCTTGTCGGATCTGGGCGTGGTGATCCTGGAAAGCCTGCGCTATCCGGACCATCACGACTACAGCATGCAGGAGATGGCAGACATCCTCCATCAGGCACAGCGCATGGGGGCCGAGGCCATCGTCATCACGGAAAAGGATGCGGTGAAGATTCCCATGGAGGTCATCCATGCCGGTATCAGCGTTCCCGTCTATGTGATCTGCGTGGAAGTCAACTTCCAGCAGGGCAAAGAAGAATTCCAGCAGCTGCTGGCCCAGCGTTTGGAGAGCAAACTGGGCAGACGAGCAGAAAGATAAGAGGCGTAGTTTTATGAAGGTACTTTGTGTGATTCCCGCCCGTTACGCGTCCACGCGCCTGCCGGGCAAACCGCTGAAGGATATTGCCGGCAAGCCCATGGTCTGCCGGGTTTACGATCGGGCTTCCCAGGCCAAACTGGTGTCCGATACCATTGTGGCCACCGATGATGAACGCATTGTGGCGGCGGTGGAGAAAAGTGGCGGCAAGGCCATGATGACGCGGAAGGATCATCCCACGGGGACGGACCGGCTGGCAGAAGTGGCGGCGGCCTTCCCGGATGTGGATCTGATCATCAATGTGCAGGGGGATGAACCGCTGATCGAGCCGTCCCTGATCGATGAACTGGCGGCGGTCTTTGAGACGGACAGCGAGCTCAAGATGGCTACGGTCAAGACCTTGATGACGGACAGGGCGGAGATTGAGAATCCCAACAATGTGAAGGTTGTAACCGATAAGGAGGGTTATGCGCTTTATTTCTCCCGGTCGGTGCTGCCTTATCCGCGCAATGAAGGGTGTCCGGTTTATAAGCATATTGGTATTTATGCCTATAAGAGGGATTTCCTGCTGCAGTATGCGAAGATGGAGTCCACGCCGCTGGAACAGTCCGAGTCGCTGGAACAGCTTAGGGCGCTGGAAAACGGGTATCGCATCAAGGTGGTAGAGACTGCTGCTAAGTTCGTTGGCGTAGATACCGCGGAAGACCTTGCGAAGGTCAACGAAATATATAACTCTTTAAAGTAAATGCGTTGTTTCTGTACTTTTTCTTTGGCGCAAAGAAAAAGTACCAAAAAGAAAACGTGGCTCAAAATCCCATCACGGGATTTAAAGCCACCTGCGCCCGTCCTTGGGCGCCGGGTAACGATATAGCGTTTTCTGGTGCCTGCTTTTTGGGGCGTTGGGTAACGATATAGTGTTTTCTGGTGTCTGCTTTTTGGGGCGTTGGGTGACGATATAGCGTTTTCTGGTGCCTGCTTTTGGGGGCGCTGGGTAACGATATAGCGTTTTCTGGTGCCTGCTTTTTGGGGGCGTTGGGTGAGGGGGGCCTCTAGCCCGCCTTTATGGATTTGTGTTAATAGCTGGGTACGAAAGGAGACTTGAATATGAATCAGGTTAAGGTTGGTAATTATGTGATTGGTGGCGGGGAAAAGCTGACGCTTTTGGCCGGGCCTTGTGTGCTTGAGGGGCTGGATCGTTGCCTGCTGATTGGCCGTACCATCAAGGAAATCTGTGAGCGGTTGGATATCAACTATGTATTCAAGGCTTCGTTTGACAAGGCCAATCGTTCTTCCTATCATAGCTTCCGTGGGCCGGGGCTCAAGAAGGGGCTGGAGATGCTCAAGACCATCAAGGAGGAATTGGGCGTGCCGGTGGTGACGGATATTCATGAGACTTCCCAGGCTAAGCCGGTGGCGGAAGTGGCGGATATCCTGCAGATTCCGGCTTTCCTCTGCCGTCAGACGGATCTTCTGCATGCCGCTGCCCAGACGGGCCGGGTGGTCAATGTGAAGAAGGGACAGTTCCTGGCGCCGGAGGATATGCGCAATGTGGTGGACAAGCTCCATGAAAGCGGCTGTGACCAGATCATGCTGACGGAGCGCGGTGCCTCCTTTGGTTATCATAACCTCGTGGTGGATATGCGTTCCCTGCCGATCATGCGTTCCTTTGGCTATCCTGTCGTTATGGATGGTACGCATTCCGTGCAGCTGCCGGGGGGCAATGGCACGACGTCTGCGGGCAACCGTGAGTATGTGGAATATCTCGTGCGGGCCGCTGTGGGTGTGGGCATCGATGCCCTGTTCCTGGAAGTGCATGACAATCCGGAAGAGGCACTGTCCGATGGGGCCAATATGGTTTACCTGGACAAGCTGGAAGACCTGCTGAAGGATGCCGTGGCCATCCATGAGATCGTGCGCCACAAGGCGAAATAATTGCGATTGGCTGAGTTGTAATGAGGGGATAAGATTGGTAGAACAGATCAAAAAGGCAGCGCTGGATACCCTGACCATTGAGGCAGCAGCTGTCGATAAACTGAAAACCCGTATCGATGCGGAATTCGTGGCGGCGGTGCAGTGCATCCTGGATTGCAAGGCCCGCGTCGTGGTGACCGGCATGGGCAAGTCCGGCCACATCGGCCGCAAGATGGCCGCAACCTTTGCCAGCACGGGCACGCCTTCCTTCTTTATGCATCCCGGTGAGGCTTTCCACGGGGATTTGGGCATGGTCACGGAAAACGATGTGGTCATCGCCATCTCCAACAGCGGCGAGTCCACGGAAGTGGTCAACATCCTGCCCATCATCCACCGCATTGGTGCGAAGATCATCGCCATGTGCGGCCGCCGGGATTCCCAACTGGGGCAGAACAGCGATTACTTCGTGGATATCGGCGTGGAGAAGGAGGCCTGTCCTTTAGGTTTGGCACCTACGGCCAGCACCACGGCAACGCTGGCCATGGGGGATGCCATGGCCATTGCCCTGATGAGCGTCCGGGACTTCACGAGCCAGGACTTTGCCCTGTTCCATCCGGGCGGGGCTTTGGGCCGGAAGCTTTTGCTTACGGTCAAGAATGTCATGCATACCGGGGACGAAAACCCCATTGTGCATAAGGACAAGACGGCCAAGGATGCCCTCTTCATCATGACGGATAAGGGCTTGGGCGCTGCATCCGTAGTGGATGACAGCGGCAAGCTGGTGGGGATCATCACCGATGGTATCATCCGCCGTGCTTTGGCCAAGGATTACAAATTCCTGGATGAGGCTGTGGGCAATATCATGTTCGGCACGCCGCTGACCATCAAGCAGGAAGCCATGGCTTCTTCGGCATTGTCGGTCATGGAAAAACACAAACCGCGTCCGGTTACGGTACTGCCGGTTATTGACGATAATAATGTTCCTGTGGGCATCATTCATCTGACTGACCTGTTACGGCAAGGAGTGGTATAATGGAAATTCACAGCAATGCTCTGCGGGCGGCTAAAAAGATCAAGCTCATCATTCTCGATGTGGATGGTGTGCTGACTGATGGCGGTATCTATATCGGTGAGAAGGGCGAGCTCTATAAGCCTTTTAACTGCCGGGATGGTTTAGGCATCACCCTGGCACATCGTCTGGGTCTCAAGACGGCCATCATTACGGGCCGTCAGTCCAAGCAGGTGGCTTATCGCGCCCGGGAACTCAATATCAGTGAGGTGTTTCAGGGCAACTCGGATAAGCGGGAGGCCTATAACGAACTCAAGAAGCATACGGGCTTCCGGGATGAGGAAATCGCCTATATTGGGGATGACCTCATTGACCTGCCCATCATGCTGCAGGTCGGTCTGCCTATGGCGGTAGCCGATGCGGTGCCAACTGTACGCATGCATTCGCTGGTGATTTCCGACTGTACGGGTGGTCATGGAGCTGTCCGTGACCTGCTGGAATTCATCTTTAAGGCCCAGGGAACCTGGGAGGATATGGTGGCCAGCTTCCTGGTACCGGTGAAACTCGAGGAAAATGCGGGGCTTATGCAGTAAGTCCCTGCGAGAAATTATTTTGGGGGAAGAAGATTAATGCAGTATAAATTCGTGATGTTCATGAGCTGGGTGGTGTGTCATACCCCCTACAAACTTGTGATGGCCGCAGGCTGGGTGCTGGGGCAGCTTTACTATCTGCTGATCAAGAAACAGCGGGAGCTGGCCGTAGCGCAGATCAAGCGTTCTCTGAATTTGTCAGAGGCGGAAGCACGCAGGACCATTCGCGCTTCTTTTGTGAACCTGGCACGTAATGTACTGGAAATCCTCTATATGCCCAAGATCAAGCCGGATAATTTTCACAAGTACATCGAAATCGACCATCTGGAGCGCATGACAGATGCCTTGGCAGAAGGCCATGGGGTGGTGGTGCTCACAGGCCATATCGGTACCTGGGAGTGGCTGTCGGCTTCCTTTACTATGAACGGCCTGCCGGTTACAGCCATTGCCAAGCCCCAGCCCAATATGCAGTATACCAATGCCCTGAACGATCTCAGGAAGACCATCAACGTGGAGATCTTCTCCCGGGGGACCAGTGAGCTGTTGGCTGCGGCCAAGGCCTTGAAAAAAGGCAAGATCTTAGGTTTCCTGGCGGATCAGGATGGCGGCCCCAACGGCGCCTTCCTGCCCTTCTTTGGCAAGATGGCTGCAACCCCCATGGGCCCGGCGGTCTTTGCCTGCAAGTTCAATGCGCCGGTATTGCCAGCCTTTATCCTGCGCCAGCCCAATGGTAAGCACAAGGTAGTTATTGGCGAGGTTATGCGCTACGAGGACACCGGGGATACAGATCGGGATTTATATAACTTTACGGTGAAGATGACCAAGATCATCGAAGATATCATTCGTGAGAATCCGACACAATGGCTTTGGTTCCAGAAGCGCTGGAATACACCGGTGGAAAAGCAGAATGTAGGCAAGCATCATACGGTTAAGGCACAGGAGGAAGCTTGATGGACAAAAAACAGAAACTGCTGGTGGCAGCGGGGCTTGCCCTGTTTGCAGCGCTGGTGGTCTGGGCCGTGAGCACCGTGCCGCAGCGTCCGGATACGCCGGAAACGCCTCAGGCGGACAGCAAGATCATGAGCTATGACGGCAATGAGATCAGCGAGGAAAGGAACGGCCGCAAGATCTGGGATCTGACGGCGGAGCATATCGAAGTCAATATCGACACCAAGGATGCAGCTCTGGAAAAGCTGTCCGGCCATTTCTATATGGAAGATGGCCGGGTGGTGGAGGTCAAGGCCGATAAGGGCACTTATACGGCTGCCGCCAAGGATATTGCCATCACCGGCAATGTGACGGTGAAGAACAGTGACGGCGCTGAGCTGACCAGTGATGAACTGCGTTGGGAGGCCGCCAAGGAAATCCTGGCCGCCGTCGGCAATGCCAAGGCGGTGAAGGATGACCTGCTGGCCACCGGCGACCGCATCGAAAGCACCGATGGCTTCAACAAGATCAAGATCATCGGCAAGGCACATCTGGTCAAGGGACTGTAGCGAAATAAACTAGACAAGATTGCTGAGGATAAATTCGTGTGGTCAAGGATGAGGAAGGAGGCATAGCGAGCTATACCGACTGACGAAGACGTAGATCCATGCGGATTTAGACCAGCAAGATGTCTAGGTTATGAGCTATAGTCCCTTAGGGAGGAGAAACGAAATGACAAGTCGAATGAAGAAAGTAGCGTTGGGAGTGGCACTTAGTCTGGTCCTGCCCTTAGGCCATATCTCGGCAGCAGGCGAGCCTGCCGAACTCAACGCGGATACTGTGGAATACGATATGCAGAGCGGACAGGCTGTGGCTACAGGGGATGTGCTGCTGAAACAGGGCGCCGCCAAGGTGACGGGGGCCAAGGCCACCTATAATTCCAAGACGCAGCTGGCCACCATCGAGGGCAGTGTCATCGCCGTGCGCGATACCCTGCGGGTGACCTGCAATAAGATCATCCTGGATGCCCAGAGCCATATGCAGGCTTCCGGCAGCGTCCGGGGCACGGACGGGGATAAGTCCTTTGCCGGTGAGCAGGTGGATTACTATCCCAATCAGAACAAATACGTGAAGATTCCCGGCGGCGGCACCATCTCCAATGCGGATGGCACCTTTACCGCCAACTATATGGAAGGCTGGCTCGACGATGAACACTACATCGGCAAGGGCAATGTCCATGTGGTCAGCCCTTCCCGTCAGATGGAAGCCGGTGGCGATAATGCCGACTATGTGGGCAAACAGGAAGGCCGTGTGGTACTCACGGGCAATGCCTGGGCTGTCCAGGAAAACAACACCATGAAGAGTAACAAACTTACCCTTTACCTTGATCCCAATGGCCGGGCTAAGGTGAAGTAAGAATAGATGGAGGACAGGACCTTGCATATCGAGGCGAAAAATCTGGTAAAACGATTCAAAGAGCATACAGCGGTGGACCGGGTGTCCCTGCGGGTGGAAAAGGGTGAAATCGTAGGGCTTTTGGGGCCTAACGGTGCGGGCAAGACCACTTCTTTCTACATGATAGTGGGCTTGGAGCAGCCCACATCCGGGGAAGTGTTCCTTTCCGATGTGAATATCACGAAAATGCCCATGTACCGGCGGGCGTCACTGGGCATCAGCTATCTGACGCAGGAGTCCTCCATCTTCCGCAAATTGACGGTGGAAGAGAACATCATGGCCATTCTGGAGACCACGGGGTTGTCCAAGGCGGAACAGCGCACGAAGTTTGAGGAACTGCTGGATGAATTCCATATCACCCATGTGCGGACACGCAAGGGCACGGAGCTTTCCGGCGGTGAGCGCCGCCGGGTGGAAATCGCCCGCTGCCTGGCCCTGGAGCCGCAGTTCATCCTGCTGGACGAGCCCTTTGCCGGCGTCGATCCTCTGGCCGTGGCGGACATCCAGGAAATCATCCAGTACCTGCGGCAGCGGGGCATGGGGATTCTCATAACCGACCATAATGTGCGGGAAACCCTGCAGATCGTAGACCGGGCCTATATCCTGAGTGAGGGCAAGATCCTGTTGGAAGGTGACAGCCAGACCATTGCAGAAAGCCCCATTGCCCGGAAATTCTATTTAGGTGAGAACTTCACCCTGTAAGGAGATTGACGATGCGTTTGCGAATTTTAGACAAATATATATTCCGCGAAGTGACGCTGGCCTTTGTCTTTGGCATCTGTGCTTTCTCCGCGGTGTTCATCGGTTCCGGCACCCTCTTCAAGATTGCCAAGTACATAACCGATTACGGAGCCTCCCTGCAGGCGGTGGTGAAGGTCTTCATCTTCGGCCTGCCCAAGGTGGTCATCTGGACATTCCCCATGTCCATGCTGCTGGCCACGCTTTTGACCTTTGGCCGCCTGTCCAGCAACAGTGAGATCACGGCCATGAAGTCCTGCGGCATCAGCTTTTCCCGTATTGCCATGCCGGCCATTGTCATGGGCTTCATCGTGAGCCTGATGGCCATTGCCTTCAATGAATACGTGGTTCCCTGGGCCAACACGGCTTATAAGAACGTGGTCTACTACGAAATCGAAGGCAACAGCGGCATGAAATCTCAGGAGCATATCATCCTGAAGGAAATACATGGTGACAAGATCCAGCGGCTGGCCTATGCCCGTCAGTATGACGCGGAGAGTCAGCAGCTGCAGGGCATCACCCTGCAGGAATTCGGTGATGACGGCAAGGTCACCCATGTGGAGAATGCCGATTATGCCGAATGGAATGGCAATATCTGGACCATGCATAATGGCATGATCTACGATATCAGCGAAGGGGATGGAAAGAGCGAGCATACCGTGCGTTTCAAGACACAGGTGCTGCCCATCAGCGCCAATCCCAAGCAGATCGTCCGGGAACAGAAGGATCCCGAAGAGCTGACCATGAAGGAACTGCGGGCCCAGATTGACATCATGAAGACGCAGTACGTCAACACCAACAAGCTGGAGGCCGAGCTCTATCAGCGGATTACCGTGCCCATGGCCAGCCTGGTCTTTGCCCTGGTTGGCGTGCCCTTAGGTTTGCAGCCCAACCGTAATTCCTCCTCGGCAGGTTTTGCCATCAGCGTCATCATCATCTTTGTCTATTATGCACTGATGACCATGGGCAATGCCCTGGCCCGCAGCGGGGCCCTTCATCCCATGCTGGCGGTCTGGCTGCCCAACCTCATTGGCCTCGTGGCAGGTGCATATCTCATAAGACGGGCTTCCCGTTAACATTATCTTTGGAAGGACGGATGCAAGTTGGATGGAATCCTCTTGATAACAGTGCTGGTGATTGCCGGCGGGGCCATTGCCTTTATCGGTGACCGGCTGGGGACGAAGATCGGCAAAAAACGCCTGTCGATTTTTGGCCTGCGTCCCCGACACACGTCCATCGTCATAACGATCTTCACAGGCGTGGTGATCACGGCTCTGACCTTCGGCGTGATGGCGGCGGCCTCCCAGAACGTGCGTACAGCGCTTTTTGGTATGGAGCAGCTTAACCGCAATATGCGGGAAACGAAGGAAAACCTGCAAAATACCGAGGCGGCCCTTCTGACGGCCAAGAGCGAGCAGGAAAAGACCGACGCGGCCCTGCAGCAGTCCAAGGCTGATATCGACAAGCTCAATGAACAGCAGAAACAGCTGCAGGAAGAGTCGGCGCGGCTGCAGGCCGGCAATGAGGCCTTGCTGGCGGATAACAGCCGGCTGGCCGGTCAGAACAGTGAACTGGCCAGTCAGAACAGTGCCCTTAGTGGCCGCAACGATGAACTGACGGCGAAGAATGAGAATTTGACCGCGGATAACAAGGCTCTGGAAAAACGTTCAAATGATCTGCGGGATGGCCTCATCACCATGCGGGAAGGTGATATTGCCTTCCGGGCAGGGGAAATCATCGCCAGCGGCGTAATCCGTGGCAATCGTCCCCAGGAGGAAGTGGCTGCTGACCTGGCATCCCTGGCAGCACTGGCCAACCGCAATGTGTCGGCCCGCTTTGGCAGTGACCGTTCCGATCAGGATATCTGGATTTACCGTCCCGAACATGATGCAGCGGTGGCAACCATCGCCAAGAGCCCCCAGGACATGGTGGTACGCATTGTGGCGGCAGGCAATCTGGTGCGGGGCGAGGATGTCCGCACCAATTTGGAGCTCTATCCCAACAGCATCATCTTCAAGAACAACGAATTCATCATTGCCCGTCCCTATGAACTTACTTCCGGGGATGACAGTGAGGCGGAAGAGACGGTGATGAACTTCCTGAAGGATGTCAACTTTGCCGCCACCACCAAGGGCATCCTGCCCGATCCCCTGCGGGGAACCGTGGGTGTGATGGAAGGAGCCCAGTTCTACGATGTGGTAGCCAAGCTCAAGGGGCAGCGCGGCCGCGTGATCCTCTCGGCTTACGCCAATGGGGACACGGATGCCTCTGGTCCTTTGAGGCTCAGGATAAATGTGGAAAAGAACGTGACACAATGAACATAGCAGCCTTGGACCCCGGCAGGGATAAATGTGGTTTCGCCGTCCTGGATATGGACGGTGAAATCCTCTGTCAGCGGGTTATCGAAACAAAAAACTTGATTAATGAAGTGACTGCGGCTAAAGCTGAATACGGCTTTAGCCGTCTCCTTATGGGCAACGGCACCACCAGCAAAATTGCCCATAAGCGTCTTGATGAGGTGCCGGATTTGGAGATTATCGTCCGGGACGAATACCGCACGACGGAACTGGCCAGGGGGGAATACTGGAAAGCACATCCCCCGAAGGGGTGGCGCCGGCTGCTGCCTGTCACCATGCAGGTGCCGCCGGTCCCTGTGGATGATTTTGTGGCGGTGATTCTCGCCCGGAGATTTTTAAAGGAACAAGAGGAGAAGGAGAGCTAATATGGAGCAGAACAAGACACCCCAGCAGCGTCCGGAATGGACGGAGTATTTCCTTGATATTGCCAAAGCCGTAGGCCGCCGGGCTACCTGCCTGCGCCGCCGCTATGGGGCAATCATCGTCAAGGATCATATCATCATCAGCACGGGCTATAACGGTGCTCCCCGCGGGGAGGCTAACTGCATCGACACCGGCATCTGCGAGCGCGAGCGGCTCCATGTGCCCAAGGGGCAGAATTACGAATTGTGCGTGGCTGTCCATGCTGAGCAGAACGCCATCATCAACGCCGATCCTGCTGTTATGGAGGGGGCAACCATATATATCGTGGGCATTAACGCAGATGGCACTCTGGCTTCGGGCAAGCCCTGCCTGCTCTGTCGCAGAATGCTCCGCAATGCCAAACTGGCCCAGGTGGTCTACTATGAGACGGATGGCAGCATCGTGACCTGCCGTCCCGATGAGATCCATGATTGATGCAGTGTTACAGGAATAAAGTCGCGCTTTCAGGTTATTTTCATTGACACTGTGCAGGCTCTGCGCTAAAATAGGCTTGTTATGAAAATAAGTTTTTGAGAAAAAGAGGTGCGACTTGTATGCCAGAGTATATGTTGGCGTTTGTCATTGCTGCAGGTGTAGCCTTGGCTATCACGCCTGGTGTGATTTTCCTGGCGGCCAAGACGGGAGCCATGGATGCTCCTGATGCGAGAAAAGTACATAAGCGACCGATCCCCCGCATTGGCGGGCTCGGGATTTATGCGGCCTTTATGGTGGCAATCTTAGGGATTATGCAGTTCATTGAAGTGGAACCGGAAGTCCTCTTTGAAGTGACCGGTCTGCTTTTGGGAGGTTCCTTGATCGTGCTGGTGGGGATTATCGACGATTATAAGAACCTGCCGGCCAAGGTGAAATTGGTGGGGCAGATCATTGCCGCCGCCGTGCTGGTCATCGTCTTTGATGTGCGGATTGACTTCATTACCGATCCCTTTGGGGACTTCATCTACACGGAATGGCTGGCTATTCCTGCGACAATTTTCTGGATTGTGGGCATCACCAATACGGTGAACCTGATTGACGGCCTCGATGGTCTGGCCGCCGGTGTTTCCACCATTGCCGCCACCACCATCTTCCTGGTGGCCCTGCAGCAGAATATCATGCTGGTGGCCGTGCTGACGGCAGCACTTGCCGGTGCCGCTTTTGGCTTCCTGTATTATAACTTCAACCCGGCCCGCATTTTCATGGGCGATTCTGGCAGCCTGTTCCTGGGCTATATGCTGGCAGGTATTTCGGTGATTGGCGCGGTGAAATGTGCCGCTACCATTGCTTTGATTGTGCCCATTCTGGCCTTAGGTTTGCCGATCCTCGACACCACCTTTGCCATCGTGCGTCGCTATCGCGGAGGCGTGCCTATCTTCAAGCCGGATAAGGGACATCTCCATCATCGTTTGATGGATCTGGGCTTCAGCCAGCGTCAGGCAGTGTTGCTGATGTATGTAATCAGTGCCTTGCTGGGCCTTAGTGCAGTGGCCCTGACGGAGGTCAGCTATCAGTTTGCTATTGCCATTGTGTGCCTGGTGGTGGCATTGGTGCTCTTTGGCGCCAAGAAGATTGGCATTTTCCATATGAATGATTCGGCACAACAGCATTGAATATTGTAAGCTCAAAAGGCAGGTGAAATCCCTGCCTTTAATTATAGAGAGGGGACTATTAATGGATAAAAAGAAAATCAAGGTTATGACGGTGTTTGGTACCCGTCCTGAGGCAATCAAGATGGCGCCCATCGTGCTGGAGCTCCAGAAGCATCCGGACAAGATCACGCCGGTGGTGGCTGTAACGGCCCAGCACAGAGAGATGCTGGATCAGGTATTGGGGCTTTTCCATATCACGCCGGATCATGACCTTGATATCATGGCACAGGGACAGACCCTCTTTGACATCACCTCCAAGGCTATGATGGGACTCGATAAGGTGTTGGAGGCAGAAAAGCCGGATATCGTGCTGGTACATGGCGATACGACCACGACCTTTGCCGGGGCATTGGCTGCCTATTATCATCAGACTACGGTGGGGCATGTGGAAGCAGGCCTGCGCACTCATGACAAATACAGCCCCTTCCCGGAGGAAATGAACCGCAAGCTCACGGGGTGCATTGCGGATCTGAACTTTGCTCCCACGGAAACCTCTGAAAACAATCTGCTGGCAGAAAACGTCAAGCCGGAAAGTATCTTCGTCACGGGTAATACCGTAATCGATGCCCTGCACCATACGGTCAAGGACGATTTCCGCTTCGAGGATGAGCTGTTGCAGAATATCGACTTTGAGCACAAGCGCATCATCCTCGTGACCACCCATCGCCGGGAAAACCTCGGTGAGCCCATGCGCCATGTCTACAAAGCCCTGCGTCAGCTTACGGAAGAATTCGACGATGTGGAAGTGGTCTTCCCCGTACATAAGAACCCGAAGGTTCGCGAAGTGGTCCGGGAGGAACTGGGGGGACTTGCCAAGGTCCATCTGATCGATCCACTGGACTATGAACCCTTCGCCAATCTCATGCACAAAGCCCATCTGATCCTCACGGATTCCGGTGGAGTGCAGGAAGAAGCTCCGGCCTTGGGCAAACCCGTGTTGGTACTGCGGGACACTACGGAGCGTCCGGAAGCTGTAGCAGCAGGCACGGTGAAACTCATTGGTACGGACCGGGATGTGGTCTATAACGAAGCCAAAACTCTGCTGACGGACGAAAAGGCCTACAACCGCATGGCAGAATCCGTCAACCCCTATGGCGACGGCAAGGCCTCCCAGCGCATCATTCAGGCCATCCTCTATCATTATGGGCTGGCTGACGGACGGCCGGATGTATTTGATGGCAAATGAGTAAGCCTGAGGAAAGCGGTCTCAAGCAGGCTATCAAGGCCTTTTCTATCTTAGGCGGCGTAGGCATATATCTGGTTGTCTTCGTGGGTATCTGCGGCTATTTGGGGGCATTGGCTGGAGATTATCTGGGAATGGACCATGCCGGCAGGATCATCGGCATTATCGCCGGTTTTCCCGCAGCGTTCTATACGCTCTATCGGCAATTGAAACATAACGAATTACTATAGTGATAAAAAGAGGTAACTTTGGAAGCGATTGTAAGGTCCATCTGGGGTTGCCTCTTTTTCGGATTATTT
Source organism: Selenomonas ruminantium subsp. lactilytica TAM6421 (assembly GCF_000284095.1). Lineage (GTDB taxonomy): Bacteria > Bacillota > Negativicutes > Selenomonadales > Selenomonadaceae > Selenomonas_A > Selenomonas_A lactilytica. The sequence continues at coordinate 2,725,188 of NC_017068.1, read as the reverse complement.
CTATACCGAAGGGCAAAGCTCTTGAAGAAAGCAGTGCTTTTCGATAGAATAATATTATAGCGATTTAATGATTGAGGAAAGCGCAGGGATGTCAGCGAATGAAATATGTGGTTATCGATTTGGAAATGAATCCTGTGGATCGGGAATTCCGTGATGTGAAGCGCCATATGAAGGAAGAGGTTATTGAATTCGGTGCTGTGCGCCTGGATGAGAATTTCCAGCAGGAAGCGGAGTTCCAATGCTATGTGGAACCAGAGTATGGCAAGATCAAGAAGCATATTGTGGAACTTACTGGTATAAAGCAGGAGATGGTGGCCGGTCAGGGCCATTATGCCGAGGCTTTCGCCCGCTTTGTGGAGTGGATTGGCGAGGAAGAGACGAAAATCTACTCCTGGAGCATGTCGGATATCAAGCAGCTCAAGAAGGAATGTCGCTTCAAACTGCCGGATTTCGATGTGAAGTGGCTGGACGCGCGCTGGGTGGATCTCCAACAGGAGTTCGATAATCGCCTGGGGCTGCATAACAGCCTGGCTTTGAAGCATGCTTTGGGGGCTATGGATCACAAGTTCGAGGGAACCCAGCATACCGCCTTGGCCGATGCTGTCAATACCAGTGCGATTCTGGTGCTGATGCAGGATGAGGAAAAGTTCCGCCGTACCATGCAGCCGGTGCTGGATATCTTAGAACCGCAGGAGGATCTGGCCAGTTCCATCGGAGATCTGTGTCCGGATCTGCTGAAACTGAAGGGCAGTTTCGAAGCGTGAAGTGATAGGATTTCCTGTTGGCATATCGGCAGGGTGAAAATGATGGCAGGATAGGCACGGCCCGTGTTAGGCCGTGCTTTTTAAAAGGTGGCAGGCATTATGGCAGAGATTTTGATTACGGGGCCAAGGCTCAGACTGCGGCGGGCTGATACAGCAGACCTTGACTATATCATCGATTTGGAATATGCGGAGGATAATCTTCCGTTTATTGTGCCCTTCGATCGGGCGTTTCATGAGAATATCATGACCAAGGGCGAGGCTTCCATGGATGTGATCATCGAGGAAACAGCTACCGGGGAAAAAGTGGGGTATTTTATGGTGGCGGGCCTCAAGACGGAAGCAAAGGAAATGGAATGGACGCATGTGATCGTGGGCAAGAAGGGCCTGGGATATGGCCATGAGGCCATGAAGTTGATCAAGAAATGGTGCTTTGAGGTGAAAAAATTTCATCGGGCCTGGCTGGACTGCAAGGATTATAACGAACGGGCGCTGCATCTGTATGAAAGCGAGGGCATGGTGCGGGAAGGCCTGATCCGGGAAACCATTGTCACGAATGGTGTCTATGAAAATCTGGTGATTTTGGGGATTCTGGACCGGGAATATACGGCGCGCCAGGAGGCCGGTCTGGAACTGTAACGAGAAGCGAATGGGGGATATTTATGTACAATCTGACGGCGGGACTCATTATTTATCGTGATTTGCCTAAGGATGCGATTCTGTGGCAGATGGCGGATATTTGCCGAAGTTTTCAGGCCGATGCCTATGAAACGGCAGAACTGCGTGGCTTGGTGCTTCAGCAGGTGAACCGCCTGCTGGATACAGCTACCCGCTACGGCTTTGATGGCAACCTTTGGCATTGTTATCTGGCTTTTTTGCTGGCTGCCAGTGAGGCACCCTTCACATTGGTCTGCGAAAAGCGGGGGGGCGTGGATGGCAGTGTGCAGGTCTTTGCCGAGAACGATTTCTACATTTTCAAACAGCTTTGGGACTATGATTTTTCCCCGCTGGAAAAGGCCCTGGGACTGAATTGCTTCCGTGTCATCAGCAATTATCGGGCGGTGGCCAAGCCGGCGCAGATCTATAATAAAAGTGTCAGCGAAAAGGTACGGGAATTGACGTCATCCATTGATGGAGCCAAGGATGCATCAGCCATGTACAAAGTGGTGACGGACTTTTATGCGAAATACGGCGTAGGCATGCTGGGGCTCAATAAGGCCTTTCGCGTATCGCCGGAAATCGAGGTGACGGGGCAGCTTTTGGAGCCCATTACCACCACCGGCGACATCCGCCTGACGGATATTGTAGGCTATGAGAGCCAGAAAAAGCGCCTGGCGGCTAATACCGAGGCTTTTGTACAGGGACGCAAGGCCAATAATGTGCTGCTCTATGGTGATGCCGGTACGGGGAAATCCACCAGCATCAAGGCTATCCTCAATGAGTATTATGATCAGGGCCTGCGCATGATTGAGGTCTATAAGCATGAGTTCAAGTATCTGCAGCGCATCATCGCCCGGATCAAGAATCGCAATTACAAGTTCATCATCTATATGGATGATCTGTCCTTCGAGGAATTTGAGATCGAGTACAAGTACCTGAAAGCGGTCATCGAAGGCGGTCTGGAGGTCAAACCGGACAACATCCTGATCTATGCTACGAGCAACCGGCGCCATCTGATCAAGGAGAGGGTGGATGATCGGCCGGACTTCATCGATCCGGATCTGCATCAGAACGATACGGTGCAGGAGAAACTTTCGTTGGCGGACCGCTTTGGTTTGTCCATCGGTTACTTCAAGCCGAATCAGAAGGAATATTTCCGGATTGTGGAAGACCTGGCTGCACGTCATCCGGAGATAAAGCTTTCGGCAGAGGAACTGCGGGCAGGTGCCGTGAAGTGGGAAATGAGCCATTCCGGCTTGTCGGGCAGGGCTGCCCAGCAGTATATCAATTCGTTGCTTAGTGAAGCAGCGGAATCGTAATCGTTGGTAATAAGGATGAAAAAGTTTCAATGGTTTATTTACTGAAGTTTGGGGCCGGGTGGATACTGCCGCCGGGGATATTCTTCCTGGCGCTGTGGTTTGTGGCCTGGCGGTTGTATAAGAAAAGAGAAAAGAGGCTGGCGGGTGTGCTTGCGGCTTTGGTGTTTGTATTTTATCTGGCATGTACGCAGTTTGTGTCCGAGCGGTTGATGGGAGCGCTGGAGTCTGCCTATGAGCCGCCGGCAAATCCCCAGGGGGATGTGATCATCATGCTGGGGGGCGGAGCCTATCCGGATACGCCGGATGTCAGTGGCTGGGGGACTTTGTGTTCCTCGCCTGCCAACCGCCTGCTGACGGCGGTGCGGCTGCAGCGTCAGCTGGATTTGCCCATCATCCTTTCCGGGGGGCAGGTCTACAGCGATTCCGGGCCGGAGGCCGTGATTGCCAAGCGTATCCTGATGGATCTGGGCGTGCCGGAGGATAAGATCCTTGTGGAGGGCAGAAGCGTCAATACCACCCAGAATGCGCAGTTTTCTGCAGAGATCATGCGGGAAAGGGGGCTGACACAACCGATTTTGGTGACGTCTGCCTTCCATATGCGCCGTTCGGTGTTGAACTTCGAGAAGCAGGGGATAGAGGTTACAGCTTATCCTGCTGACTACCGGACGAATACGAGACATGATTTTCATTACAACAAGTTAAAGCCCAGCGTGGGTGCATTGGATGACAATGTGATTGTGATGCAGGAAGTCCTGCGGGCTTTTGTTACGAGGTATCTGGAATGACAAAAAATCTTACGGAGGGTGAGCCGTCCCGGCTCATTCTCTTTTTTACCCTGCCTCTGATTGCGGGCAATATCTTTCAGCAGCTCTACGCCTTTGTGGATACGCTGATTGTCGGACGCTTTCTGGGCGTTGAGGCGCTGGCAGCTGTAGGCTGTACGGGCAGCCTGATGTTCCTGATGTTGGGCTTTGTCATTGGCTTTTCCACAGGCATTACGATCTACACAGGCCAGCGCTATGGGGCCAAGGATTTTGCCGGCGTGCGTAAAAGTGCGGCCACCTGTGCGGTGTTGTCACTTTTGGAGGCGGCTGCGCTGACGGCCTTTGGGGTGCCCATGTGCCGCTATCTGCTGCTCTGGATGCAGACCCCGCCGGAAATCATCGATGGGGCCTATTCCTTCATCAGCATCGTCTTTGGCGGCATCGTGATGTTCGTCTGCCTGCAGACCCAGACGAATCTGCTACGGGCGCTGGGAGACAGCCGTATGCCCACGGTGATTCTGGCCACGGCCCTGATCATCAACATCATTTTGGAGCCGGTGGCCATTCTCGTATTGGGCTGGGGCATTCCTGGCGCAGCGCTGGCCACCATTGTGGCGCAGTTTTTGGGCAATGTGGTCTGCTATATCTATATCTGCAAAAAGGTGCCGGTATTGCGCACACATCGGGCGGACTGGCAGATCACCAGGCAGGATCTGCAGGCTCATTTGCGGCTGGGACTGCCCATGGGGTTCCAGTCTTCCATCATCGCCATCGGCGCAGTTATCCTGCAGGTGGCGTTGAACAACCTGGGGCCCACGGCCGTGGCGGCCTATGCGGCGGCCCAGAAGGTGGATTCCATCGCCCTGATGCCCATGATGTCCTTCGGTCTGGCCATGGCGGCCTATACGGCCCAGAACTATGGTGCCCAGAAGTATGACCGCATTGCTGAGGGCGTGAAGAAGTGCAGCTATATGTCTGTGGGCTTCAGTATTTTAGCTGGTGTGCTGCTGATTCTCTCCGGGCCATATATCATGGAACTGTTTGTGGGGCAGGGACAGGATGAGGTGGTCTCCATGGGCCATGAGTACCTGATTGTCAATGGCTCCACCTATTGGATACTGTCCATGCTCTTTATCTTCCGCTATACGCTCCAAGGATTGGGACAGAGCGTGGTGCCCACCATTGCAGGCATTATGGAACTCCTGATGCGCGCCGGCGCTGCGATTTTTCTCTGCGAGATCTGGGGCTACTTCGGCGCCTGCGTGGCCAATCCCATGGCCTGGGCCGGCTCCTGCATTCCGCTGGCCATTGCCTTCTTCTGGACGCGGCGGACGTTTCGGAAAAAGTATAGCTAAAAATATGACAGCACAAGCAAAAATCCCCGGTCTGCATATCAAATCTTGCAGGCAGGGGATTTCTTTTGACTTTGCTATTATGCAGTTTTAGGGATTTAGTCAAGATTGCAGCCGGTGAAGGCAGCTGCGAAATTTCTCCTTAAGTTCCCTCGTTCCTGCATCGATATACAATATGGAGTTGTATGTGTTTTCGGCAGTGAGCAAGGGAGTGACGCAAAAAATGATGATCGGCAGGACAGAAGGACAGGAGAGTTCCTACATAAGTCAGGCGGTTCGGGGAAGAGCGCTGGCAGAACGCAGGATAGAGCAGGCTGTGCTGAAAGATGATGCTTTTGGTGCGCCTTATCGGGTAGAACTTAGTGACAGGTTAAAAAATATCGCAACCTATCAAAACGGACCCTTGGTCGAGATCGGACAGCGTGACAGTCATGGCAGGCTGCTCAGCCGGGAAGAGGAGCTGGCTGTTTTGCATGATAAAGTGGCTGCGTATCAGGAAATGAATGAGACTTATAGGCGCACCGGTTCACCTGTTGATCGCGAAGCCCTGAATCGCAAGCTGCAGGAAGAGATGTTGGATCGCGTGGAAAAAATGGCAACGGGCGGCAGGCAGGAGGTTCAGTCTGTAAGCCGGGATAGCGGGCTTCCTGGCATAGAGCAGGATTTTTCGCAGATTCGCAAGACCCTTACAGGCTTTGAGGATAAGCCTGTGCCCAAAATTGAGTACACGCCCGTAATGGAAATCCGCAGTCGTCATTATCGCTGGACCGAGGAGGACGGCATAGAGGAAACGCTTACGCAAGAGGCAGAATGGGCACAAAGCCGCGCTTACCTGCGTGAACGGATTGAGCATGCGGCCACCGACGCCATAACGGACATTTTGGAACCATGCGAAACCTATGAAGACGCGATGAAAAAACTCTATACGGGCGGCGGGCAGGCGCCCATCCAATACTACGACAGGGAAAATATGACCTACACCATAACCTTGAGGCCGGTTGATGGTGCTTTTGCCGTATTGGGCACGGTGTTGAATAATTTTCAGGAAGAATTTGGCAGCGAGGATTCCTTCTATGATACCTTATTAACTGCCCTGAACGATCTGGACCCGCAGGGGGATAACGAACTGGTTAAGCAGATCCGCCGCATGGTGAAAACCGTACAGGGGGGGCAACAGATTGATGTGGACAGCGACGAATTTAAGAAAGACATAGAAGATGCTGTGGCCAGGACGTATGGTATCGCCGTCGGAGCGAAAAAAGAGGAAAAGCCCCAAAATGTAAACACAAAACAACAGGAAACTACAGGGGTTTCCTATCTTGATATGCAACTGCAGCGAGCAAAAGAGGAGAGCCGTCTGCTCGATGAACTTTTAGGCACAGCAGACAAGAAAACGGAACATGACGAAAAGAAACCAGAGTCAGCAGGGGATATACTGAAGCATCGCCAGCCAGAGGGCAAGGATGCAGGCTTTATCGATAAGCTGCGCCGGGTAGATGAACGCAAAGAACCCGCTAAGCCCTATGTCTTTTCGACAGGAGAGCAGAAAGAGGAAACACCGATAGTACAGGAACAACGCGAAGCACAGCAGGCTGCTTACGATAAATGGCTGGCCATTGGTGAACGCCTTACAGAGGTATTTGCTGCAGATAAATCCGTATATTATGAAAAAGCCTTACTCAGAGCTGTAACAAACCACGTAGATATTTCAGGATGACATTTGTAATTTTTTATAATGATTTACATTTTTAGCAGGAATTTTTAAATGTTGCGTTGTATATATACATATATTGATTCAAACTAAATGAAGGGTGGATTTATTATGTATCAAGATGAATACAAGCGTTGGCTGGGGGCCGACCTCATTGACTGCGATCTGGGGAAAGAGCTGCGGGACATTGAAGGGGATGACGAAGCGATCAAGGAGCGCTTTGCCGCTTCCTTGCAGTTCGGTACGGCTGGCCTGCGCGGCACGTTGGGCGCCGGCACGAATCGCATGAATATCTGGGTGGTGCGTCAGGCTACCCAGGGTGTGGCTGACTGGGTGAAGGGGGAAGGCGGCAGCCAGACCGTAGCCATCAGCTATGATACGCGCCTCAAGGGCTGGACTTTTGCCAAGGAAGCAGCAGGCGTTCTGGCTGCCAATGGCATCCAGGTCCGCATTTATGATGAACCCATGCCGGTACCGGCACTTTCCTTTGCCACCCGTTTCTATAAAGCCAATGCCGGCATCATGGTCACGGCCAGCCACAATCCTGCCAAGTACAATGGCTATAAGGCCTATGGACCGGACGGCTGCCAGATGACGGATGATGCTGCTGATGTGGTCTACAATGCCATCCAGAAGACCGATGTGCTGACCGGCGCAAAATATATGTCCTTTGCTGAAGGCGTGGAAAAAGGCCTGATCAAGTTTGTCGGGGAAGACTGCAAGGAAGGTCTCTATGAAAACATCGAAGCCTGCCAGGTGCGCCCGGGGCTCTGCAAGACGGCTGGTCTGAAGCTGGTCTACAGCCCGCTCAACGGTACGGGGCTCGTGCCGGTTACCCGTGTGCTGCGCGATATCGGCATTGACGATGTGACCATCGTGCCGGAACAGGAATATCCCAACGGCTATTTCACCACCTGCTCTTATCCGAATCCGGAAATTCTCGCCGCTATGGAAAAGGGTGTGGAACTGGCCAAGAAAGAGGATGCAGATCTGATGCTGGCCACGGATCCGGATGCAGACCGCGTGGGTATCGCCATGAAGTGTCCGGATGGTTCCTATGAACTGGTGTCCGGCAACGAGATGGGCGTGCTGCTCCTTGATTACATCTGCGCCGGCCGTCAGGAAAAAGGCACTATGCCCCAGAATCCTGTGGCCGTGAAATCCATCGTGTCCACGCCACTGGCTGATGCGGTGGCCAAGCACTACGGCGTAGAGCTGCGTCATACCCTGACGGGCTTCAAGTGGATTGGCGACCAGATCCTGGGCCTGGAGAAGGCTGGCGAAGTAGAACGCTTTATCTTTGGCTTTGAGGAAAGCTATGGCTATCTGGCCGGCCCCTATGTGCGCGACAAGGACGCCGTGGTGGCTTCCATGCTGATCTGCGAAATGGCCGCTTACTACCGCAGCCAGGGTTCTTCCATCAAACAGCGTCTGGAAGAGATCTACAGCCAGTATGGCCGTTACCTCAATAAGGTGGACAGCTTCGAGTTCCCAGGTCTGTCCGGTATGGATAAGATGAAGGGCATGATGGAAGCTCTGCGCAAGGATCCTATCAAGGAGTTGGCTGGTAAGAAGGTAAGCAAGGTCATCGACTATCTTGACACTGCCGCTACGGGCTTGCCCAAGGCCAATGTACTGACCTATGAGATGGAGGACGGTTCTTCTGTTATCATTCGTCCGTCCGGTACGGAGCCGAAAATCAAGGCTTACTACACGACTAAGGGGAAAGACCTGGCGGAAGCGCAGGCAGCAAAAGACGCTATGGCCGCAGCCGTGAAGCCGTATCTTTCCTGATTATAAACGTCGTTAAAAAAAGTAAAAAATATGCTTGACAAGAGCTTGCGCTGCCGTTATAATATTTATTGTTGATAGCGCGAGAGCGCAAGACACAGGGGTATCGCCAAGTTGGTAAGGCACGGGTCTCTGAATCCCGCATGCGTTGGTTCGAGTCCAGCTACCCCTGCCATTTAAAAGATATAGCGCCGCAGATTGCGGCGCTTTTTTGTTTCCCGATATTATCGGGGTGACGTTGTAAATTTATACAGTATGCTTTTTGATTTTTGTAGGAATATACAGTATAACTTTTAGGTATATATCTTATAATACAAGAGTAGTGTTTGTTCGGCAGGGTTCCTTCCCCAAACTTCAACGAGCCTTGCCAAACGCGAGCTTCCCCAGTTCGCAATTATAAAAAAGGCACCAGGTTGCATTTCCCCAAAGGCATCTGGTGTCTGTTTGTTATATTTTGTTATGTCAGGCTTATTTTTTTGCTTCTATCAGCGCACACATCATCTTCCCCATACAATCGATGGTGTGCTGCATCTGCTCTAACCGTTGCAGGAGATCCTCAATGGTTTCCATCTGCGGAGCCTGTTCCTGTTGCAGTGCGTTGAATGTATCTGCATTACAGCCGCTGATGCCTGGGACGGTTTCTGACATATCCGCCTGATAAAGCACGTACTGCCCTTTTCCCCGGCGCTTGGCTTCATAAAGGGCGTGATCTGCATGACTGAATAACTCGGTATAGCTTTCCCCGTGGATAGGATATTGAGCTGCGCCTACACTGATGGAAAAACTTTGGCTCTTACCCTGGTTGTGGAAAACCCGGTATAGTCGACGGCATAGGCTTAGGCAATGTCGTCGGAGGACCTCTGTGCTGGCCATGCCTGGTAACAAAATAACGAATTCATCTCCGCCAATGCGACCTTTGATATCGCTTTGGCGGAAGTTTTTATTTATGGCTTTTCCTACTTCTTTCAGTACTGCATCGCCAAAGAGATGCCCAAAATTATCGTTTACTGCCTTGAAATCGTCAGCATCGACGATCAAAAGCGTAGCCGTGTCTTTTTGCGGGCACATTTTTCGCAGGGCAGCCCGGATGCGTGTTTTGACCGCACTCTTGCTCAGCAGACCGGTCATTTCATCGGTGTTGGCCCGGCGGCAGACGCGTTCCTGCCAAAGCTTTTCTGCTTGGATATTGCGGATATTGCCAAAGGCGACCATGGGACGCTTTCCTTGATAATAAGTAACAAGATGAATTTCAGACCAAACCCAGCGTGGTTTTTTGGTGCTGCGCAGCCGCAGTCGGGCACTGAGGTTGTTGTGTTTGCGCTGGGCGGGGCCGCTGTGATAGATGCGATGCATATAGTATTCCAGGATACTAAGATCATCCGGATGAACGATGCCGTCCAGTGCTAAACGAGTAGAGGCACGGGAAAAGCTCTCGGGCAGGGCATAGCGGTATCGGGTTTCAGTTTTTCGAATTTTGAATGTGTCGTCGGTCAAGTCCCATTTGAAAAATATAACGTTATCTGCTGATTCTAATGCTTCGTATACGGTGGGATTGAAATGGCTGGGAATGACCGCATACGGTTCTGCCATAAGAAACTCCTTAAAAATTCGTTCCGTAAACTATATACAATTATAACAATTCAATAGGTTGCTTGCAAGCTATAAATAGGACTAAAGGCCTATTTATTCATGAAACTTAAAAAATCCCTGAGATTTATGGTCAAGCAATCATAATCGCGTTATAATGGGAGAGCAAAGAAACAGAGAAAATGGAGTGATGCACTGATGTTAAAACCCATGCTGTTAAAAGCTCCCCTCAAGGATTATCTGTGGGGCGGCAACCGCCTGCCGCGGGAATATGGCAAGATAACGGAATTGGACAAAGTGGCGGAAAGCTGGGAGCTTTCCTGTCATGAAGCCGGGCTGAGCCTTATCGATAGTGGTGAATTCAAATGTCAGACCTTGTCCTCCCTGTTGGCTGGTGCTGGCAGGGACATGCTGGGGGAAAAAGCGTCAGAGCTGGATTATTTTCCCTTGCTGATAAAGCTGATCGATGCGAATAAAGATCTGTCAGTGCAGGTGCATCCCGACAATGAGTATGCCTGGCGGGTGGAAGGTGAGCAGGGCAAGACCGAAATGTGGTATGTGGTGGATTGTGATCCGGGAGCCAGCCTGCTCTATGGATTTAAGCAGGAAATCAGCAAGGAGGAATTTCGCCGCCGCATTGAGGACAATACGCTGCTGGAAGTCTGCAACAAGGTGCCTGTTCACAAGGGTGATGTGTTCTTCATCGAGTCCGGCACGTTGCATGCCATTGGCGGCGGTATCCTGATCTACGAAGTACAGCAAAGTTCCAATCTGACCTATCGCATTTACGATTATGGGCGCCTGGGGGCCGACGGCAAGCCCCGGGAACTGCATATTGACAAGGCCCTGGATGTGACGCGGCTGGAAAAGCCGCAAGCCACAGGCAAGGCCTTGGGGGATATCGATATTTTCCCGCATATGGATGTGAAGCTGCTGGCTGATTGTGAATACTTCAAGGTTTACCATGGTGATTTGCAGGGCGATAGTGCCATGCATGCAGGCAGTGATTCCTTCCAGTGCATAACAGTGCTGGAAGGAGCCCTGAAACTCACGGGGGGCGGTGAAAGCCTGACGCTGGCCAAAGGCAATACTGTCTTTATTCCGGCGGGATTGGGCACCTATCAATTGCAGGGGAAAGCGGAATTTATCCTGAGCAAATTATGATAATGGGAAAATGAATTGCATAAAATGGCGGCTGACCAGTTGATGCCAACGGTCAGCCGCCATTTTTAGGCAGGGTTTATTTTTTGATGATGAGAGCCATGAATACCAGGTCTTCGGTTTTAGAAGGATTGGCGATGCCGTGTTTCTCGCCGTCAGGGCAGAAAGTGGTGGTGCCGGCACCGATGGTTACTTCCTGGCCGTTGTCGTTGTAGAGGGCCGTGCCGGAGAGAATGTGGTAGGTCTCCGTGTTGCCGTGGTGTTCATGGACGCCGATGGAGCAGAGAGGCGGGATGATGACCTTAGCATACATATCGCATTTGCCATCAAGTTCGGCAGGTGTCAGCAGTTTGACGATGGTGATGGTGCCATTGCCGTCTGCTTTGTTGGTTGCCTGAATGGGATTCGGTTCGATAAAAGCCATGATAAAGTCTCCTTTTACACAGATGTTTTTCTTCTATTATACAGGGACAGGCTGCTTATTTCAAACAAGCCTGGATAATGAATTGATTGGCCAGTACATTCATATTGGCGGAGTTGATCTTGCCAGCGGCAGCGAAATCTGTCCAGGCTTCGCTGTACTTTTTCTGGGCAATATGGCAGAGACCAATGAGGTTCATGGCTTCGGCAGAGCGGTCTTCGATATTCAGCAGCTGCCGCAGGTCGGCGATGGCACCCTCATAATCCTTGCCCTGGTAACGCAATAGTGCCCGGTTATACCAAGCCTGATTGGCATTGGGCTGGAGTTGCAGGAGCTCGTCGTAGGCCTTGCGGGCGGCTTTTTTATCGCCGAGCTTTTCGCTGGTCAGTGCCAGGTTGAAGAGCGCCTCGCCGGATTCCGGGCTGAAATTGCGGGCGGCGGTGAAATCCTTCAGGGCGTTCTGGAACTCATCCCGGTTATAGTAGACAATACCCCTATAGATGCGGTTGATGGCTTCGTCGGGGGCCTGGCTGACTTTTTTTTGAGCTGCATTCAAAGCGGCATTAGAGCCGTCGGGGGCCTGGGCTTCCCGCCAGAGCATCAGGATTTCCTGACCGTAGTTTTTGCCCGGCACAGCCCAGGCACCGTTGAGTTTTGTCCAGGTCAGTACCTTGCCATGGAGGTCCGGGCGATTCTTCACGACATGCTGATAACGGGGATCCACCAACTTTTGTACGGGTGGTTTGTATTTCGCATAGGCCAGCAGATGCTGGATATGGGCGCGCACGCCCAGTTGTGGTGTGGCGAAACTGTAGCCGGGTTCATGGTTGCCCGTTGCACCTAATCCGCAGAAATTATTCTGCTTAGGGGCAACATCGCCGCCATAGGCAAAGAAGCCGGTTTCCTTGAGGGCCTGACAGAGAGCCACATCGGGGCGCACGCCTTCTGCGCCTGCCTCCTGATAGTAATAGTTCACCATTTCTTCGACGGTACAGTTGGTTTTGGGGTTAGGATTGCGTTTCTTGATAAAGGCGGCCATCTGTTCCTGGGTGGCTTCTGCCGGGCCCAGGATGGTGACTGTCTCCGGGGTCATATCTACGGCCATCATGGGTTCATCAAAGGCGGGGGCATAGCGGAAATGAACGGCTTGGACCGTTTTCTTGTTGATTTCGCCGGGCATTTTATCCGGGAAATCCGGCCGGCCGGTGATGGTGCGTTGGGCCACCGGGGCAGCCTGCTGCTGGCCAAAGGCGCAGCCGGGCAGCAGCAGACAGGAAAGTGTCAATAGGGGAATCAAAGCAGAACGGACATGCATGGAAAGACCTCCTCAAAATTTCTTTCTCTATTATACACCATTGTTTGCCTTTTGCCGACCGGATTTCTGTATGGTCTTATCTTGCTATATTTGATACTCTGTTATATTATTTAGTGTAGAGTATCGAAGGGGTGTGATACACAGTGAAACGCAGTGAACGGATTTATCATTATATCAAGGAAAGATCGGCAGATTTGGCAGGGCAAAAATTGACCGGTCAGGTTGGTTTTGATGCTCAGGAGATTGCATCAGAGCTGGATATCCTGCGGAACAATGTATCCAAGGAATTGAATGAACTGCATCGGCAGGATTTGATTGTCAAATTCACCGGTCGGCCGGTGCGGTATTTTGATAAGGAAATCCTGGCGGAGGCTTTGGGCAGTGAATTGGGGCAGGGACCATTGCAGTTCCGGGACGTGGAGGAATGCAAGCGTCTCTTTGTGACGGAAGATGAGGAAGTCAATCCTTTTGCCCGGCTTATCGGTGCGAATAAGAGCCTCAAGCGGCAGGTGGAACAGGGCAAGGCGGCCATTCTATACCCGCCGGATGGCCTGCATACCTTGATTGTGGGCCAGACCGGCGTAGGCAAGACCCTCTTTGCCCATATGATGTTTGCCTATGGCAAGGCCATGAAGCGCTTTGGGGAGGATGCTCCTTTTATTACCTTCAACTGCGCCGATTACTATAACAATCCGCAGCTATTGATCTCCCATGTATTCGGTCATATCAAGGGGGCCTTTACCGGGGCGGATACGGCTAAGGCCGGCCTGGTGGAAGAAGCCGACGGCGGCGTATTGTTCCTGGATGAAATCCATCGCCTGCCGCCGGAAGGTCAGGAAATGATCTTCTATTTCATGGATACGGGGACCTTCAACCGTCTGGGGGAAACCACCCGCAGCCGCAAGGCCAAGGTATTGATCATCGGGGCCACCACGGAAGATCCCAATTCGGCGCTGACGAAGACCTTTGTGCGGCGCATTCCGAACATCATCACCATCAAGCCGCTGTCAGAGCGTACCTTGGAGGAAAAGCTGGATATTTTGAAGCTGCTCTTTATGGAAGAGGCCCAGCGGGTGAAAAAGCCTGTGCGCATCAGCGTGGAGGCGGTGAAGGCTTTGATTGGCAGCATCGGCAGCGGCAATGTGGGGCAGCTCAAGTCCAACATCAAATTGCTTTGTGCCCAGGCTTTCCTGAATGGTATCGACAATCCCAGCTTCATCGAGGCGGATTTCCGGATGCTGCCGCCCAGTGTGCGGGATGGCCTGCTGACCCTTTCGGCCAATCGGCAGGCACTTTCCGAGCTTACCCAGTACGTCAGCGAGCCGCTGCTGGTTTCGCCGCCGGGAGGCAAGTTTAAGCTGGATGATGAGAATAGCAAGGAAGGCTTCAATCTCTATCAGGTGGTAGAGGATAAGGTAGCGCTGCTCAAAGGCGAGGGCATCAGCGATGAGCTCATCAAGCAGATCGTGGCTACGGACGTCAATGTCTATGTCAAGGAACTATATAATAAGAAGCATTCCGTCAATATGACCACCCGGGAGCGTTTGCTGAAGATTGTGGATGAGACTTTGGTGGACTTTTCCGAGCAGATTTCCCTCTATGTGCAGAAGCGGCTGAACCGCAGTTACCGCGACCGTTTCCTCTATGCCTTCAGCCTGCATCTGTCAGCATTTCTCAAGCGCGTCAAGGCCCAGGAGACCATTCCCTATACGGAAATCGAGGGGGCTATCCCCAAGGATTCCGATTACATGCGGGTGGCAGAGGAAATCGGCGGCCTGATCGAGCAGCATTATCATGTGACGGTGCCGCGGGCGGAGATCGAATATATCGCCCTGCTGTTGGAATCGGCCGATGATGATGAGCTGGAGGAAAAGATCACCATTCTGGTCGCCACCCATGGCAAGGCCACGGCCAGTTCCATGGTGGATGTGGCCAAGCGCTTGTTCAGTTCCACGGATACCAATATCATTGCCATTGATATGCCGCTGGAGGTCAATCCGCAGGATATTCTGGAGCAGACGGCGGCTATGCTCAAGGGCATGGAATGTCAGAAGGGGGTATTGATCCTTGCGGATATGGGTTCCCTTTGCAATATTGGTGCCCTGCTTTCCGAGCGGCTCAAGATTCCCGTGCGCACTTTGGATATGGTCTCCACGCCGCTTATTCTGGAGGCCATGCGCAAGGTGGATATTGCGGGCATGGATTTGGACAGCATCTATGAATCCCTGCTGAGTTTCAAAGGCTATGAGGCCGTTGATACACATGAAGTTCCGGCTAATACACAGGAGGCCATTGTGACCATCTGTTCCTCCGGCCATGGCGCGGCTATGAAGATAAAGGCCCTCGTGGAGGACGTGCTGCGCCATGCAGGGCGGATCATCGAGGTCATCCCTGTGGGGGTGCTTCATTTGGAGGAACGTCTGGAGGAGATCGCCAAGGAATACAAGCTGGTGGCGGCGGTAGGCATGAAGAAGCCGGAGATGAGTGTCCCTTTTATTCCGCTGGAACAGCTGATCGACGGCGAAGGGGAGCGGCGGCTTACGGAACTGGTTTTTGCCAGTGAAACCGCCATCGAGAAAAAGATTCCCCAGACCGAAGGCAAGGGCAATATGGTGGTGCAGCGGCTCTGCGAGGAATCCTTGCAGCGTTTCCTTACCTATTTAAATCCCGCCAAGATCATGAGTGTGCTTTGGGAGTTTGACCGGTCATTGGAAAACGACCTGCAATTGAAACTTTCCAATCCTCTGCGGGTACGCTTGCTGGTCCACTGTGGCTGTGCCCTGGAACGGGTGGTCACTCGCAGCCCGCTGGTCTACAAAGACGACAAGTCCCTGGTGGATGAACGGAAATTAGCAGCCCTGAAAAAAGCCGCGGTCATCTTTGACGAAACGCTGAAATTACGTTTTGATGAGGATGAGTATTACTTTATGGCAAATATGCTCTGATACAGATGAAACACTATGACAATGACATTTGTCATAGTGTATTTTTTTTGGCATGATTGGCGTAATTTTTCGCCAAAGAGTATCGGAAAGTGTATTGAAGTGTATCAAAACAATATTAATAGTATCATAAATAAAAAAGTTTTATGAAAAACAAGTGAAAAACGCGCGAAAAACAAACGAAAACATAAAATTTCGTTTTTGATACACAAAGTTGGCACGCTGTATGCATTATATAGGGGCGTAAGGCATAATAAGCCAAAAACGTTCAGATTCAATCATAAATCATGAGGGGAAAAGATTTTAGGAGGTAATGAAAATGTTTGGTATTATTGTTGGGACCCACGGCATCTTCGCCGAGGAACTGGTTCGCTCCTGCGAAATGATCTGCGGTGAGCAGAAGAATGTGGCAGCGGTTACGCTGGTGCCCGGTGAAGGCCCGGATGATGTGGTGGCTAAGTACGAAGCTGCCATCAAGGACCTGAACTGCGAAGATGGCGTGCTGTTCCTGAATGACCTGTTTGGTGGCAGCCCCTACAACGCTGCTTGCCGTCTGGTAATCAGCAATGAGAAGTATGGTATCGTGACCGGCGTGAACCTGCCCATGCTCATCGAGATGTGCAGCGCTCAGCTGGCTGATGATGGTTCCGATATCAAGGCTCTTATGGAACGCGCTGTGGAAGCCGGCAAGAACGGCCTGCAGACTTTCCATGCCAGCCAGATCGCCGATGATGATGAGGAGGATTTATAATGAATATTGTACTTGCAAGAATTGATGACCGTCTGATCCATGGCCAGGTAGCCACTGTATGGTCCAAGGTTACGGGCTGCAGCCGCATTATCGTCTGCGATGATGAAGTGGCAAAAGACACGATCCGCGCAACGCTCCTGAAGCAGGTTGCTCCGGCCGGCATCAAATCCCATGTTGTGGATCTGGAAAAGGCTGTCCGCGTTTACAACAACCCGAAATACGAAAACGAGAAATGCCTGCTGCTCTTCACGAATCCCACCAGCGTGCTCTACATGGTAGAACATGGTGTGGATATCAAGAGCGTCAACATCGGCGGCATGAGCTTCCATGAAGGCAAGCATCAGATCACAGGTGCTGTTTCCGTAGATGACAAGGATATCGAATCCTTCAAGAAGCTCAACGAAAAAGGCATCGAACTGGAAATCCGCAAGGTTGATACGGATAAGAAAGTCATGCTGATGGATGTCCTCAAATAATAGGCCGTATTTTTTGCGGCGGCAGGCTGGGGTGTATGACGGCCTGCCGCTGCGGGAATTAGATAATGGAGGGAATATATAATGGGCACTATGCAAGTTTTGCTGATCTTTATTTTTGCCACGATTGCAGGTATGGGTTCCTGCCTGGATGAAATGCAGACGCATCGTCCTTTGATCGCGTGCACCGTAACTGGACTTATCTTAGGCGATATGACTACCGGCATTATCATTGGTGGTACTCTGGAAATGATGGCTCTGGGCTGGATGAACATCGGTGCTGCTATCGCACCGGATGCAGCACTTGCTTCCGTAATTTCCACGATCCTCGTTGTTGCCAGCCATCAGGATGTGGCAACTGGTATCGCTATCGCCATGCCTCTGGCTGCTGCCGGTCAGGTTCTGGCTATCATCTGTAAGACGATTTCCGTGGTATTCCAGCACAAAGCTGATGATTATGCTGAAGAAGGCAATCTCTTCGGTATCGATCTCTGCAACTACGGCGCTCTGATCCTGCAGGGCCTCCGCGTTGGTATCCCCGCTCTGCTTGTTGCTATGACTGTTGGTACGGGCGCTGTGCAGGACATGCTGAATGCAATCCCGCCTGTTATCTCCGGTGGTCTGCAGGTTGCCGGTGGTTTCATCGTAGTAGTTGGTTATGCAATGGTTATTAACATGATGGGCGCTCAGTACCTCATGCCCTTCTTCTTCCTCGGTTTCGTTGTTGCCGCATTTACGGACTTCAACCTGGTTGCTCTTGGTGTTATCGGTCTCGTTTGCGCTGTGGTTTACATCCAGCTCAACCCGAAATATCAGGAAGTTGCTGCTGCTCCGGCTGCTGCCGCTGCCGCATCTTCCAGCGACCTTGATGATGAACTCGATTAATCTGTAACAACGAGGAGGATAATACAATGGAAAAGAAGATTACTTCTAGCGACTTTTTCTGGACTTTCGTCCGTTCTAACTTCCTGCAGGCTTCCTGGAACATGGAACGTATGCAGGGCCTGGGCTACTGCTTCGGTATGGTTCCTATCCTTCGCCGTCTTTATGAAGGGGAAGAACTCAAGCAGGCTATCAAACGTCACCTGGAATTCTACAACACTCAGCCCTTCGTAACAGCTCCGATCATTGGTATCACGGCTGCTCTTGAGGAAAAGAAAGCTAACGGTGCTGATATTCCCGATGGTGTTATCAACGGTATCAAAGTTGGTATGATGGGCCCTCTGGCCGGTGTCGGTGACCCGATTTTCTGGGGCACGCTCCGTCCGATCACCGCTGCTCTTGGTGCATCTTTCGCCCTGACCGGCAGCATCATCGGCCCGATCCTGTTCTTCGTACTGTTCAACCTGATTCGTCTGGCTGTCCGCTGGTACGGCATCAGCTACGGCTATGCCAAAGGTACGGACATCGTACAGGATATCGCCGGCAACAAGCTCCAGAAGATCACAGAAGGTGCTTCCATCCTCGGTCTGTTCGTAATGGGTGCCTTGGTTAACAAATGGACATCCGTCAACATTCCGGTAGTTGTGTCTGAAATCACCAACGCCAAGGGTGAACATGTAGTAACGACTGTACAGGGCATTCTCGACCAGCTGATGCCGGGCCTTGTTCCACTGCTCATGACCTTCGCCTGCATGGCTCTCTTGAAGCGTAAAGTCAACGCTATCTGGATTATCTTCGGTCTCTTTGCACTGGGTATTATCTGCAATGCTCTGGGCATCATGAGCGTGAAGTAAGAATTTCATAAAAAACCTTCCTTGCGAGGAAGGTTTTTTGTATTATTTGTCGAACAAATTGCGTGGAAATACTTTACATTTGTGAGGTAGTTGCGTAAAATGATAATAGGTATGTTTCAAGACCTGCCTATATTACTTTGGTTTATTATTGTTATGGATTTCTATATAGGAGAGATGTTTGCATGATTAAAAAAGCAATTGCCGTAATGACTTCTGGCGGCGACAGCCCGGGGATGAATGCGGCAGCCCGCGCCGTAGTACGTACTGCCCTGCATGAAGGGGTAAAGGTCTATGGTATCTATGATGGTTACGCCGGCATGATCGATGACCGCATCGAGGAACTCACGAGCCGCAGCGTGTCCGATCTGATCCAGCGCGGTGGTACCTTCCTGGGCACGGCCCGCAGCATGGAGTTCAAGACTCCCGAAGGCCGTAAGAAAGGCTTCGACAACCTGGTGAAGCGTGGCATTGAAGGTCTTGTAATCATCGGCGGTGACGGTTCCCTTACCGGCGGCTCTCTCCTGTCCAAGGAAACGGGAATGCCTATCGTTGGTCTGCCGGGCACCATTGACAACGACGTATGGGGCATGGATTACACCATTGGCTGCGATACGGCTGCCAACACCATCGTCGATGCCATCAACAAGCTGCGCGACACGGCTTCTGCCCATCGCCGCATCATGCTCGTTGAGGTTATGGGGCGCAACTCCGGCTGGCTGGCTATGATGGCCGGTATCGCCGGTGGTGCTGAGTACGTTCTCGTACCGGAAGTGAAATATGACCTGGACGAAATCTGCCATGAACTCAAGGCTATGTATGATGCCGGCAAGCGCTACAGCATCATCGTAGTGGCTGAAGGCGCAGGCTCTGCTGTAGGCCTGGGCAAAGTGGTGGAGGACAAGACGGGCATCGATACCCGTGTATCGGTTCTCGGTCATATTCAGCGTGGTGGTTCCCCGACGATTGAAGACCGTATCAAGGCTTCCATGCTGGGTGAAAAGGCAGCTTTGGCCATCATCTCCGGTGCTACGAATCTGGTCTTTGGCTTCAATGAAGGCAAGGTTGTTGGCGTAAATCTCTTTGATGCTGTCAATAACAATAAGACCTTGAATCCGGAACTGGTACGTTTGGCGAGAGTGCTGGCATAAGGATAAATTTTCATAGGCCGTCCTCTATTGGGGGCGGCTTTTATACAAGGGAGGGATAAGCTGTGCAAGCAAGGTCAGCTAAAGGCTGGATGGCTATTGTTTTGCCGCTCATGACCTCCCTTGTTTTATTGCTGCTGATCCTGGCTCTGCCCTTTGGGCGGGGCATTGCCGCTGAACTGGGGGGGCGCTGGTACTGGCAGACGGAATCCGAGGCAGCAGCAGGCGCACCGTGGCAATCATTTGATTTTCCCCATACGCCGCCGGTGGGCAGTGATGATGATAAGGTCTGGCTGAAGACGGAACTGCCCCAGGAATTGCCCCATGATGCATCCCTGCTGATTCAGACCAGGGATCAGGCCTTTGAGGTCTGGCTGGATGATGAATGTATCTATCGCTATGGGGAGCTCAAACCATCCTTTATGTCTTATGGCCAGCGCTGGCATATTGTCAGTATCCCCGATGATGCGGGGGGAAAAGAGCTGCGGCTGCATGCATATTCGGCATCGGCCCATAGTCTGGGCTATTTTGGCAAGATGTGGCTGGACAGCAATGTGGAGCAGGTTCTGCGTATCTTCCGGCAGGATGTTCCCTATGCCATGAATATCCCGTTGGCTGGCTTTATGCTGGTGATGATCCTGATCTATGCAACCAGCCCTGCTGCGCCAAAACGCCTTTATAAATCCTTTATTGCTTTTATCTTTACTTTTTTATGCTGGATGGTCTGTGCCACCAATTCCAAGCAGTACGTGCTGGATGCACCGGTGTTTTGGCGTTTCTGCATGCAGTCGGCCGAGTATCTGCTGCCGTTGCTGGCCAATATGGTGATCTTTCAGGTGGTGGACACGAGTTACAAGCGCATGGTGCGCTGGACGGTATTTATCTACATTGTCCTCTTTTTGGGCGTGCTGAGTGCGGAATTCCTCGGTTTTAACGGCATGAGCCGTGGTCAGGCTGCCTTCTATTTCCTGCTGCCTGTCATGGAGGGAATAGCCCTTTATGCCATCTGGCGGTCGGCCCATCAGGGGAATATGTATGCCCGGGCCGTGTCGGTGCCATTGGTATTTATGGCGGGGGCCGGAACCATCGACGGTATTTCCCTCTACGGTCATAAGGTCCTGATGGAGGGCTATGTGCTGCCCTATACCACGCTTTCACTATGTGTGTTTGTCGTCTTTATCGTGCGTCATCAGATCAAGCGGGAGCGGACGCTGATGAGTCGTAATACCGGCCTGCAGCAGGAGGTCAGCCAGGCAATGGAGAAGGCTGTCAGGGACAATCTCACGCAGTGCTATAACCGCAATAAGCTGGAAGCCGTGCTGGCGGAGGAAATCTTCCGTCATCAGAAGGAGGAGGAGCCCTTCTCCATCATCATGCTGGATATTGATTTTTTCAAGCATGTCAACGATACCTTTGGCCATGAGGTCGGGGATGAGGTTTTGGCCGGGTTTGCTGAGGTTGTCCGCAGTCATATCAAGAAGAAAGACCTTTTTGTCCGTTGGGGCGGGGAGGAGTTCCTTATCCTTTTCCAGCATTGCACGGGAGAAGAGGCCATGATGATTGCTGAACGGCTGAGGGTGCAGGTGAGTATGGCCAAGATCCATGAAAAGTGCAATATCACCTGCAGTATCGGTGTGGCTTCCTGGCATGGCGTGACGGATTCTGCGACGCAGCTGCTGAAACGGGTGGACGACGCCCTCTATACAGCCAAGCGCACGGGACGCAACCGGGTGTGCCGTGAACCCAGGAACAATATGCATTGGTTCAAAAATCTTTATAATGAAGAGGGGACCGAATAAAAAATATAGCAGGTATTAGGCATCTTTATAGCGAATAGTTAAGCCAAGGGATTGGGGCTGGGATAACTATTAGAAGGGGGCATAGACTATGAGGCGGTTTTGCGCAGCAGTTCTATGCCTCTTTGTGGTGCTTGTTTTTGGCAGTGCTGTGACCAGAGCTGCGGTTATTGGCAGTGACTGGCAGTATCTGACGTCAGAGAGCCAGGGAAAATGGCGTTACTTTGATATCCATAGTTTCCGTTCTCCAGCTCTGGGCAATGCTCATGAGATTTGGCTGGAGGTGCCGCTGTCCCCCTTGAATCCCCAAGAGAATACGCTGCTGTTTGCCACCAGCGGGCAGGCAGTGGAGGTCTTTGTAGAAGGCAGCAAGATTTATGAGGATGGGGATTTTGCCCCGCGCTTTTTGGGCCATGGCAATAAATGGCATCTGGTGGAACTGCCGCCGCTTACCCATGATACGATGCTGCTCTTTCACTTTTACGCCGATTATCCTCATCAATTGGGTGTATTCAATAATTTTATCCTCGACACCAATGAAGCACAGGCCCGGCGGATATTTGCCACAGATTTTGCCTATGTGGTGACCTTGCCGGTGGCAGTGCTGCTAGGGATGATAACCCTGATGTATATCCTGCATCGCTCGGCTTGGCGGCGGATGAATTGCAAACTGCTGGTGTTCATGTTGATGATGACGGTCTGGACCGTGAGCTTGTCTAATGTGAAGCAGCTCCTTTGGGATGTGCCGGTGGTCTGGCGTTTTTTGGAGAATTTCCTTTGTTATCTTTTGCCTGTGGCGGCCAATGCTATAGTGGTGGAGATCTTGGAGGAAGATCTGCGGCCTGCAGTGCGGTGGTCGGTGTGGATTTATGCCTTGCTGGCTGCTGTGGTGCTGACGGCAGAGCTGCTGGGCTATGATGGTCTGGTCCTGGGCAAGCAGCTTTTCTATGGCACCTTGCTGGTGCTGCAGTCCATCGTGTTCCGCAGTATGTGGGAGTCTGTCAGGCGGGGCAACGAATATGCCAAGTATGCTCTTTTCCCCATGGTGGTGCTGGCAACACTGGGGCTTGTGGATGGCTTTTTGCTCTATAAGCGCTTCTGGCATTGGCATATCTATCTGCTGCCGATGGGAATCTATGCCTGTGTTGCCTTTGTGGTCTGTATGATCCGGGAACAGATCCTTCATGAGCAGGAGCTTGAGGCCCATGCCGAGGATCTGATGGGAGAGATTGCAGCTGCCATGAAGCGGGCGGAAATGGATGAATTGACCGGCTGCCGGAATCGCGGCGCTTTTGAAGATTTTATCCGGCAGCAGATTGAGAGGCGGAAGGATTTTTCTCTGATCATGCTGGATATTGACTATTTCAAAGATATCAATGATACATATGGTCATGAGGCTGGTGATCAGGTACTGCGGCAATTCTCTGAACTCGTGCGGCAAACTTTGGGTGAAGATCAGGAATTCTTCCGTTGGGGCGGAGAGGAGTTCGTCATCTATTGTCCCGCTTTCAGCATCGTCAATGCCGGAGATTTGGCAGAGAAGATCCGCCTTTTGGTGGCAGGGTACAAATTCCTGCCGCAGCATCAGGTGACGGTAAGCGCCGGTGTGGCCCAATGGCATCATGAGAGCGACAGTCAGGTAGGAATCTTCCGGCGCATGGAT